>NZ_FNSK01000001.1:3127216-3429433 GCF_900105075.1 Rhodobacter sp. 24-YEA-8
GCGATCCGCCAGCACCATGCGAATGACTTCCAGATTGCCGGAAATCACCGCCAGCGGGTTGTTGATCTCATGCGCGACCCCGGCGGTCACCTCGCCGATGGTGGCGAGTTTTTCCGCAAGGATCAGCTGGCGGCTGGTGATCTGAAGCGCCTGATTGGCGCGGGTCAGGTCCTGGGTGCGCGCCTCGACCCGGGCGTTCAGATCGGCGTTGAGATTGCGCAGCTCCTGCTCGCGAGACGACAGCAGGGCGAGCAGCTCATCCAGATGGGTCGAAACCAGGGCAATTTCAGCGGCGCCCGGAACCGGTCCGGTGCGTGCCCCCATATCGCCGGCCTCGACCAGCGCGATCGTGTCCCGCATCGCCGCAAGCGGGCGGAAAATGCCGCGCGCCCAGCTGAGTGCAAGCGGCACGAAAAGCCCGCCGACCAGCAGGAAGGCCGCGCCGATCATCAACAGTGTCACCTGGCGGGCAGCGGTATAGGGCGCTTTCGGGATGCCGGCGTAGAGCATCCCGACCCGGTTTCCCTGCACATCCGTCAATGCCTCATAGGCCGAGATATACCAGCCATTCACCACGAAAGCGGTGTCATGCCAGGGTCGGCCTATGCCCAGCACCTGGGCCGAGACTGCCGCAGAAGCGCGGGTGCCGATGGCACGTTCGGACCCGGTGGGGCGCAGCGTGGTCGAGATGCGGGTATCGCCGAGGAACAGAGTGATGACGCCGCGATCAAGCTCTGCGTCGATCTCACCGGACAGCGCCGGATCGCTTGCCGGATAGACCAGCGCCGAGATGCGGTCGATGAAACCTTCATTTCGGTTCAAAAGAATGCCGCCGACCAGCAGTCCGTTCACGCCTTCGGGCAGGATCACCCAATCGGTGGCCAGAACCACGAGCCCGCGATCCTCGCTGGTTGCATCGGTGGGGCGGCTGCCTTCGGTTGTGATCAGCGGTACCGGGGCACGGGCGGCAAGTCCGGGGGAAAGCTGCTCCAGATCTGAAGGGGTGAAAACGGCCAGCCCGCCCTCTGGCACGGCAAAGATCCCGCCGGGCAGGCGCGCGCTGGTCAGCATCAGGAAATCCAGCCCGGCATGGCGCCGCGCTTCTTCCAGAAAGGCCGGCATCTCTGCCGCTGACGCATCGCGATACGCGGCCGAGCGGGCAATCGCCGCCACGTCGCGCGCGGTATTGGCGGTGAGATGGTCAAGATATTGCCGCCCGACAGTCAGGTCACTGGTGACCCGCGCGGCGAGGATCTGGTCGGTCCTGTTCAGCCAGCGCTGCATGGTGATCCCCAACAGGATCGGGGTCAGAACCAGCATCGGCAAGAGCGCGATGATCAGCAGGCGTCCGCGTACCGAAGGCCAGCCGCCGGGCCGCGCCATGTCACTGCCCCATCAGATCGGGCGGAAAGGCCCCGAGGATCAGCGCCCGCTCCACCAGGTTTCTCAGTTCGCGCACATTGCCGGGCCAGGGCCGCGCCATCAGGGCGGCTTCGACCTCGGGTGTGATCGCGACCGGGGGCATGCCGAGCCGGCCCGACAGCGCCTCCATGAAATGCGCGGCAAGGTCGACCACATCGCGCCCGCGCGCGGCCAGCGGCGGCATCGGCAGCTGAAGGATATTTATGCGGTGCCAGAGATCCTCGCGCAGCTTTCCGGTTGCGACCAGCATCGCCGGATCGGCATTGGTCGCGGATATCAGGCGGATATCGACCGGCAGCTCGCGTTCGGCGCCGACCGGGCGGATGCGGCGGTCTTCCAGGACGCGCAGCAGCCGGGCCTGGATCGACAGCGGCAGCTCTGAGATTTCATCCAGAAACAATGTGCCGCCCTGGGCATGAAGAAAGAACCCGCGCCGCTCGCCCCCGACCTCGCCGAAGAGATCGGCTTCGGCATGGTCCTCATTCAGGGTCGCGCTGTTGACGGGCACGAAAGGCGCATCGCGGCGGTCCGACATCGCATGGATCAGCCGTGCCGCGACCTCTTTGCCACTGCCCGAAGGGCCGGTCAGCAAGACCGAAGACGGCAAGGGCGCCACCCGTGCAATGGTCTCACGAATGGCGGTGATCCCGGGCGAAGTGCCGATCAGCGCAACCGGGCCGGGCGTCATTTCCGAGCCGCGCCGCAGCTCGTGTTTCAGGACCTGGTTCTCGCCCATCAGCCGCGCCTGTTCGGCCGAGCGCGCCACCGCTGTCAGCAACTGGTTCGACCGGAAGGGTTTGAGGATCAGATCGACCACGCCGGCCTGCATCGCCTCGATGGCGATTTCCAGATCGGCAAAGGCCGAGATCAGGATCACCGGCGGCACGATGCCGCGCGCGCGCTGTGTCACCAGCCAGTCAAGGCCGCGCTCATTCCCGAGGATGTTATCCAGGACGATCACATCGAAGGGCTCGACCGCGAGCCATTCCTGCGCCTCCTGGACCGAGGCCGCCAGTTCGATCCGCCGGCATTGCGGGCCAAGGATCCGCGCCATGAAATTGCGCATCCCCGGCTCATCATCCACCACCAGCACCGAAACGCGCGCCAGCTTTGCCGCGAAGCCGGGCGGGTTGGCGGTGCGTGTCAGGGGGCGGTCGGAAAGGGTCACGCGGCGGTCTCCTCGGGGACGTGCTCTTCCCGTGTCTGGCATTTTGACCGGGCCGGAACAAGGTTGGGATCAGGGGCGGTGCTGCGAAGGGTCAGGCCGCCATCTGGCCGGAAAACCCGCTCAGCGCCTCTTCAAAGGCGCGCACCATCGGGGCCTGCGGCTCGCGCCGGATCAAAAGCGCGCCAAGGCTATGGCTTTCGCCCTGGTCGCTGACTGGCAGGAGCCGGATCTCGTCCTGCTCCGCCAGCAGCGCCGTCAGGCTGTCGGGCACCAGGCTGCACCAGGCGCCCGAACGCAGATGCGCCAGAACCCCATCCAGCCCGGAACAAAGGATCGCAGGTTTCAGCGCCGGGCGCAGGAGCGGCAGATCAGCGGTCAGGCAAAGCGGTTGCGTGGTCACATCGGCCAGGCTGACCGGCCCGCCCGCAGCAAAGGGGTGGTCCTTGCGGCAGGCAAAATACAGCCGCATCTGCCAAAGCGGCAGGTGATGCGCCTGGTCTGATTTTGCCCTGCGTGCGGGCAGCCAGCCAAAGCCGCCATCCAGCGAAAAGTCAGTCAGGCCGGCCTCAATCCCCGCGCCATCCGCGAGCGAAATCTGGATGCGCGCCAGCGGGTTGCGGGCCTCGAAATACTCACAGAACTGCGCCATCATCGGCATGGCCGAGGCGGCAACCCCCAACCGAAGCACCCCTGTCAGCCCGCCTTTGCGGCGCCCTGACAGATCGGCGCGCAGATTGCCATAATCCGAGAGGATCTGACGCCCCCAGATCAGCACTTTCTCGCCTTCGGCGGTCAGGCCCTGAAAGCGCTGGCCGCGCAGGATCAGGGGCATCCCCAGATCATCCTCGAGCTTGCGGATCGCCAGAGACAAGGCAGGCTGGCTGACACCGCAGAGTTCGGCCGCGCGTCCGAAATGCTCTTCCTCGGCAAGGGTCACGAAGAAGTCGAGATGGCGGATCAGCATGGCAATGTCCGGGGTTCAGATGCGGGGTCGCTGGCAGAGCTCGGAGGGTGGCAGGGCTGGTATACCCGGGAACGATATGTTTTCATATACATAACGAAACTGACGAATCACAGCCAAAACGGCACATCAAACACCATCGTGCCTTTGTCTGTCCGGGTCATTCGGCCCGGCTGCTTCCTGCGGCGGGTGAAATCACCATATCACAGTTTCATGATTATCAATGCTTACTGCATCATAATCATTATAAATCACAAAATAAATCCATTGCGTGGCGGGGGGTTGGTAAGACCATGTAATTGCCTCGGAATTTATTCTGCCTGCGGATGCTGCACCATGTCGCGGCCCTGCCCTGCATTGTGCATCTTCTGTCTTGCCCGCTGCCGGAGCCGGCAGCTACTGCGACAGGGTAACGGTGTGCCATCGCACACAATCCCACTCAGTCAAGGGCAGGAGCGGTTGCCATGTATGGTGCCAGTACAAAGATCGGGCGTCGCGGTTTACTGAAAATCCTCGGCGCCGGAGCAGCGGCACTTTCGGCTCAGGCGATGGGGCTTTCAACTGCCGAGGCACAGGTCTCGGCGGGGGTGCGGCCGTTCAAGCTATTGCGCGCGAAAGAGACCCGCAACAACTGCACCTATTGTTCGGTCGGTTGCGGCATTCTGATGTACAGTCTTGGCGACGGGTCAAAAAACGCCAAACCGCGCATTTTCCATATCGAGGGTGACCCGGATCACCCGGTCTCGCGCGGCTCGCTTTGCCCGAAAGGGGCGGGGCTTCTGGATATGATCCATTCCAAAGGCCGGCTGACGCATCCCGAATATCGCGCGCCCGGGTCAAGCGAGTGGGTGAAGATCAGCTGGGAGGATGCGACGAAACGCATCGCGCGGTTGTTGAAGGATGATCGCGACGCGAATTTCATCTCGCATAACGAACAGGGGCAGCTGGTAAACCGCTGGCTTTCCTCGGGGATGCTGGCCTCGTCTGCGGCCTCGAACGAGACCGGCGTGCTGGATTACAAATTCTCCCGCGCTCTGGGGATGCTGGGGATCGACTGCCAGGCGCGGCTTTGCCATGCGCCGACGGTATCGGCGCTGGCGCCCTCCTTCGGGCGCGGGGCGATGACGAACCATTGGGTCGATATCAAGAACGCCAATGTGGTGATCGTGATGGGCGGCAACCCGGCCGAGGCGCATCCGGTGGGGTTCAAATGGGTGATCGAGGCCAAGATCAAGAACAAGGCCAAGGTGATCGTGGTCGATCCGCGGTTCAACCGGACGGCGTCGGTCGCCGATATCTTCTCGCCGATCCGGGCAGGTTCTGATGCGGCTTTCCTGATGGGAATGGTGCGCTATCTGCTTGAGACGGGTCAGATCCAGCATGAATATGTGCGCGACTACACCAATGCCGCGCTGATCGTGCGTGATGATTTCGCCTTTGATGAGGGTGTGTTCTCGGGCTTCAATGCCGAGAGCAACAGCTACGACAAGACGTCCTGGACCTATGCGCGCGGCGAAGACGGGCTGGCTTTGCGTGATGAGACGATGACGCATCCGCGGTCGGTCCTGCAACTGCTGAAGGCCCATGTCGACCGTTATACACCTGAAATGGTCGAGGAGATCACCGGCGTCAAAAAAGCCGATTTCCTGCAGATCGCCGAGGTGATCGGATCCTGTTCAGCCAAAAACAAGACCATGACCTGGCTCTATGCGCTTGGCTGGACCCACCATACCGGCGGCGCGCAGATCATCCGGGGTGCGGCGATGATCCAGCTGCTGCTCGGGAATATCGGCATGGCCGGTGGTGGCGTGAACGCGCTGCGCGGGCATTCGAATATCCAGGGCTATACCGACCTTGGCCTGCTGTCCTTGCGCGTGCCGGGCTATATGAACCTGCCTTCGGACAAGCAGACCAGCCTTGCGCAATATCTGGATGAGACCACGCCGAAGGATGTCACGCCCGGCCAGGTCAATTACTGGAAACACACGCCGAAATTCTTCATCTCTTATCTGAAGAACCAATACGGCCATCACGCTACGAAGGAGAATGACTTCGCCTTCGACCTCCTGCCGAAATGGGATCGCAGCTATGACATGCTGGCCTATTTCGACATGATGTATAATGGCCAGGTCAACGGCTATATCGCCCAAGGGTTCAACCCGCTGGCGGCGATGCCGGATAAGAACAAGACCTCTAAGGCGCTGGCGAACCTCAAGTTTCTGGTGATCATCGACCCGCTGGCAACCGAGACCTCGAATTTCTGGCGCAACGAAGGCCGGTTCAATGATGTCCCGACCGAGGAGATCATGACCGAGGTCTTCCGCCTGCCCTCGAACTGTTTTGCCGAGGAAGACGGGGCGATTGTGAACTCGGGTCGCTGGCTGCAATGGCACTTTGCCGGGCAGGAACCGCCGGGCGAGGCGCGCCATGACCCGGCGATCCTTGGCGGTATCATGATGGAGCTGCGGCGGCTTTATGAGGCCGAAGGCGGCGCCTGCCCGGAGCAGGTTCTGCATATGACCTGGGATCACGAGACCTATCACGACCCATATTTCCCGCATCCCGAAGAAATGGCGAAAGAGGCCAATGGCTATGCGCTGGAGGATGTGTTCGACGAGAACGGCGTCCAGATCCTGCGCAAAGGCCAGCTCCTGGATAACTTTGGCCAGCTGCGCGATGACGGCACGACGCAAAGCTTCTGCTGGGTCTTTGCCGGGTCCTGGACCGAAAAGGGCAACCAGATGGCCAATCGAGACAATACCGATACCGGGCTGGGGAATACCCCCGGCTGGTCCTGGGCCTGGCCTGCGAACCGGCGGCTTTTGTACAACCGCGCGAGCATGGATAAAGACGGCAATCCCTGGGATCCGGACCGCCAGATCCTGCATTGGAATGGCGAGAAATGGGTTGGCTCCGACGTGCCCGACTTCCCGGCGACCATTCCGCCCGGGGCCGATGCCGCGCCGTTTATCATGCTTCCCGAAGGGGTTGGCAGGCTGTTTTCCGAGAAGGGTATGAATGATGGGCCCTTCCCCGAACATTACGAGCCGGTGGAAAGCCCGATTGCCAAAAACCCGCTGCATGAGGTCGTGACGCACAACCCGACCGCGCGCATCTTCCAGAATGACCGCGAGCGGATGGGGAACCGGACCGATTACCCCTATGTGGCAACGACCTATTCGGTGACCGAGCTGTTCCGCCACTGGACGAAACACAGCCATCTGAACGCCATGCTGCAGCCCGAGCAATTCATCGAAATGGGGGAAAAGCTGGCGGCGGAAAAAGGCATCAAACATGGCGATACCGTCAAGGTGACGACCAAACGTGGCTATATCACTGCAAAAGCCGTGGTCACCAAACGGATGCGGACGCTGAATGTGGCGGGCCAGGAAGTCGAGCAGATCGGAATCCCCTGTCACTGGGGGTTCGAGGGCGCGACCCGCAAGGGCTATCTCGCCAATACGCTGGCGCCGGGCGTCGGCGACGCGAACTCGCAAACGCCTGAATTCAAAGCCTTCCTTGTCAATGTCGAAAAAGCGGTGGGGGAACTGGCATGAACTCGCAAAACATCGTCCGCCGCTCGGCGACCTCTGATCTGACCCCGGCCCCCCAGATCCGGGACCACCAGATGGAGGTCGCCAAACTGATCGATGTCTCGATCTGTATCGGCTGCAAGGCCTGTCAGGTCGCGTGCAATGAATGGAATGATCTGCGCGGCCCGGTCGAAAACAATGTGGGTGTCTATGACAACCCCGCCGATCTGCATCCCGAGACCTGGACGCTGATGCGCTTTACAGAACATGTCGATGAAAACGACAAGTTCGAATGGCTGATCCGCAAGGATGGCTGTATGCATTGTGAGGATCCTGGCTGTCTGAAAGCCTGCCCGATCCCCGGCGCGATTGTGCAATATGCCAATGGCGTGGTCGATTTCCAAAGCGACCTCTGCGTCGGCTGCGGCTATTGCGTCGCGGGCTGCCCCTTCAACGTGCCGCGCATCTCGAAGACCGATCACAAGGCCTATAAATGCACGCTTTGCTCTGACCGTCTGGCGGTGGGCCAGGCCCCGGCCTGTGCGAAAACCTGCCCGACCGGCGCGATTGCTTTCGGCTCGAAAGAGGAAATGAAAGACCTCGCCGCGACCCGTGTCGCCGAGCTGAACGAGCGCGGCTATGACAATGCCGGTCTTTACGACCCCGCAGGCGTTGGTGGCACCCATGTGATGTATGTGCTCCAGCACGCCGACGACCCCGAGCGGTATGCCGGCCTGCCGAAAGATCCGAAAATCTCGCCCATCGTTGAGGGCTGGAAGGATCTGCTGAAACCCGCCGCTGCCGTTGCCGGTGCGGTCGCGGTTGGCGCGATGGCGGCGCATTTCATCGGGGTTGGCCCCAATACCACCGATGATGATGACCACCCCGAAGGCTCGGATGGCATGCTGCCGGAAGCGCCGCCGGACAATGTCACACCTTTCCCGCAGCACGCGGCAGAGTGAGGGGCACGCCATGGCAAAACCCAAAAAAGACCAGATCCTGCGCACGAAATTCCTTGAGCGGCTTTGCCACTGGAGCATCGTTCTGTGCTTCTTTTTCGCCGCAACTTCGGGGATCTCCTGGTTCTTCCCGACCTTTTCCTGGCTGTCCGGTTTCCTCGGCTCGCCCCAGATGGCGCGGGTGCTGCACCCGTTCTTCGGGATCGCGGTGTTCCTCGGGCTTTGCTACATGTTCAAACGTTTCATGCATCACAATCTGCCGGCCCGGACCGATAAGATCTGGTTTAAGAACGTGGTGCCGGTGCTGGCGGGCGATCACTCCCGCAAACTGCGGATCGGCAAATACAATGCCGGGCAGAAAGTGCTCTTCTGGCTGATCATGGCCTCGATTGTGGCGCTGCTGATTTCCGGCCTGATCATGTGGCGCGCCTATTTCGCGGAATATTTCCCGATCTGGGTGCTGCGCCTTGCCATCCTCGCGCATTCCGTGGCCGGGATCGGGCTGATCCTCCTGATCCTCGGGCATATCTATCTTGCGATCTGGGTCAGGGGTTCGATCACGGGCATGGTGACGGGCTATGTCTCGAAACGCTGGGCGGCGCAGCACCATGACCGCTGGGCCGAAGAAGTTGAATCCGGGAAGGCCGACCATTGAGCATCCACCCCATCCCCGAGGCGCGCCATTTCGACCCGATCCTGCGCGAGGATCTCGGCGCGCTTTATACCGCCCGCGCGACGCGGCTGCGGGCTCTGGCCGAGGGGCATGAGCTTTCGGCATTCCTGAACCTTGCGGCTGAGATTGCGTTCGCGCAGCACGCCGCGATCAGGGCCAGTTATACGGGGACAGAGCCGGTTGACGCCGCCCGTATCGCGGTATCGGGATGCTGGCTCCCGGGGCTTGAAACGATGATCACGCAGATTGGCGGGCGCGTTCCCGAAGGGGTCCATCCGCATCTCGACCGTCTTGCTGCGCTGCCCGAAGCCGACAAGATCACAGCCGCTGTGGCCCTGACCGAAAGCCGTTTCGACGCAGTCGATCCGGCGCTGGCTCCGTTTATCTGGGCTGCCTTGTCGGTTGAGGTGGCCCAGGCCGCCCGTGCCGCGCCCTTGCCGCCGATGGGCGATGAGGAAACGACATATTGCCCGATCTGCGGTTCGCACCCGGTGGCAAGCCATATCCATACCAGCGAACGCCAGGGGCTGCGCTATCTGCATTGCGCGCTATGCGATTGCGAATGGCATATGGTGCGGGCGAAATGTTCCTGTTGCGGCGAAGCGGGGCAGCTGGATTACCTCAGTTTCGACACGCCCGAAGCGGCGATCCGGGCCGAGGCCTGCAATGACTGTGGCGGTTATCTCAAAGTGATCAGCGCCGAGCGTGACCCGGATATCGAGACCGTGGCCGATGATCTGGCCAGCCTGGTGCTGGATGATGCAGCGGTGTCTGAAGGCTTTGGCCGCACCGGGTTCAACCCTTTCGCGCTTCCGGGCTGAGGCGTAAGGGGCCGGGCCGCAGGAACCGGAATGGTCCGGTCATTTCGCCGCAATGGCTTTTCCTGAACCGCGCGGCAGGGGATAAGCCTCTGACCGGGATCAGAGCGGTGGGACCATGGCTGCGTTTGACTATATCATCATCGGGGCTGGATCGGCCGGCTCGGTTCTGGCGGAACGGCTGAGTGCCTCGGGCAGGTTCTCTGTCCTGGTTCTGGAGGCCGGCGGCAGCGACCGGCGGTTCATGATCCGGATGCCGGCCGGCTATGGCCACAGCTTTTACAATCCGAAGGTGAACTGGTGTTTCTGGACCGGCCCGCAAGCGGCGCTGGCCGGGCGGCAATCTTACTGGCCGCGCGGCAAGGTGCTGGGCGGGTCTTCCTCGATCAATGCGATGGTCTGGGTGCGTGGTCAGCACAGTGATTTCGACGACTGGCAGGCGCATGGCAATCCCGGCTGGGGCTGGGACGATGTGCTGCCGCATTTTCGCGCGATCGAGACCTGGGAGGGCGGCGAGGATGCCTGGCGCGGTGGTTCGGGCGGGGTGAAGGTCGGGGAAATGGGCGCTTCGGTCCATCCGCTCAGCCACGACTGGCTGGCGGCGGCGAAAAGCGCGGGGTTCAGTGAGACCCCGGATTACAATGGCGCGACGCAGGAAGGTGTCTCGATCTACCAGATCAGCGCGGCCAGGGGGCTGCGGTCTTCTGCAGCCACCGCCTTCCTGCATCCGGCAATGCGGCGCGCCAATCTGCGGGTCGAGACTGGTGCGCTGGTGAACCGCCTGACGATTTCGGAGGGGCGCGTTACGGGTGTTGAATACGCGCGGGATGGCCAGGTCATGACCGCCACGGCGCGGGCCGAGGTGATCCTGTCTGCGGGCGCAGTGCTGTCGCCGGTGATCCTGCAACGGTCCGGCCTCGGACCGGGGGCGCTGCTGCAAAGCCGGGATGTGGGCGTGATCCGCGACCTGCCGGCCATTGGCGCCAATCTTCAGGACCATCTGGGGATCGACTATCTCTTCCGCTCGAAAGTGCCGACGCTGAACACGCAGCTCAGGCCCTGGCTCGGGCGGGCGATGCTGGGGCTGAGATACCTGCTCTTGCGCGATGGGCCGCTGGCGATTTCGGTCAACCAGGCGGGCGGGTTCGTCCGTTCGCGCCCCGGGCTCGACCGGGTGGATCAGCAGCTTTATTTCTCGCCGGTCAGCTATTCAAAGCCGACGCCGGGCAGGCGGCGACTGACGCTGCCGGATCCGTTTCCGGGGTTTTTCATCGGTATCCAGCCCTGCCGGCCGCAAAGCCGTGGCCGGATCAGTCTGGCATCAACCGACCCGAATGCGCCGCCTGTGATCGAGCCGGATTACCTCTCTGCACCGGGCGATATGGAGCAGATGCTTGACGGGGTGCGGCTGATCCGGCGCATTGCGGAACGCCCCGAGATCGCCCGCTATATCGAGGCCGAGATGCAGCCCGGTCCGGATATCAGGGATGAAGAGGCGCTGATCGCCGATATCCGCGCCCGCGCCGGCAGTGTGTTCCATGCCTGCGGGACCTGCCGGATGGGGCCGGATGACGGAACCAATGCGGTCGATTCGAAGCTGCGGCTTTACGGGATCGAAGGGTTGCGGGTGGTGGATGCCTCGGCCTTCCCGAATGTCACCTCCGGCAATATCAACGCGCCGGTGATCATGCTCGCCGACCGCGCCGCAGCGATGATCCTCGGGGACCGTTAACCGGTTTCAGCGGCGATCTGCGCTTCGAGCACCGAGGCGAGCACCCCGACCCCGCGCTGGATCGTGCGGGGCGGCACCGCCGTCACCCCCAGCACCAGCCCGGCGGGGCAGGGGTCAGGGCCAAAGCGAAAGCGGTCAAGGCCCGAGACGATAAGCCCCGCCGTCTCGCAGGCGCTGACCACGGCGGGCTCGGACAAAGCGGGATGCCGGAACGTGCCGATCCGGTGAAACCCTGCGGCGGGCGAGGCGCGCAGTTCCATCAGCCCGTCAAGCCGGGTCGCCGCAGCCTCGGCAAAGGCCATGTGGCGCGCGGCATAGATTTCGCGCATCCGGCGCAGATGGGTGGCGAAATGGCCCTCGGCGATAAAACGGGCCAGCACCGCCTGGCTGTCAGGCGAGACGCCTTGCAGGAAGGCGCGCGAGACATGCGAGAACACATCGACCAGCGGCGGCGGTGCGATGTAAAAGCCCAGCCGCAGCGCGGGAAACAGGTTTTTGGAAAAGGTGCCGACATAGATCACCCGATCTGCACGGTCGGCGCTTTTCAGTGTCGGCAGCGGTCGCCCGTCATAGCGAAACTCGCCGTCGTAATCATCTTCGATGATCCAGCCGTCGCAGTCATAGGCGGCGCGCAACAGCGCCGCGCGCCGTGCAAGGCTCATCTCGGCCCCGGTCGGATGCTGATGCGAGGGCGTGACAAAGGCCAGCCGGAAAGCAGGCGCGCGGGCAAGGCCAGCGGCCACGTCCAGCCCCTCGTCATCGACCGGAACCGGAATCATGTCAGCCCCGCAGGCAATCAGGCTGTTGCGGGCACCAATGGCGCCGGGGTTCTCGAACCAGACCGGATCGCCGGGGTTCAACAGCACGCGGCCGATCACGTCAAAGGCCTGCTGGGCGCCTGCGGTGATGAAAATCTGTTCCGCCTCGCAGGCGATGCCGCGATTGGCGCGCAGGTGATCGGCAATGGCGCGGCGCAGCTCCGGATCGCCCTCGGGTTCGGCATAGCCAAGGATGCGGTTGCGCGACGATCTCCAGTGGCTGGCGGTCAGGCGCGCCCAGATCGCCAGCGGGAAACTGTCGAAATCGGGGAGGCCGGTGACAAAGGCGCGGGGCTGATGCGGATGCGGCAGGCGCTGGTGAAAGCGCTGCGAGGCAGTGTCGATGGCGGTCGAGAGCCGGGCTGTGCGGGCCTCCGGCGGCGGCTCGACCCCGATGATCCCCTGCGGCAGCCTTGCCCCGGCCTGGGCTGAAACGTAGGACCCTGACCCGGTTCGCGCCTCGATCAGCCCTTCGGATAAAAGCCGGTCATAGACCGCCACAGCCGTCGTGCGCGAAATATCGAGATCCCGGGCGAGGCTGCGGCTTGACGGCAGGCGCCGCCCGGGCGCGAGATCGCCCGCAAGGATCAGTCCGCGCAAAGCCGCACAGACCTGCAGGGTGATCGAGGCAGGCAGGCTGCGGTCGATGCGCAGACCGAAGAGCAACTCTCCAGATGAGCGTTTGACCAAATCCCTGTCCCTTCCTCCGGTCGCCCGGCTGTAACCGGCTTCCGACAATTTCGAAAGTGGACCTTATCCGACGCACCTGGCCCGGGGCAATCTTGTCGCCACAAAGAGGCCCGCTGCAAGAGGCCAGCCTTAAGAGAGGACCGACCCCGTGAAGATCACCCGTATCGAGACCTTTTCGTCGCGCTATATCGGTTTTGTCCGGATCACGGATGCCAGCGGCGCGACCGGCTGGGGCCAGGTCTCGACTTATAATTCCGACATCACCGCCCAGGTGCTGCACCGCCAGGTTGCGCCCTGGGTGCTGGGGGTGGAGTTTGACGATCTCGACGCGCTGACCGACAAAGTGTTCGAGCGCGAGCATAAATTCCCCGGCTCGTATCTGAAGCGCGCCATTGGCGGGTTTGACACCGCGCTCTGGGATCTGCGCGGCAAAGAGGCCGGTCTGCCGGTCTGTTCGCTGATCGGTGGCAGCCCGGGGCCCTTGCGCTGCTACGCCTCGTCGATGAAGCGCGATATCACGCCTGTGCAGGAGGCCGAGCGCTTCCGCCGCCTTCAGGGCGAGTTCGGCTTTGATGCCTTCAAGTTCCGCATCGCGGCCGAATATGGTCATGACATCGATGAGTGGCCGGGCCGGACCGAGGAAATCATCCCGACGATCCGGAAGGCGCTCGGCCCGGATGCAGCGCTGCTGGTCGATGCCAATTCCGGCTTTTCGCCGCGCCGCGCGATCCAGGTTGCGGATATCCTGCTCGACAACGGGATCGAACATTTCGAGGAACCCTGTCTCTACTGGGAACTGGACCAGACCGCCGAAGTCACCCGTGCGCTGGCGGACAAACCCATCGCGGTCACCGGCGGCGAGCAGGATTGCGAGATGCCGGTCTGGCGGCAGATGATCACCGACCGCGTGGTCGATATCGTGCAGCCCGATATTCTTTATCTGGGCGGGATCAGCCGCACGCTCAGAGTCTGCGAAATGGCCCGCGCGGCCGGCCTGCCGGTCACGCCCCATGCCGCCAATCAGGGGCTGGTGACGCTGTTCACCATGCATCTTCTGCGCGCCATCGAAGGGGCGGGCAAATATCTCGAATTCTCGATCGAGGGGCCGGATTACTACCCCTGGCAATACGGGCTTTACACCGAAGACCCCTACCGGGTCGAAGCGGGCCAGGTCACCATCAGCGACCGGCCGGGCTGGGGCGTCGAGATCGCGCCGGAATGGCTGGCGAAATCGGCCTGGCAGATGTCAGACATATCGGATCTCTGAGCCCGCGCCGCGGGCTGGCAAAAGCGGTCTCATGTTTCTTCGAAAGTGGACCTTAGCCCCTGTCACGCCGGGCCACATAGTCAGAGCTTATAAAATACGAGCGGGGTCATTGATGCCCCGCCGGATCAACATAGGGAGTGAACAATGACTGCCAGGACAACCCTGTTTGCACGGCTGCTTGCCGCGTCCGCCTGCGCCACCGCCCTTTGCATCGGCGCAGCCCAGGCCGAGACGCTGCGTCTTCTGACCTGGGGCGGCTATGCGCCTGACAATGTGATCGCGCTTTTTGAAAAGGAATATCCCGATATCAAGGTCGAGGTGACCCTTTCCAACAATGAGGAAATGGTTGCCAAGCTGCGCGCCACCGGCGGTGCGGGCTTTGATCTTGCGCAGCCCAGCCATGACCGCATCTTCGCGGCGCAAAGCGAGTTCGAGATCTACAAGCCGCTGGATCTGTCGCAGATCGAGACCGGCAAGATGCAGGCCAACCTGCTGGAGGCCGTCAAAGCCAATACCACCATCGATGGCGCCGTCTACGGCGTGCCGCATCAATGGGGTACGTCCGGCCTTGTGGTCGATGTGACCAAAGCGGCAGATGTGAAGGACTGGTCCGATCTGTGCAAAGAGGAATATAAGGGCAAGACCTCGATGCGCCTGCGCCGGACGATCCTTCTCGGGATGGGCTTCTCGCTCGGCTATGACCCTTTCGCGCTTTACTCTGACACGGCGGCCTATAGCGAGATGCTCGACAAGGTGGCCGATAAGATGATCGCCTGTAAATCGGTGATCAAGACCTATTGGAATGGTGGCGACGACCTCTCGACGCTTCTGCTGTCGGGCGAGGTTGTGGCGTCTGAATCCTGGGATTCCACCGCGTTCAAGCTTTATGGCGAGAACCAGAACCTTGTTTATGTGCCGCCGGCTTCGGGCGCACTGACCTGGATCGACACCTTTGTGATCCCCGCCAAGGGTCGCGCCGATGACGCCGCCTACAAGTGGATCAATTTCGTGATGCGCCCCGAAATCGTGACCATCATGTCGGATTCGACCGGTGCGATTGCTGCGGTCGAGGGCGGGATCGAACTTCTGCCTGAGGCGAAGAAGGTTGCGGTCAAGCTGGCCTTTGACGATGCAGCCATCGCGAATATGAAATTCTTCGCCAATATCCCCCCGGGGCTGGAAGATATCGAAGGCAAGGTGCTGGAGCGTATCAAAGCCGCTTCGGGGAACTGAGGCCCCCTTATGACACCGGGACAGGCGTATCCCCGCCTGTCCCCGCCGCTACTTACCTTTGACGAGCCCCCTATGCATGATCTGGAATGTGTGAACCTGACCAGGGTTTTTGGTCGCCACAGGGCCGTGAATGACGTCTCTTTCACCGTGCCGCGCGGGTCATTCTTTTCGATCCTCGGGCCATCGGGCTGTGGCAAGACCACATTGATGCGGATGATCGCGGGGTTCGAGACGCCGGATTCCGGCGATATCCGCATCAAAGGCAAATCGGTGCTGGAGGTGCCGCCGAACAGGCGTTCGGTCAAGATGGTGTTCCAGCATCTGGCGCTGTTTCCGATGATGAATGTCGGCGAGAATATCGCTTATGGTCTGAAATGCAGGGGCGAGAGCCGTTCGGAAATTGCGCGCAAGGTCGCGGATGTACTGGCGCGGATCGGGCTGCCGGGGGTGCAGGAAAAGCAGGTCGCGCAACTTTCTGGCGGGCAAAAACAACGCATCGCCATCGCACGCTGCATGGTGCTGGAGCCGGATGTCCTTTTGCTCGATGAACCGCTTGGCGCACTGGATCTGAAACTGCGCGAGCAGATGAAGATCGAGCTGAAGCTCTTGCAGCATCAGTTCAACACGACCTTCCTCTATATCACCCATGATCAGTCCGAAGCGCTGGTGATGTCTGACAATGTCGCGGTGATGAATGCCGGTCGGTTCGAACAGATCGGCACTCCGAAAGAGCTTTATAACCAGCCGGGATCGGGCTTTGTCGCGGGCTTTGTGGGCGACACCAACCGCTGGGCGGGCCGGGTGACGGCGCTCAGCGGCGATGAGGCGCGGATCGTGCTGGACGGCGGGCCGGAAACCATTGCCCGCCAGGGCGCGACCCTGGCCGCAGGCAGCCGCGTCGAGGTGTTTTTCCGCCCTGAGACAATTTCCCTCACGCCTGTCGAAGGCGGCAACCAGCTTGCGGGTGAAATTGACAGCCTTTTGTTCAATGGCGCCAATTCGCGGATCCTGTTGCGCAGCTCGGGCCGGCTGATCGAGATCGCGCAAAGCGTAATGGATGCGACCACCCCGGTCGCGCGCGGTGACAGCGTGACGGCCTTCTTCCGCTCTACACATGCGCTGGCCTTTCCGGCGCCAGAGGCGGGGTGAGGGATGAAAAGCTCTGACGCTAGCCGGTTGACGCTGATCCTGCTGTTCGCGCCCTTTGCGCTGTGGATCATCCTTCTGATCATCCTGCCGCAGATCGGTGTCGGCTGGCTCTCCTTGCGCGAAAAGCTGGGGCCGCGCGAATATGCGTTCGGTTTCGGCAATTACTTCGATTTCTTCCGCGAGCCGATCTACTGGAACACGCTGTTGCGCACCGCCTGGATCTCGGTTCTGGTCACGATCCTTGCGCTTTTCATCGGCTTTCCGGTCGCCTGGTATATCGCGAAAATTGCACGGCAGCGGTCGCGCGCGGCCTTGTTCCTGATGTGCCTGATCCCGCTCTGGGTGTCGGATCTGGTACGCGCTTTCGGCTGGATCCTGTTGCTGCGCGAGACCGGGATCATCTCGGGCGCGCTGCAATGGGCGGGGCTGAGCTCGGGCCCGGTCGAGCTTTTGTATAACGACGTCACAGTCGTGATCGGCATGGTCTATACGGTGGTTCTGTTCATGATCGTGCCGCTGGTCTCGACGCTGGACGGGATGGATAATGCGCTGCTTGAGGCCGGTTACAATCTCGGCGGCAGCCGGATCACCGTGTTTCGCCGTATCGTCATTCCCTATGCAATGCCGGGAATCGTTGCGGGCTGCATCATCACCTTCATGCTTGCGGCGGGCAGCTATCTGACGCCGATCCTTCTGGGCGGCAAAAATTCCATGTGGTTCACCGAGCAGATCTACGAGCAATTCGTCACCCGCTATAACTGGGAATCCGGGGCGACATTCGGTGTGCTTTTGCTGGTCTTCACCTCGGGCGTGGTCTGGCTCGGGCTGCGGCTGACCGGGCAGAACCTTGCCTCCACCGTGGCGAAGGAGTGAGAGGATGAACGTCGCCGCCCCCCGTTCCGGTCTGATGCGTGGCCTTTATCTCGGCTATATGCTGGCCTTTTTCTTCTACCTCGCCGCGCCGCTGATCGCCGCCGCGATCTTTGCCTTCAACGACTCGCAATTCCCGGCCTTGCCGTGGAAGGGCTTTACGCTCAATTGGTTTTTCGGCAGCGAAGAGCCGGTGATCGGCCTGTTCCATGACCGCCGTCTGATGGCGGGGCTGATCAATTCGCTCTGGATCGGGCTGATCGTCTCGGGCCTGGCGGTCGTGATCGGCACCTGCAATGCGTTTTTGTTCGAGCGGAAGAGCTTCCCCTTCAAAAACGTGCTTTACGTGCTGATGATCGTGCCGCTGGTGATCCCGGGCGTGATCCTCGGGATCTCGATCCTGGTGTTTTCCAGCATGATCGCGAATGGCGTCAGCGATGCCTTCTGGTGGGAATGGGATTTCCTGCGCCCGGGCGTATTGCTGGTGATTCTGGGGCAGCTTTCCTTCCTGGTGACGATCACGACGCTGGTGATCTCGGCCCGGCTGCGCAAATTCGACATCGCGCTGGAGGAGGCGGCGCTGAACCTTGGCGCCTCGCGCATCAGGGTGCTGGCGACGGTGACGCTGCCATACCTTACCCCGGCGCTGTTTTCCGGCTTTGTGGTGGCCTTCCTGGTCTCGTTCGAGAATTTCAACACGACCCTGATGCTGGTCGGCTCAGACGCGCCGCTGACCATCACCATGTATGACCGCATGGTCAAAGTCGGCTCGACGCCGGTCCTGAATGCCGTTTCGGTGTTTCTGATGGTCGGATCGGGGTTGCTGGCGCTGGCCAGTGTCTTCGCGCAGCGTCCGCGTCGCGGCGAGGGCTAGGCCCCGCCGCGCGCTTTCGCGTCAGCGCAAAGCCGCTTCGATATTGCCGCCATCCACCGTCATCACATGCGCGGTGGTGCGGGCCGACGCCGCCAGCGCGGTGAAGGCCTGCGCAACATGGCCCGCCTCGACCTCGCGGCCCAGCAGGTTGCCGCCCATATAGCTCGCCTCATCAAGACCACGCGCGGCGGAGCGCGCCGCGATCATCTCGCCGGTCAGAAGGCCCGACCGGATGCGGTCGGCATTGATCCCGTTCACGCGGATGCCCTCGGCCCCGAGTTCCAGCGCGAGCTGGCGCAGAAGGAAGAAGGTCGTTGCCTTGGGCAACCCATAAGCGCCGAAATTCCTGCCCGGGTTCACCGCCTGTTTCGAGACATTGATCAGGATCTGCCCGGCATCGCCCGCGCCGCGTGTGCCGCGCGCGGCGGTCTGGGCGCGGAACACCGCGACGGCGGCCTGGGCAAAGGCCTGATGCGCAAAGAAATTCAGCTCGAAACTCTGGCGCAGCGTGTCGTCGGGCAGGGTCGCAATCTCGCCTGTGATCGCGGCACCTGCATTTGACACCAGGATATCGAGCCCGCCGAAGCGTGCCACGCAGGCCTCGACCGCGACCTCTGCCGCGCCTTTCGCGGTGATGTCACAGCTGATGCCGCCATGATCGCGGCCAAGCGCCTTCAGGGCGGCGTCAAGCAGCGCCTCGTCGCGGTCGACAAGGAAGATCGCCGCGCCTTCCGCCGCGAAAGCCCGCGCGGTGGCAAGACCAATCGCCCCCGCGCCGCCGGTGACCAGCACCACCTTGCCCTGAAAGCGCGGCGGCTTGCCCTTACCGAGCTTGGCCTGTTCCAGCGACCAGTATGCCATCTCGAAAAGGTCACGCTCGCCGATCGGATAGAACCCGCCAAGCCGCTCGCCATCCGCCATCACGCGGGTGGTCTGGCTGCCGATATCGCCGGCAATCCGCGCCGCTGCGGCAGTGGCGCCGATACCGACGACGCCTTCACCTTCGATCCATGCAAGGCCGGGCATCGGCGAGAGCATGGTCTTCGGTGTTGCGGCAAGCGGCGCCTGACGGTCGAAATAGCCCGCGTAATCTGCAGCGAAATCGGTCACCGCCTGGCGCAGCGCCTCTGGCCCGCCTGCGAGGATCTCACGGGTGATCACCAGCGGATGGCCCTTGGTGCGGATCACGTGATCCGGGGTCGCCACACCGCGTTTCGCAAGCGTGGCCAGGTCGTCGCGCAGAGTAAAGGCGCGGGCCGCATCATCGGCGCGCAGGTCAAGGACCGGCAGGCCTGCCGCCTCGGGCAGGCAAGAGGCCAGCGCGCCGCGCAGCGATGCCAGCGTCTGCGCCAGTTGCGGCGGCGGCAAAGCGGCGCCCGGATAGACCGGGCCGGGGCGGCGCTGCGCGAGCCATGCCTCGACCTCGTTCGTATGCGAGATCAGCCGGTCGTAAGAGGCTTTCGCTCCTGGCCCCCAGGTGAAATGGCCGTGATTGATCAGCAAAAGCCCTTCGGCCTCGGGATTGCGGTCATAGGCATCTGCCGCTGCTTTCGCGAGCGCAAAGCCCGGCATGATATAGGGCAGAAGCGTCAGCCGGTCGCCGAAGATCTCGCGCGTGGCGGCTTCGACCTCGGGCAGGTTCGCCAGCGTCAGGAAGGCGGTTGCATGGGTGTGATCGACATATTTATGCGGGATCCAGGCGTGGAGCAGCGTTTCGACCGACGGATTGGGGCCGGTGCTGTCCAGAAGATTGGCGCGCTGGACATCGACCATCGCTTCGTCCGACAGCGCAGCCAGTCCGCGCAGCCGTGCAAGGGGCGCCATGCGCACAGCGGGCAGACCTGCGGCCAGGATGGTCTCCAGATCCCAGCCCGAGCCCTTCACATGCAGCACATCAACCGTGTCGCCGTAAACATCGACGGCCTGCGCCTTCATCGAAGTATTGCCGCCGCCATGCATCACCATATCCGGGTCGCGCCCGATGATGCGCGAGGAATAGACTCGGAGCGCGAGTTCCCGCGCCGCCGCGTCAGACCCCGCCGCCTCCTGCAATGCCTGCGCCTCGGTCTCATTCCAGAGATTCGTTCTCATTTGCACCCTCCCCGGTGGATCCCTAAAAGCAGCCTGTCCAAAGGCAATTGCACGATCATCCGGCATTGTCTACAAATGTCAAATATAGCTGTCAAACGTTGAATGAGGCCAGAGGTGAACAACACAGCCAGGCGGCGCACAATCGGCCAGGTCAGCGGCGAGAATGCCGTGATCGAGGTTGCCTGGCTCTATTATCACGAGGGGCTGAACCAGAAGGATATTGCTGAAACGCTGGGGATTTCGCGCGCGACAGTGGTGAATTACCTGCAGGAGGCGCGCGAGCGCGAACTGATCCGCATCACCCTGGCGGCGCCTGCTTTCACCACGCATCGGCTGGCTTCGGATCTCTGCCGCCGCTTCGGGCTGAAAGCGGCCTATGTGGTGCCCGATGAGGGCGCGAGCGTCGAGGACGCCTTTCGCCGGGTGGTGAAGGGCGCGGCGCTCTGGTTGCCGGATCTGCTGGCGCCGGGCGACAATCTGGGCGTGGCCTGGGGGCGCACCGTCTATGATCTCGCCGAGGCGCTGGAGATCACCCGCACCGAAGAGATGACGGTGTTGCAACTGGTCGGTTCTATGGCCACGCCTTACGGCTTTACCGCCGAGGCCTGCTCGACCCGGCTGGCGCAAAGGCTGGGGGCGCGCTGCCTCAACCTCCATGCGCCCGCGATCCTGTCCAGCGCCGATCTCGCCCGCGCGCTGCGGGCCGAGCCGATCCTGCGGGTACAGCTCGATGAAATTGAAAAGCTGAACAAGCTCCTGTTCTCGGTCGGCACCGCCAGCGAGGACAGCCATATCGTGTCGAGCGGCCTCGCCACGACTGAGGACCTGGCGCATTACACCGGCAATGGTGCGGTGGGGGTGATCTGCGGGCGGTTCGTCGATGCGGCAGGTCGCGCGATCCCTGGCCCGATGGAAGACCGCATGATCGGCATCCCGCTTGAACGCCTGACCGGGCTTGAAATGGGCATCCTGGTGACGCCGGGCCATGACAAGGTTGAGGCCACCATGGCCGCGATCCGGGGCGGCTATGCCACCCATCTCGTCACCGGCCTTACCGTGGCCGAGGCTTTGCTGGCGCAGGATCTGTAACCCCCCGCGCCAGCCTCATTTTCAGCGTTTCAGCGCGGCGGATTTCAGATCGCCGAACATTGCCTCCATCGCGGCCGCATCGGCGGCGACCACGCCGCGCTCGGTGATCAGGCCCGTCACGAGCGCCGCCGGTGTCACGTCAAAGGCCGGATTGCGGCCGCCGGTGCCATCAGGGCTGATCTGCACCTGGATGATCCTGCCCGAGGCGTCCTTGCCCTGAACATGGGTGACCTCGGTATCGGAACGCTCTTCGATCGGAATCTCTTTCACGCCGTCGACCACCGTCCAGTCGATGGTCGGCGAAGGCAGGGCCACATAAAACGGCACCCCATTGGCCTTTGCGGCCAGCGCTTTCAGATAGGTGCCGATCTTGTTGCAGACATCGCCCTGTGCCGTGGTGCGGTCGGTGCCGACGATCACCAGATCGACCTCGCCATGCTGCATCAGATGGCCACCGGCATTGTCGACGATCAGATCATGGCTGACGCCTGCCGAGTTCAGCTCCCATGCGGTCAGCTGTGCGCCCTGGTTGCGGGGGCGGGTCTCATCGACAAAAACATGCACCGGAATGCCGGCCTCGACCGCGTGATAGATCGGCGAGGTTGCGGTGCCCCAGTCGACCGTTGCGGGCCAGCCCGCGTTGCAATGGGTCAGGATATTGACGGTCTGCCCCGGTTTCCTGGCTGCGATCTCGCGGATCAGCGCGAGGCCGTGTTCGCCGATGCGGCGGTTGATTTCGACATCTTCATCGGCGATCTCATCGGCGCGTTTCGCCGCCGCCGCCGCGCGTTCCCCGGCAGGCAGCGGGCGCAACACGCGGTCCATCTCATCCAACGCCCAACGCAGGTTGATCGCTGTGGGCCGCGTTTCATGCAGCACTTCCCAGGTCTCGGTGAGCGACGCGTCCGAAGGGTCGCGCGCCATCTGATCGGCCACGCCATAAGCCGCCGTGGCCCCGATCAGCGGGGCGCCACGCACCCACATATCGCGGATCGCGACGGCATATTCGTCGCGCGTGCTCAGCGGCACGATGCGCAATTCATGCGGCAGCCAGCGCTGGTCGATGATCATCACCTGACCTGACGCCTCGCGCCAGATGGAGCGGTAGGGTTTGCCATTGATCTTCACAGGTGGTTCTCCAGGCTGATGCGCCGTGCGAGGTCAAGCACGGCAGGAATTCCGGTAAGGCCATTGCGGCCATGGATCAGTGCGGTGCCAAGCGCGAGGGCACGGGCCTCGCAGCCGGCGCGGGTGGGTGCATCGCTGATGCGTTCGAAATCGGCGTTATGGGCAAGACCAAGGATGCGGCGATGCATCTCGACCCCGCAGAAGCCAAGCGCATCGCGCCAGATCATGCCAAGCCGTTCCGCCCGCGCGATCTCGCCGGCGAGGCCGTGGCCCTGATCCTCATACAGCGTTGCCTGATAGAGGATGCCGGTGCGTTCCTCGCGCCAGAGCCGGGTGAATTCGGCTTCGAACGAGGTCCAGACCGCGGCGGTGACCGACAGCAGCCAGTCCTGGTAGCCGGCCCGCGCGCCCGCGCTGGTCTCGTGGCCGGGCTGCGACATATAGGCCATCAGAAAGTTGGAAATCAGCATGCCGACGTCAAAGCCGATCGGGCCATAAGTGGCGAATTCCGGATCAATCACACGGATATCGTCATCAGACACCATGATGGATCCGGTATGGAGATCGCCGTGCAGCATGGTCTCGGCCTGCGAGGTGAAGCCCATCTTCAGATGCTGCGCGGCGACTTTCAGGGCCATATCGGCCTGGATGCGGGCAATGGCGCCTTCCAGCCCAGGTGTATGGTGGTTCAGCTTTGCGTTGAAATAGGGGTCGGAAAAGACAAGGTTTTCCGTGATGTCGCAAAGTTCGACATTGCCCGCGAACAGCGCCATATCGGCCTTTTTCGCGGCCGGGGTCATCGACAGATCCGATCCCCGGAACAGCGTGCGCGCGCAGAAATCGCCCAGCCTTTCACCAAGGCCCTTATAGCGTTTTCCTGCGATCAGCCCGTGGCGCAGGATGATATGCGGCGTCAGGAATTCCATCACGACAATGGCCTGCGCCTCGTCGAAATGCCAGACCTCCGGCACTGCGCCCGGGTCACGCGCTTCCTGGCGGATCAGCGCGTTATATTCAAAGAAGCTGCGTTTCAGCGGCAGGGGCCAGGATTCGCCCACCAGCCGCACATAGGGCAGCGCCTGTTTCACAATCGCCGCACCCGCCGCGCCGCGCAGAATGAAAACGAGGTTCAGGTTGCCATCGCCGACCTCTTCGACCTGCCAGCTGTCGGCTGGGCCGACGCGGTTGGTCAAGATGCTCAGCCCGCCCAGACGGGACGGCAATGTGCTGGGGGTCAGCGCCTCATATTGCGACGCAGTGTCTGACGGAATCACGGCTTTCTCCTCCCGCAGGTGACATGCCAGAGCTGGCCCGGCCCACCAAATCTTGCCCTCCGGAATGCGGATTCCTCCTCCCGCATCCCGGGGTTCCGGCTAAGGATTTCCATTCTTGCGGCATTTGTCAAACGTTATTGACATTTGAATAACCGAGACGCTAGCCTCGGGTCGGGAGAGGAGACCATCGTGCCGCAGGACGCCATCGTTATCACGGGGCTGACCCGTTCTTTTGCGCGCAATCATGTGCTCCGGGGGGTCAATCTGACCCTGCCGGCCGGCAAAGTGACAGTGTTGATGGGGGCGAACGGGGCGGGGAAATCCACTCTGGTCAAGATCCTCTGCGGGGTGCAGCGCCGCGATACCGGCGAGATCACGCTGGATGGCCAGCCCTTTGATCCGCCCGATCCGGCCAGTGCTTTGCGCGCCGGGGTGGTGACCGTGCATCAGAACATCAATGACGGGGTGGCGCCTGATCTCGACGTGGCCTCGAACCTCCTGCTCGACGAGCTGGCGGCGGGTTCGTCATTCTTTCTCAACGGGCGTCGGATGCGCGCGGAGGCACGGCGGATTGCCGGCGCCGTGGGGCTGGATGTCGATGTCACGCGCCCGGTGCGCGAGCTGAGCCTTGCAGACCGGCAGCTGGTTTCCATCGCGCGCGCCATGTCACATCGCCCCCGGCTGCTGATCCTGGACGAGCCGACCTCGTCACTTTCGGCGACTGAAACAGAACGGTTGTTCATTTTGATCGACCGGCTGAGGGCCGAGGGTGTGGCGATCCTTTATATCTCGCATCGCATGTCCGATATCCGTCGCCTCGCCGACCGGATTGTCTCGATGCGGGACGGGCAGATTTCCGGCCAGTTCGAGGGCGAGACCCTGGATTATGCCGGTGCGGTACGCGCCATGCTGGGTCATGAGATCACCGAAGTCGATATCGACATTCCGCCTCAGGGCCGCGCGGTGATTGAGGCGCGTGCACTGCGGCTGCGCCCTGATGCGGTGCCGTTCGATCTGAGTCTGCATGAAAATGAGGTCGTGGCGGTCACCGGCCTTGTCGGGTCGGGGAAATCCCTGCTGGCCGAGGTGCTTTTTGGCGTCTCGCGCGCCGAGGGCGGCACGATCAGCCTGGACGGCACCCCGTATACACCGAAAAATCCGGGCGCAGCGGTGCAGGCGGGGGTGTTTCTTTCGGCGAAAGACCGGCTTTTGAATGCGGTAATCCCGGAATTCGACATCACCCGCAATATGGTGCTGCCATTCCTGTCGCGTCATACCGGGCTGCTGGCACTGCTGCGCCCCGGGTCCGAGCGCGCCACCGCAACCAGGATGATCGGCGAGATGGGCGTCGTGTGTCAGAGCCCGAAAGACGGGATCCTCACGCTGTCGGGCGGCAATCAGCAAAAGGTTGTCGTCGCGCGCTGGCTGGCCGAGGCCTCGCGCCTTCTGATCCTTGATGAGCCCTTCCAGGGCGTCGACATCCAGGCCCGCCGCGACATCGGCCGCCATATCCGGGCCAGCGCCTCTGGCCGCGCCACCCTGGTTCTGTGTGCCGAAATCGACGAGGCGCTGGAAGTGGCCGACCGCATCCTTGTCATGAGCGAGCATTCGATCATCGGCACCCACCGCAATCAGAATATCGACCTCGGCCTGGTGATGGCGCAGGTCACCGAATCCGCCGCAGGACATGTCGCATGAAAAAAGACTTCAATCTGACCGATTTCGCGATCCGCTACGGGTTCCTGATCCTGATGGCGGGGCTGGTGATCGGCTTTTCCGTCGCGCAACCGGCCTTCCTGACCGCACGCAGCGGCGTGTTCATCCTGCAATCGGTGGCGATCACCGGCATTCTGGCGCTTGGCGTGACCGCCACGCTGGTGGTCGGGGGGTTCGATCTTTCCATCGGGGCGGTGGCGACCTCATCGCTGATGCTTTCGGCCTATACGATGGTGATCTGGGATCTCGGCGCGGTCGAGGCGGTGGTGTTCTGCCTGGCGATGGGGGCTTTCGTGGGCCTGGTCAACGGATTGCTGATCGTCAAAATGCGGGTGCCGGATCTTCTGGCGACGCTTGGGATGATGTTCCTGCTGATGGGGTTGCAGCGTATCCCGACGGAAGGAAATTCCATCTCGACCGGCATGTCGCTGCCCGGAGGCGGCACCGCGACCGGCACATTCTCGCCCGGCTTTCTGATGCTGGGGCGGCACCGGCTCGATTTCATCCTTGACGATCTGGTGCCGCTTTCTGTGGTGTTCCTGATCGTGATCGCGTTTCTGGTCTGGGGGTTTCTCGAACTCACGCGCCATGGCCGCGTCATGTATGCGATCGGGTCGAACGCAAAAGCGGCGAGCCTTGCCGGCATCAACGTGAATTTCTACCGCATTCTGGCCTATGTGATCTCAGGCACGCTGGCGTCTTTTGGCGGCATCCTGCTGGCGGCGCGGCTGGGGCGGGGTGATGTCGCTTCGGGCAATAATCTCTTGCTCGATGCGGTTGCCGCAGCGCTGATCGGCTTTGCCGTACTGGGCGCCGCGAAACCCAACGCCTTTGGCACCGCCATCGGCGCACTGTTTGTCGGCATCCTGTTGCAGGGGCTGACCATGCTGAACGCACCTTATTACACGCAGGATTTCATCAAGGGCGCTGTTCTCGTTGTCGCCCTCGTCTTTACTTTCGCGCTTTCCGGTCGGGGAGGCCGGGCGCGCGGCTGAGCAAAACGGATAACAGAGAAGAGGGAGGAAACCATGTTCTCAAGACGGGTGTTTGTG
Source organism: Rhodobacter sp. 24-YEA-8 (assembly GCF_900105075.1). Lineage (NCBI taxonomy): Bacteria > Pseudomonadati > Pseudomonadota > Alphaproteobacteria > Rhodobacterales > Rhodobacter > Rhodobacter sp. 24-YEA-8. The sequence goes on from NZ_FNSK01000001.1 coordinate 3,153,734, forward strand.
GGCCTGATGGGTGGTATTGCCCTGATCCCGGGCCTCGCTATCGCGCAGGATGCTCCGGCGCCATTCGACAAGCCCGCCGATGTAAAGATCGCGCTGGTGCGCTATCTGTCGACCGGTGATTTCTTCCAGGCCTATCTTTCCGGCGTGGAAAAGCAGTCAGAGGCCCTCGGCGTCAGCCTCCAGGTCTTCGACTCGCGCCAGGATGCGGCTTTGCAGGCCGATATGGTCGATCAGGCCATCGCGCTGGGCGTTGATGGCATCATCATCCAGCACGGTCTGACCGAGTCGATGAAGGAAGCCGCGCAGCGCGCGGTCGACGCTGGCATCAAGGTTGTGGCCTTCGACGTGAATGTCGAAAATGCCGCCATCCCGCAGGTCGAACAGTCTGACCGTGACCTCGCCCGTCTGGCGCTGGAACAGGCGATCAAGGATCAGGGCGAGACCTGGACCGCAGGTTACGTCTATGTCCCCGGCATCGCGCCGCTTGATCGCCGTGATGAGACCTGGAAAGAGTTCAAGGCGAAATATCCGGGCATCACCGAGAAAGCGATGTTCGGCACAATGGACAACCCGATTGCCAATTCGGTCGCGAACCAGGCGCGGTCTGTCCTTTCCGCGAACCCGGATATCCAGGTTGTTTTCGCCCCCTATGACGAGTTCGCCAAGGGCGTGAAAATCGCCGTGGACGAGGCCGGCATGGGCCAGGATGTCGCGATCTATTCGGCTGACGTCTCGACCGCTGATATTGCCCTGATGCGCGAAGACGGGTCGGGCTGGAAGGCGACTGCCGCGACCAACCCCGCCGTGGTGGGTGAAGTCTCGGTGCGTACCCTCGCGCAGCTTCTTGCCGGTGAGACCGTCGCGGCCCAGGTCATCGTGCCGCCGACCCTGATCACCCAGGCCGATCTGAACGAACTCGATATCTCGAATATGGAAGAGCTGGGCGCGAAAATGCCGGCTTTCGTCCATGCTGAAGTGTCGGTGAGCCCCTGGATGAAGCTCCCCGCACGTTGATCTGACCGGGGCCGGTCTGTCCGGCCCCGATTTTCCGCGATGAGGCCACAAATGCAAAACTCCCGTACCACCGAAGAGGTGGCCCATGGCATCCGCTGCCGCGTGTTCGAGCATTCGATGCGCAACAATGGCGGCTATCTGAGCCAGGCCTGTTCCGCCGCCGAGCAACTGGCGTTTCTGTATAACGAGGCGCTGAATCTCGGCCCCTCGACCATGCCGATGGTGCCGCCGCCCTTTGGCGGGGTGCCCTCGGCCGCGAACCATGATTACCGCACCGGCGCAGGCTATAACGGCCCGTTTGACGCCGTGCATGACCGGCTGTTCATCGCGCCCGCGCATTACGCATTGGTGGCTTACGCCTGCCTGATCGAGACCGGCCGTATGGCCCCCGAAGGGCTGGAGATGTTCAACCAGGATGGCTCATCCGTCGAGATGATCGGCGCCGAACATTCCCCGGGGATGGAGGTGCATAATGGCACTCTCGGCATCGGGCTTTCGACCGGCGCGGGCCTTGCCTGGGGCCGCAAGCGGCGGGGCGAGACCGGCGAGGTCTGTGTCTATATGTCGGATGGCGAGGTTCAGGAGGGGCAGACCTGGGAGGCGGTGCAGGCAGCCTCCCATCACGGCATCGACAATCTCTGGGCCCTGATGGACGTGAACCGCCAGCAATGCGACGGCGCGATGGATTCGGTGATGACGGTGGGCGATATCGCCACCAAATTCCGCAATTTCGGCGCGGTGGTGGCCGAAGTTGATGCCCATGACCTGACGGCACTGCGTCAGGCCAAAGCCACGCCGCATGAAGGCCAGCCGCTGATCATCCTTGCCCATTCCAGCCCGACAAAAGGCATGGAATTCCTGATGAAGCGCTTCCCGCGCCTGCATTACGTGCGGTTCAAATCTGACGAGGAACGCCGCGAGATGAACATCGCCATAGCCGCAGAGCTTGGCATTGCACCTGTCGACCTGGGAGGGCACTGAAGATGGAAATGGTGAACCGCCCCTATGCGAAGGCGTTTGAAGATTACGCCGTGCAGCACCCCGAGGTGCTGTGCCTTTCCGCCGACCTGACCTCCAGCTGCGAGATCGACGGCTTTCGTGATCGCCACCCGGACCAGTTTCTGTCGCTTGGCATGGCAGAACAGAACATGCTGTCCTTCGCCGGCGGGCTTGGCCTCGCGGGCTTCCGGCCTTTCCTGCATTCCTTCGGCGTGTTCCTTTACCGCAGGCCCTATGACCAGCTGATGGCCTCCATCGCCTATCCGCGCCGCCAGGTGCGGCTGATGGGGTTCCTGCCCGGCATCACCACTCCGGGCGGCATGACGCATCAGGCAATCGAAGACATTTCGGTGATGCGCACGATCCCGAACATGACCGTGCTGGAGGCCGGTGACGCGAGTGAGGTCGAGAGCATCGTCGCTGCCGCCGACAGTGTCGATGGTCCGGTTTATTGCCGCATCCTGCGCGGCGCGGTGCCGCGGCTTTTTGATACCCCGCTGGAGATCGGCAAGATCCGCGTTCTGGCAGAAGGCACCGATGTGCTGATCGTTACCGCAGGGATCACCACCGAAGAAGCGATCCGGGCAAGGGCCGCGCTGGACCGGGCGGGGGTTTCGGTGCGTCACCTGCATCTGAACACCCTGAAACCCTTTGATGCCGCGACGATCATCGGCCATGCGGAACAGGTGAAACATGGTGTCATCACGCTGGAAAACCACCTGGTGACCGGCGGTATCGGCTCGATGGTGGCCGAGGCGCTGGCCGAGGCCGGGCTTTCGCGCCGCCTGATCCGGCTGGGGCTGCAGGACACCTATGCGCATGGCGGCTCGCGCCCCTATCTCATGTGCTATTACGGGATGGATGCGCTGAGCCTTGTTCGCGCGGTCGAACGCCTGACCGGACAGCAGACCGGCATTGACGAAGATGCGCTTGGCGCGGTCCGGGTCGAGGCGGTGCATTCGGTGGTCAAGGCCGAGGCGCTTTGATGCGCTTTACCGTCACCTACCGCATCCGCGCCGGTGATCTGGCCGAAGCTCGCGCCCGCGCGGATGCAATCGCGCTGGAACAGACGGTCGAGATCCCGCGCGCGGTGGTGCCGCCGGGCTATATCGAAGACGATATCCTCGGCCGGGTTGAAGAGACCGGCACGCTGTCGGACGGCGTCTTTCAGGCGAAAATCTCTTACTCGCCCGACAGCGCCGGAGAGGAGTTCAGCCAGTTCCTGAATGTGGTTTTCGGCAATTCCTCGATCCAGCAGGGGATCCGGGTGACCGGAGTTGAGCCGGGTGAGACGATGCTGGCGCGCTTTCCAGGCCCGCGTTTCGGCATCAAAGGCATCCGGGCGCGCTGCGGTCGCGCAACAGGCGGAATGATTGCGCCGGTGCTGAAGCCGATGGGCCAGCCACCCGCGGCCTTTGCCGCGCTGGCCGCAGGCGCGGTGCGCGGTGGGGCTGACATCATCAAGGAAGATCACGGGCTTGCGGGTCAGGATGCCGCGCCGTTCGAGGCCCGCGTCGAGGCCGTAGCGAAGGCCGTGGCCGTGGCCAATGCCGAATATGGGCGCAATGCGATCTATATCCCGAACCTCTCTGGCCGGGCGGACCAGATCGAGGCCCGGCTGCGCTTTGCCCGGGATGCCGGAGCGGGCGGTGTCATTGTGATGCCGGGGCTTCTGGGGTTTGGCATGGTACATCGCATCGCGCAGGATCCGGGCCTTGACCTGCCGGTGATGACGCATCCGTCTTTCCTGGGCCCCTGGGTGCTGAACCCCGATACCGGCATGGATCACGGTGTGGTCTTCGGCACGCTTCCAAGGCTTGCGGGGGCGGATATCTCGGTTTTCCCGAATGTCGGCGGGCGGTTCGGCTTCTCGGCAGCGGATTGTCTGCAAATCGCAGAGGCCTGCCGCGCGCCTGACGGGCCTGCGACGGCGATGCTGCCCAGCCCCGGTGGCGGGATGAGTGTGGAACGCGTCGCTGACATGGTGCGGATGTATGGCCAGGATGTCGTCTATCTGCTGGGCGGCAGCCTGCTGGCCGATCCGCCGAACATCCATCTTGCTGTGGGCGCGATGCGCAAGGCGGTGGATGCGGCGGAGAGCTGAGGCTCAGCCCCTGATCGTTCCGGACGAGAGGCGGCGTTCCAGCGCCTCGCCTGCCGTGTCAAACAGACTGCAGTCGGCGGCACTGAACCCGACGGTGGCCGCCTGGTCGCCGGGCAGGAAATTCATCCGCAGATTGCCGATGACCCCCGCGACGAATGTGTTTTGCGGCTTGTGATACAGGTCCTGCGGCGCACCGCCCCGGGCGATTTGGCGCCAATCTGTTTATGCAGCCGGGTGAGTTCAATCCGCATATCGGCGCGCAGGGCGGCATCAGAATTCGAGAGCGGCGCGTCAAAGAGGAAGATTTCGGCGCCTTCGACGGAATAAGGCGTGATGTCCTGATAGGCCGTCAGCGCGGCGAGGACTTCGGTACTGTCCATGGTGATGCTGCCATCGGCGTCGATGATCTGGTCGTTATTGGTACAGGCTCAGTGCAGGAACTGGTGGACGGGAGTGTCAAAGGTCCTGGCGGGCAGGGCGGTGGTGCAGGCCAGCACCGCGCCGATCAGGCTGTTCCGAAAGAGGTCGGACACGTCACATACTCCCGGTTGTGAAGGGTATTTTTTACCGCCCCGGCGGTCAGCCCGCCGACAAGGTATCTTTGCAGGAAAAGGATGATGATCATGGCTGGGGCGATGCCTAGGAAAGCGGTGGCCATCAACTCGTTCCAGAGCACATCCTGCTTGCCGAAAAAGGCATAAAGGCCAATCGGCAGAGGCATGTATTCGGTTCTGGAATTGAAGGTCAGCGCGAAGGTGAATTGCTCGTCCATCGACAAATCCAGCACACCTGCCGCAGGGGTATCGAGGCGCGAGACCGGCAGGGCCACGCCTTTGGTTTCAAAGGCTGCGCAACGGCGGACCTGGTAGTCGAAGATATCACCATCGGAAACGAAGGCTTTCTCCGACCCGTTCCAGCCCGACGGTTTTTATAGAACATATCCACATCGTTGACGCCATAAATGCGCGGGCCATTTTCCGGGATAAAGGTCTTCCTGCCTCCGAAAGACGCCACCCGCTCGGGCCACGCCCGGATCAGCCCGTTGTAAAGGTCGAGATCATGGCAGCATTTCTCCTGGCGCCGCCAGTCGCGCATGAAAAGCGCGCCGTGGCAGCAGGGGTAGATATGTTCGGCCGCCTCGACCGAGACGATATCGCCCAGAGGGTCGGCGTCACGCGCCGCCAGAGGTCGCGGTGCGACGGCGCGTAGCGCACACGGGGGCGACCGAGGGGTTCTCAGGCCAGTATCGCACCAGCAGATGCGCCAGCGCATAAGTGTCCTCAGGTGATGAGATGATGGGTTTTTCCGAGAAGACCTGCCCCCGCTTCCAGCCCCAGCCGGATATGGTCAAGGTGGAAATGATCGGACGAGCTGATCATCGGCAGATCGAAACCGCCGGCCTTTACCAGCGCCTCGGCGCTTTCATGCGAGATGCCGGCGGGGATGCCATGTCCGGTCAGGGTCGCCGCCCCGGCCCTGGATCTCGAAATCCGGGTCCATTTCGCGGAATACATGGGCAAGATAGCCGAGACAAAAAGCCGGGGCCGATAATCGCACCTCGTATAATTCACTCCCTGGGGGGATTACCTTTCTGTAACCTGGAGGGATCGCGCGATGATCCCCAATGAGTTTTCGATGGCGCAGACTGTTGCACGCAAAACCGGCGGAACATCACTCCGCCGGGCAAGCAGGAAATATGGGGCGGGTCAGCCGTCGCGCTTCCGGTTCAGGCCAAGCACTGCTGCGCCGACAAGGCCGGGCTCGATCGGGCATTGTGCCTGGACGATCAGCGGGCGGGAAAGCCGTTGCAGGATCCGTCCCCGAACCGCCTTATCCAGCGCGTCGATCAGCGGACGCGCATTCGACAGGCCGCCGCCCACCGCGATCACCCCGGCCCCGAGCATGTTCTGCACCATGGCGAGAGGGCCAGAGAGCAGGTCGAGCCAGATCGCGATGGTGCGCGAGGCTGCGGGCTCCTCAGCCTGCCAGGCGGCAATGATGTCCTCTGCGGTTAGTGCCACGCCGCCAAGGGCGAGATGCAGCTTTTCCATCCCGCGCGCCGAACAGATCGCGTCAAGGCAGCCGGTCTGGCCGCAGCCGCAGGGAAAGGCCGGAAGCACGGTATCGCCGACAATGCGCTGGGCGACAGGGCCATGGCCCCATTCGCCGGTAAAGCCGCCGCCTGATCCGCCGCCCGATGCGGAACTGTCATTGATCAGCCGGCCCCGGACCACGATGCCGCCACCGACCCCGGTGCCGAGGATGATGCCGAACACGACCGCATGGCCGCGCCCGGCGCCGATGGTGGCTTCGGCCAGCGCAAAGCAATCGGCATCATTGCCCAGAACCACCGGCAGGCCGAGCGCCGCCTCAAGGTCAGAGCGCAGGCGCCGTCCGCTCAGGCAGGGGATATTTGCCACGGTCGCGATGCCGGTTTCCGGGTCGATCACCCCGGCGATGGAAAAGGCGAGACAGTCGGGCCGCTCGGGTGCGGCGTCGATGGCGGACTGCAAAACGCTGGTGAAGGCGGTGAAATCCAGGGCCGGTGTCGGAACGCGGATCGTTGGCCTGATGTCGTCGGGGCCAAAGGCTTCGGCGATCTTTATCGTGGTGCCGCCGATGTCAAAGCACAGGATCACGACCGCGCCTCCTGTGCGGCAATCCCGCCAGAGGGTGCGCCTGCAATCCAACAGCCGAGGACCTGCAGCGCATCGTCCAGGCAGATCAGATCCGCCCATGTGCCGGGCCGCAGATGCCCGCGATCCGTCAGGCCAAGCGCCGCCGCTGGCGCTGCCGAGCCCAGGCGCAGTGCCGCGCCCATGTCCAGGCCCAGCCGCAGATGGCAGTACCGCACCGCATCTGCGAGCGCGATATCAGCACCGGCCAGGGTGCCGTCTGCGAGGGTCAGCCTTCCCCCGGCACGGAAAATTTCACGACCGTTCAGCATGAAGCCGGTCAGATCGCTGCCGACGGTCGACATCGCGTCTGACACGAGAAACACCTCCCCGGGCTTTGCCCGCAGCGCGACCTGCATCGCGGCATCGGCGATATGAAAGCCGTCTGCGATCAGCCCGGCATGAAGGCCGGGCGCCGTCAGCGCGGCGCCGACCAGCCCAGGGGCGCGGTGGCCGAGCTGGCTCATGGCGTTGAAGAGATGGGTGACCATGCGGGCGCCCGCCGCGATATAGTCGCGCGCGGTGTCATAGTCGCAATCGCTGTGGCCGAGGCTCACCGTTACCCCGGCTGCGACAAGCGCGCGCACCTGATCCGGCGTGACCGATTCCGGCGCCAGCGTCACGATCAGATGCCGCAGCCGGCCCGCCGCAGCGAGGATCATGCCGAGGTCCTGATCCTGCATCACCCGGATCAGCGCGGGGTCGTGGGTGCCTTTGCGGGCCAGCGACAGATGCGGGCCTTCGAGATGCAGCCCGAGGAAGCCAGGCACGCATGCCGCTTCCGCCGCCGCGACCGCGCGGTCGGTGATATCGGGGCGGTCGGTGATCAGCGTCACCATCACAGCCGTGGTGCCAAGTTGCGCATGCGCGGCGCAGATCGTTGCGATCCCCCCTGGCGTGGGGTCATTATTGAATAGCACCCCGCCACCGCCATTGACCTGAAGGTCGATATAGCCGGGCGCGATCAGGCCGGGCAGGCGCGGCCCAGGGGGGGCCGCACCCGACGGGCGGATCGCGGTGATCCGGCCCGCGTCAAAGCTGATCGCCGCATCCTGGTGCCAGGTCTCACCATCGAAGATCTGGCCTGCGTGAAGGGTTCCGTTGCCCATGCTCACCAGACTGTGCCCCGCGCGGCCAGAGGCTCGACCCGCGTGACCACGCCATTCTTGTGGAACACCATCCGGTCAAAGAGGTTCGAGACCACACAGGTATGGTTCGGCACCACCCGCACCAGATCGCCAACCTGCGGCAGGGGGCTGGTACAGGCGCTCAGATCGACCACGGCATGTTCCTCGGAAAGGCTGGTGATCCTGGCGCCCGCGAGGCCTTCGATCTCGCCGTAGTCCGTAAAGCCCAGCAGATCAGAAGTCAGCGTCTTCGATCCGCAATCGAGAACCGCACGCACAGGCGTCGGGCGGGAGACCACCGTCGCCAGCACATGCATCGCCAGATCCTCCGGCCCGCACGCGCCCGCCCGCACCATCGAGCGGTCATTATAGACGTAAGTGCCGGCGCGATGCTCGGTCGCCGAAGGCACCAGATGCGCTTTCCACAGATCGGGCGAGCCGCCATTCGTGCGCATAGGGCAGGGAAGGCCCGCCTGCGCCAGCAGCGCCATGGTCTCTTGCAGGAAGGCCTCGACCCGCGCGGCGCCGCCAGGGCCGGGATAAGTCATCAGCCCGCCGAAATTCAGGCCCGGCGCGGCGGTGATCAGCTGCGCCAGGGCGAAGGCATCGGCGGCGCTCTGCACGCCGCAGCGCCCGCCGCCGGTATCGCATTCGACCAGAACGGTGAGCGGTTTCTCTGCCGGGAAAGCTGCCGCCAGCCCCGCCACCGTCACCGCCGAATCCGTCGTTACCGCCAGCCGCGTCACACGGGCGTTCAGCGCGAGCAGCCGCGCGACCCGCACCGGCCCGAGGATGTTATAGGTGATCAGGATATCGTCGAATCCGGCATCGGCAAAGGCCTCGGCCTCGGTCAGCTTCTGGCAATTGATGCCCACAGCCCCGGCCGTGATCTGCTGACGGGCCACGGCGGCGATCTTATGGGTTTTGATATGGGGGCGGAAATTCAGCCCATGCGCCGCCATATAGTCCTGCGCCCGCGCGATGTTGGTGGCGAGCCGGTCCTCGTCGATCACCGGCAGCGGTGTTGCCACATCTGCCAGCGGCGTGCCGGCTTCGGGCCAGGGAAAACCCGGAATGGGAAGGCCGGGTGGGGGAAAGCTCATCACATCTCTCCGAAAGGGTCATCCATGCGCGGCCAGATATCCGCCCGGACCAGCCGGTAGGGATTGGGTGCCGGAATATTCGGATAGGGCTTCCCGGCGCCGCAATAAAGCACTTCCGAGGCGATGGGCGCAAAAGCTGCACAGAAATGGTTGGTTGATCTGATCACGACGATATTTTGCGCCACCGGATCGATCCCGAGCGCGGTGAAAAGTGAAGGGTCATAGCTTTGCACCCGCAGGGTCTTGAGGAGGACCGCGATCCCGGTCGTCTCGCCCGCACGGTCGAGAGGCGCAATCTGCGCCGCCGGACCGACAAGCGCGATGCTCTCGCCGAACCGCATTTCGGCCTCCGCATTCAGACCGATGACCCGGATCAGCGCGTCGCAGTGCTTGCCGGTCTCGGGCGCGGATCTGGCGTCAAAGCGCAGGGGCTTCCCGGCGCCCTCGCCGGCGACGAAACAAAGCTGCGCCGCTACCGGGGCCCAGGGCGCGCCAATGGCCACGCCGCGCGCGCGCCTCAGTCTCATTGATCTGCGGCATCATATGCTTGCCGCGATTGCGAGAAGCGCGCGCCCGAGTTGCTTGGCCAGGATGCGCCAGAGACCCTCGGCGCGGCCGACGAAATCGGTATGGGGGAATTCCTTGAAGACGGTGAGGAAATCCGGTGCGGCGACGCGTTTTGCAGTCAGATGGTTGTGGAGGGGCATCTCGGCGCCACGCAGCCCCAGCACCACTGCATCCACCGGCAACGCGCGCTGCAGCCGGGCAAGCATTTCGTCCTGGACGAGCCGCTGAACAAAACCGTCGTGATGGTACTGCATGACATCAATTTCGCCTCGGCCCATTCCGACCGGTTTATCGCGATGAAGGCCGGGCGCGTGATCCGCGAAGGCAGCGCGGCCGAGATCGTTCCGCCCCTTTCTCCTTTGTCCTGGCCTCAGAGCCGGACCTGGGCGGCCAGCTGACCGAACGGCCCACCTCGTAAAGCGGGGTGATCGGGTTGAAATCCTGGCCATCGATGGCGCGGTCGCCACAGGTCCTGTCGCAAAGGTTGTTGACCCCGGCCCGGTTCACCGGGCCCTCGACCGCAGGCGGCTGATCATCGGTGAAGAGGTTCGGTACTGCATAGCCCGCGACGGCTTAATGACCGTGGCATCTCTGTGGCCACTGGCCTTTGCCGCCCTGATCGAGCCGCCAAAGGTCAAGGCACTGCCCTCTGGCATGTGCCGCGCCTCGATGGCCAGCACGCCCCCGAGAGGGGTTCCAGGATCGACCGCGCGCCAGCTGTCGGTGCCGGCGCCGTTTACTTTGATCCTGCTTTGCGAGTAGCGCGCAGATAGCCGCTCTCCCGGCCATTCATGATCACGCGGTCGCGGGCAGCGACGATCTTTGACAGGAAAATCTCGCCACCGAGGCTGCGATTACCGGTCTCAGAGTCAAAACCAGCGCGAAACTTTTCGACCGCGAAGCGTCAGAGCATCGGCCCGCATCACAGACTATCGAGGCATAGCCGCTCAACCCCGAGAAATCGCTCTTACGGCCGGAGATGCCGGTAACGCTCTGGTCATTTCAGAGAAGCCCGAAAGATCTCGACAGCCCTCGGTCGGTTCAGGCCGCGCCTGGGCATAAAGGTCAACATTTCTGGCTTTTTCGGACAGCGGGCCGAAGGTCAGATCGCCAAAGGTGCTGTCCTGGTTGTAACAGTCGACGCCGGCGGTGATCGTATTGGTATCTGACAGGTAGAAGCGGTTTTCTGCCCGTGCCGGGAAGTCTGGTGCAGCGTTCAATGGCGGCGCAAGGGCTGCGGCGCGTCATCATCCATGCGCTGTCCGCACAGCTTGAACCGGTGACCTTCGGGGGGGGCATAGGCCAGTTTTACTTGTGCCGAGGTCACAGCGGTGGTGCTGCCTTCGAGCCTGGTGCCGGGGCCGGTTCTGTCATCCTTGCCCTCGGCGCGTTTGTCTTAAAGCAACCATTCGAAGCCGGCATAGCGGCCGGAAAGTGTTCCGGTTTCAGCAGCAGCATTTTGATACGGAAGATCCCGTGAAGTCGCGTCGCGATCAGGTGCGGCGTGTTCAGCGCCCGCGCCGCACCTGTTCTGCACATGCTCGACCGTGACAATGCCAATCCGCGCAAGCGCGGCTGTCTCGCGAAAGGTCGGTTTGCGCAACACCCGGACCTGGTTCGGGCACCGAGGGAAGATGGCTATGTTCCGGGCGGTGAAGCAAGCTGTTCACCGCCCGGCACGAGGGTTGGATAAAGACAGCGCTCAGGTCGATTTATGCGGCGAAGGTCCGTCGAATTTGATTTTATAGTGATCGGCATATTCCGCGCGCAGCTGATCCCATTCGCCATTGTCGCGCGCCGCAAGATAGGGTGCCGGGTATTCCCAGCTCGCGGGGCGGTCGACACCGGCCCAGGCCTTGTCGACATCCAGCGGGAAAACCTCGGCCTGGGGGTCCCAGTCGTCGGGATGCAGGACCTTAGAAATCTTGCGGTAATCAAAGGGATCAAGGCCGTTCGTATCGACATAGCGTTCGATATAGCTTTCGACATTCTCCGCCGTGACCGTGAGCGAGCGCCAGTTGAGCAGCCGCTCGGACGCGCGCGGCACCCAGCCGTGGCTGACATCATAGATGCGGCCGGTCAGGATCGCCGCCGCATAGGCGGGGCTGTTCCCTGAAGTCGCCAGCTGTTTGCCGTCGCGGATCGCCTGGGCGCCAAGGCTGGTGCCATCGGCGCCGACCACGAGGATATCCTCGCCCGGGCGCAGACCGGCGGCCTGGATCGCCGCAATCGCGCCCTGTGCCACATCGTCATTCTGCGCCACGACCCCTTTCAGGCCGGGATGGCGGGTCAGCAGATCTTCGGTGGCCTTCAGCGAATCTTCGCGGTTCCATTTGCCCGGCAGCGTGTCGACCAGCCTTGTCTTCGGGAAATCGCGGAACGCGTCGTCACGCCCGCGCGAGCGTTGCAGATCGGTCAGATTGCCATTGGTGCCGGTCACGCCGACGATATCACCGCCGCCGAACTTTTCCGTCACAGCCGCCAGCAGTTTCGCGGTCACCGCGCGATGGGCCTCGAATTCTTCGGGCACGGTGTAAAGCGTCCAGTAATCCGAGGCTTCGAACGGGGTGAACCAGGGCAGGCTGTCCCAGACATTGGCGACCCAGACCTTGTTTTGCTCGGCCAGCCGGCTGACGCCCCGGATGGTGCCACCATCGGCCAAGTTGAAGATCCCGGCCTGCACACCCGAGGTCACCTGTTGTTCGAACTGATTGAACTGGCGTTCGCCGTCGAACTGGCTGTCGAGCCCGGTATACGAGAAATCCAGCGCTTTGGTTGCAGATTCAAAGGCGCCATTCAGGATCTGGTTATATTCATTCGACATGAAAGCCGAGATGAAGGCCAGTTTACCATTCCCCGAGGCCAGCGCGACATTCGGCATTCCCGCCGCCGCCGCAAAGGCCGAGGCTGCGGCCCCGGCCGATGCCATTGCGAGGAAATCGCGCCGCGATACGCCATGGGTGTCGAGGCGCTCCATATGACGCCCGACGGCTTTCGGGTTATCAAGATCGCGCATCCAGCGCGGCAGGGTGACTTTGCCCATTTCCATATCCTTTTGTTCTGTTCTGCCGGGGCTGCGTATTGCGCGCAGCCCGGGCCTGCGTCGGCTCAGGCCGGTTTGTTCGGCGAAGGCCCGTCGAATTTGATCTTGTTGCGGGCGGCGTAATCCTCGCGGACCGCGTCGAACTCGCCATGCGCCTTTGCCTCGGCGAGAGCCGCGGGAAGGGTCCAGCCTTCGGGGCGCTGATAGCCTTTCCAGATCTCTTCGGTCTCGGCGGGGTAGACATAGGCCTGGGGATCCCAGTCATCGGGGTTCAGGACGCGCGAGAATTTGCGGAAATCAAAGGGATCAACGCCGTTATTGTCGACATAGCGTTCGACATAGGCATCGACATTGTCCTTCGTCACCACGGTCGGTTTCCAGAACAGCTGACGTTCTGCCGCGCGCGGTTTCCAGCCATTTGCCACATCATAAAGCCAGCTGGTCAGGAAGGCGCCGGTAAAGACCGGGCTGTTGCCGCTGGTCGAGGTCTGAAGCCCTTCCTGGATCGCCTTTGCCCCCAGCGAGGTGCCATCCGCCCCGCCGACGAAGAAATCCTCGCCCGGCCTGAGCCCGGCATTCCTGAGCGCGGTCAGCGCCCCCTGGGCCTCGTCATCGTTCTGCGCGACGATACCCCTCAGGTTGCCGTTGCGGGTCAGGAGATCCTCGGTCGCACGCAAGGATTCCTCGCGCAGCCATTTGCCGGGCAGCTCGTCGGTCTGACGGATATTCGGGAATTCCTCCAGCGCGAGATTGCGGCCCGCATTGCGCGAGATCTCGCACCAGTTGCCGGGGGTGCCGGTCAGCGCCGCAACCTCGCCCTCGCCGAATTTGTCGGTCACGGCCTGATAGACGGCGCGGGCGACGCCGCGATGGGCCTCGTCCTCATGCGGGTTCAGATAGACGGTGAAATAGTCGCCGACATCAAAGGGGGTAAACCAGGGCACGCTGTCCCAGATCGCGGCGAAAAAGGTCTGGTTGTCTTCGGCAAACTGCCCGGCGCGGCGCAGTGCCGAGCCGTCGAGGATGTTGAAGAACCCGCCGATCGCCTGTTCGGTGCCAAGCTGTTCAAACTGCGACAATTGCCGCCCGGAATCGATCTGGCCGTCGAAAAAGCTGTAATTCAGCCCAAGCGCAGATGCCGCTTTTTCAGCGCCGAGGCTGACGAGCTGATTATATTCGGTGCTGGCGCTCCAGGCCAGATAGGCCACCTTATTCGATCCCGAGGCCACCGCGACATTGGGCATCCCAAGTGCTGCCGCCGCCGCGCTGGCCGCGACACCGGCCGAGGCGAGCGACAGGAAATCGCGCCGCGACACGCCGCTGGTATCCAGCCGCTCCATATGGCGGTCGATGATCTTTTTCTGCGTGAAGTCGGGCAGATGCCGGGGGTTAAAGCCTTTGCGGACCATGATGGCCTCCGTGAGGGTGCAACCGGCCGCATCGCGCCGCGACCAGCGGGCGAAGGGCCTGGAAAAAGCGGGGCGGGGGGACCCGGCCCGTTACGGGCCGGGATGGAGGTCAGGCCTTGTTCGGCGAAGGCCCGTCATATTTGATTTTGTAGTGATCGGCATATTCCGCCGCGACCGCAGCGCTTTCGCCATTCTCACGCGCGGCAACATAGGCGGCGGGGTATTCATAGCCCTGGGGCTTGTCGATCCCGGCGAAGTTATTGTCGATATCCAGCGGATAGACCTCGTTCTGCGGATCCCAGTCTTCCGGGTGCAGCACTTTCGACATGCGTTTGTAATCGAACGGTTCGACATCGCCATTGTCGACATAGCGTTCGATCCAGCCGTCGATATTCGACTGATCCAGCGTCAGCGTGTTCCAGTTCAGCTGCCGTTCCGGTGCGCGCGGCACCCAGCCGTTCAGCACGTCGTAGATCCGCGTGGTGAAAAGCGCGGCGGCGAATGCCCCGGTATTCCCCTTGGTTGCCAGCATCTCGCCGTTCTTGACCGCCTTCGACCCGAGCCCGGTGCCCGAGGTGCCGACGATCAGCACATCCTCGCCCGGGCGCAGGCCGGCGGCCTTCAGCGCCGCGATGGAGCCAAGCGCGATATCGTCGTCCTGGGTCACGATGCCGACCACATTCGGGTTGCGGGTCAGCAGATCTTCGGTCGCTTTCAGTGCGTCCTCGCGGTTCCATAGGCCCGGAAGCTCATCGACCAATTTCGTCTTCGGGAATTTCTCGAAAGCCTGGTCGCGGCCGCGGTTCCGTTGCAGCTCCAGAAGGCTGCCTTTCGATCCGGTGACGCCGATGATGTCGCCGCCGCCGAATTTCTCGGTGACTTCGGCCAGCAGCACTTCGGTGATTTCGCGATGCGCAGTGACCTCTTCCGAGACCGCGAAGAGGGTGTAGTATTCATCGGCGTCAAAGGGGGTGAACCAGGGCAGGCTGTCCCAGACATTGGCGACATAGATCTTGTTTTGCGAGGCGACACGCGAGATCCCCCGGATCGCGCTGCCATCCGCCAGGTTGAAGATCACGCCATTGGTGCTGGCCGCGACCTGGCTTTCAAACTGGTTATATTGCTTTTCGCCATCCAGCGAGCTGTCGAACGAGCTGTAATTCAGCCCCAGAACCTCACCTGCCTTTTTCGCGGTGCGGTCAAAGGTGACGTTCCATTCATTGATCAGGAAGCCGGTGAGATAGGCGAATTTGCCGTTTTCCGAGGCAATCGCGGTGGCGGGCAGGCCGAGATAGGCTGCCCCTGCCGCCGCCGCAGCACTTGCCGAGGCAAAGGACAGGAAGTCGCGCCGCGACACGCCGCTGGTGTCGAGCCGCTCCATATGGGCGTCGATCACTTTGCGGTTGGTAAAGTCGGGCATCCGACGGGCGAGGTCTTTGAAGTTCATCTTGATAGGGCCTTGGCTCAGGTTGGTAAGGGTTATTTTGCCGGAACGGTCGCGGCTTTTGCGACCGGCGCGGTGGCTTGCGCAAAGGCGCCGCGATAGCGCGATGCCGGGTGACGGGTGTTGACGCGGGCTCCCTCGCCGAGGATTTTCTCGCGATAGGTCCCGGGGGCGTAGTCGCGCTGCGCGAGGCCGCGTTTTTGCAGTACTGGCACCACATGTTCGGCGAATTCCAGGAACGACGCCGGCAGGCGGTGATAGCTGACATTGACGCCGTCGATTCCGGCCTCCTGCCAGACTTCCAGTGCATCGGCGATGCTTTCCGGTGTGCCGGTGATATTGCCGGCC
Organism: Rhodobacter sp. 24-YEA-8; assembly: GCF_900105075.1. NCBI lineage: Bacteria > Pseudomonadati > Pseudomonadota > Alphaproteobacteria > Rhodobacterales > Rhodobacter > Rhodobacter sp. 24-YEA-8. The sequence goes on from NZ_FNSK01000001.1 coordinate 3,169,567, forward strand.
TTCGCATAGACCTGGCCCAGATCGCGCACTTTCGGGACCACGCCGGGGTTTGAATCCTCAAACGCGCGGACCACGCCCTGAACGCCCTCGATCTCCAGCTCTTTCACCGGGCGTTCCGGGTCGAGAACGCCAAGGTCAATGCCCAGATCGCGCGAGAGATGCGCGAGATAGCCGTCGAGGCTGACATCCTCACTGATGTCGCGGGCTTTCCGCGCCGCCTCTTCCTCGGTCGAGCCGATGATGAAGCTCATGCCCTGGATATATTTCAGATCGCCGACCTTGCGCCCGGCCTCGATCAGATAGCGGTTGGTTTCCTCGATCTGGCGGCGCGCCCCTTCGGGTTTTTGCGCGACGATATAGGTGCCTTCTGCGTTACGGGCCGCAAAGGCGCGACCGGCGGTTGATGATCCGGCCTGGAACAACAGCGGCACCCGCTGCGGTGAGGGCTGCGACAGATGCGGGCCCAGCACCTTGTAGCGTTTGCCCTCATGATGGATGCGGTGGATTTTGGCCGGATCGGCGTAGCGGTTGCCTTTTTTATCGGCCAGCACCGCGCCCTCGTCCCAGGATCCTTCCCAGAGCTTATAGACCACGTCGATATATTCATCGGCCCAGGCGTAGCGCTCGTCATGTTTGACGATGCGGTCAAAGCCGAAATTCTGCGCCGCGTTATGGCTGACCGATGTCACCAGGTTCCAGCCGATCCGCCCTTTCGAGAGATGATCCAGCGTCGAGATCTTGCGGGCGAAGTTGAACGGATGTTCCTGCAGGATCGAGGAGGTCAGGGTGAGGCCCAGCTGATCCGTTGCGCCGATCAGCGCGGCAATCAGCGCGCCGGAATCGTTGATCGGGATCTGGACGGCCTCTTCGATATAGGTCTCCCACCCGCCTTTATAGGCCGGGTCGACTCCGATGATATCGGCGGAAAAGAGGGCGTCGAATTTGGCGGCCTCCAGCGCTTTTGCCAGCGTGGTCCAGGTGTTCAGATCGTTGAATTCGGTTTGCAGCGTATCGTCACGGCGCCAGAGGCCGTGATGGATATGCGAGACAGAGTTCATCACGAACCCGTTGAGGATCAGACGTTTGGTCATGAGCTTATGCCTTATTTGATGACCTGATCAGCGCCGGATTTGCGGCTGACCAGCACGGCGGCGATGACGACGAGGCCCTTGATGATCATCTGCAGGAACTGCGAGACGCCCATCAGGTTGAGGCCATTGTCGAGGATCGCGATGATGAGAACGCCGATCAGCGTGCGGTGAACGCCGCCGACACCGCCGGCCAGAGAGGTGCCGCCCACCACGATTGCGGCCAGGCTGTTCAGCAAAAGATCCGAGCCAAGCGATGGCCCCGCCGCGCCGAGGCGCGCGACCGCCAGGATCGCACCAAAGCCCGCAAGCAGCCCCGACAGCGCGAAGGCGTAAAGCTTATACCGTTCCACCGGGACGCCTGCGGTGCGCGCGACCTGCTCGCCGCCGCCGATCAGGTACATATAGCGGCCAAAGCGTGTGCGGGTCCCGATGACGACCAGCACCACCCAGGCGAGGATCGCCCAGAGCGCGATATTCGGCAGGCGCGGGATCCATTGGCCGATCGAGATATCTTCCAGCCCCGGGGCGTTGAACTGGATGGCGCGGCCATCAAGCAGTGTCAGCGCGATGCCGGAGAAAACTGACAGCGTGCCGAGGGTGACGATGAAAGAGGGGATCTTTCCGCGGGTATAGATCAGCCCGTTCACCAGCCCGAGGCCCGCGCCGACAAGGGCTGCAAAGGGGATCACCAGCCAGCCGATGCTGAACGCGTTCAGCACCGAGACCGAGACCGCACCGACCAGCAGCACAATCGCGCCGACAGAAAGGTCAATCGACCCCATCAGCACGATGAACGTCGCGCCAAGGCAGACGATCAGCAGCGTCGCCGCCTGGCCGCTGACGGCCGAGAAATTGCGCAAAGTGGCGAAACTGTCGGTGGCAAAGCTGAAAAAGACGAACAGCGCCAGCACGACCCCGATGGGGAACCAGAGCGAGGTCTCGACCTTTGCAAAAAGGCCGGTGAGGGGGGACAGGAAGGTGCGGCCTTCCGGATGCGGGGCGGTGGTCATTCTGCGGCTTCCAGCTGTGTTTCAGGTGCGGCGGTTTGGGCGCCAGGGGCAGGGTTGGCCACGGGCTGCGCCCGGGGCGCGGCCTGGCCGGGGTCGCTCAGCATCAGGCCGACAAGGGTCTGTTCCGAGGGTTTGTCATCCGCCGGCGCGGCCACTTCGGCCACCACGCCGCCATGTTGCAGGATCAGGATGCGGTTCGAGAGGCCAATGAGTTCGAGGAGTTCATCGGTGATCAGGATGATCGCGACGCCCTGATCGGTCAGGTCGCGCAGCACGCGGTAAATTTCCTGTTTCGCCCCCGCATCGACACCGCGCGTCGGGTTGTCGAGGATCAGCACATCGGGTTTGCGCTCCAGCCAGCGGGCCAGCACCACCTTTTGCTGATTGCCGCCCGAGAGCCGCGACATGGCAAGATCTGGTGTGGCCGAACGGATCGCCAGCGCGTCGATATGGGCGCGGACGGCGCGGCGTTCCTTCCGGCCGCGCCAGATTCCGAAGCGGTTCGAAAACAGATCGCCGCCGCTGCCGGTCGAGAAATTCCAGGCAGTGGGGAAAGAGGGGATGATGCCCTCGGCAAGGCGTTCCGCCGGGATATAGCCAAGCCCCTCGCGCGTGGCGCGGCCGATATCGGGGCGCCGGAGCGGGCCATTCCCGATCGCGACCTGACCGGCAAGCGGCCGGATCACACCGGCAATCGCCTTACCGAGCCGCGACTTGCCGGAATCGAGCAGCCCGCCAATGCCAAGGATCTCGCCCGGCCGGATCTCAAGATTGATCTCTGGCCCATCGGCCAGCACGCGCAACCCCTCGGCCCGCAAGGCGGGCGTCACCGGCAGCGTGGTCTGCTGGCGGTTCTCGTAATAGTAGTCGGTGGCGCGTTCACGCCCGACCATGAAACCATGCAGCCGGTGCTCGTCGGTTTCTGCGGGCGTTACCCGGGTGACCATCTCGCCGTCTTTCAGAACATAGATCACATCCGAGATGTCCAGCACCTCGGTCAGCCGGTGCGAGACGAAGAGGAGCGAGCCATATTGGCGGATTTTGCGCACCAGCCCGAAAAAGCTCTCTTCGTCGCGCCGGTCGAGCGCCGAAGTCGGCTCGTCCAGCAAGACCAGAGGTTCTGTGACCCCGCGCAGAAGTTTCGGCGTCAGGCAGGCCCGGGCGATCTCGATGGATTGCCGGGTCGAGAAATCATAGTCACCGGTCTTGCGACGGACATCGACATCCAGCCCCGCCTCCTGAACGATTTCCCGTGCGGCGCGGATCATCGCATCGCGATCAACCCATTGGCCAAACCTGGTAAAACGCGCCTCTTCACCCAAAAGCAGGTTTTCATAGACCGGCACATTCTGGACGAGGGATTGTTCCTGAAAGACGCGGGTGATGCCCTGCGCCACCGCCGCGCGATGGCTCGGCGGGCTAAAGGGCGCACCGGCGAGATGCAGCGTGCCATGATCGGGCGCAGTCAGGCCCGAAAGGATGTTGAATATGGTCGATTTCCCGGCGCCATTCTCTCCGACCAGCGTCACCACCGATCGGCGCGGCACGTCAAAAGAGACGTCGGAGATCACCTGTACGGGGCCATAGGATTTCGAAAGGTTGCGCACCTCCAGCAGGTTGTCGCCAGTTTGTGCCGCGTCCCCCGGCCTCTGCGCCGGGATGGAGTTCCATTCTGATCTGAATGACATTTCGCTGTTCCGGGATGGATGCAACAAGCCTCTCTTTGCCCGGGGACAAAAAGTCTGGCTCGCCACCGGCTACGGACCTCCGCAGCCTCATTCCGGTGAATATAGGCAAGTCAGAGAGTAAGTGTTTCCAAACATTCCCCGCTTGCGGCGATGCAGCATTCTTAAATCACGATTCTTACAGGCGATATTTTCTCCGTCTCGCCTGTCAGCTGCGCTTTGCTGAAATTACAGGTCGATTCTGAGAGGTTATTGCCCGCAGATTGGAAGGGTGGCGCCAGGGCAATTCCTGCCGGGGCAGAATATTTTTCGCCTCAAGTGGCCACGAACAGATCATATCTTCTGTTGAGCGCATTCCTTCCAATTCGACCCGGCTAATTGGCAGGAATTTCCCGGATCTGCACCGAGAATGATAAAGATCTGACTGCGCCCCCTGTGTCATCTGTTCTGGCGCCAGGCCCTGACGCTGAGCGTTGCGGGATGCCGGCATCAGATGCGGAGATATCCATGAAATTCCTGAAACAGGCCGGCGGATGGTTTTCCCCCGATGGTTCTGCGGCGGTTGACGCTCACCTTGACCGGCTCGACACGAAAGGCGTGTCGCGGCGCGATCTGCTGGCGCTCGGGTCGGCGGGGCTGGCGGCGACTGCTTTTGCCGGGGTCAGCGGTCTGCCGAATGTGGCGCTTGCGTCGGCGGATGGCAAACTGGCCTATCTGGCCTGGACCAGCCGGGTCGAATTCATGATCCAGGCGAGCCGCGCAACCGAAGCCGCCACCCGTGAGTTTGGCTTTTCCTATAGCTATCTCGATGGTCAGATGAGCAGCCAGACCCAGCTGGACCAGGCTGAACAGCAGCTGGGCCTTGGCGTGAATGCGATCATCCTGCATGCGCCTGATGGCAGTGCGGTGCGGCGGATTGCGGAATATTCGGCGCAGAACAAGACCTATTTCTCGAATGTATGGGCCACTTTACCCTGGCTGACCCCCTTCGATGTCAGTGATTACTACACGCTCTATGCGGTGCCCGAAGAGTTCACGGCCCATGGCGCGGTGACGCGGATCCTGCTTGACGAGGTGACAAAGCGCTTTGGCGGCGGCAAGATCATCGGCGTGACCGGAGTGCCCGGCTTCTCGACCGATACGGTGCGCAGCCGGGGTCGGGATGCGGCCTTTGCCGATTTCCCCAAAACCACGCTTGCCGACCAGCTGCCGGGCCTTTTCAACCGCGAGGATTCGCTCAAGGCCGCCCAGGATCTGCTGACCCGCCACCCCGATATAAGGGGCGTGGTGGCGCAAAATGACGATGTGGCGATGGGGGTGATCGCCGCGCTGCGCGCGGCCGGACTGGTGCCGGGCGAGGATGTGCTGGTGGTTGCCGCCGATGGCACGGCCGAGGGGCTGCTGGCGGTCAAAAGCGGGCAGTTGTTGGCCACTTCGGCCAATTCTCCGGCCTATCAGGCAGGCCTTTTCACCTCGCGGCTTTATGACGTTCTGAATGGCTGGCAACCGCGTGCCTCTGAACGGATGCAAAACTGGAAATCGCTGATCGTTACGGCGGAGAACGTCGACGGCTATATCGCGCGCCATGTCGATAATGGCGATGTTTTGCCCTTTGATTATCGCCGCATGTCGAAAGTTCTTCACCCGGATGACTGGGATCCCCAGGCACAGGTGACGCCGCTTGATATTGACCAGGAATGGAACGGGTTTGAGAAACCCCCGGGCTGGGATTATCCGGCGCCTTATAAAGCCGCCAAAGAGAATGGCGAATGGGAGGCGGTGACGGCGGAATATGCCGAACATTACCGGATCCCGTTCGAGGGACCTTCGCCTTTCGCGAAATCCTGATCATGGCTGATGATTTCAGCCATGACTAACCAGGCGACAAGGGCCGTATTCGTGATCGGCGACGGGCTTTCCGGGGCGCTCGTGGCGGCGGCTCTGCTGCGCCAGGGCGCCGAGGTGATCCTGATCGGCGAGAATGGCCGGCCGGGGCGGGGCACTGCCTATACCGCTGGTGCAGATATCCACCAGGCCAATGGCCCGGCCTCGGCGCTCAGCGCTGACCCTGCTGACCCGGACCATTTCAGCCGCTGGCTGGAGGAGCGCTATGCCGGTGGCCCGATCCCCGGGGGCGGGCCTCAGGCGCGGGCGGCGGATGTCTTTGTGCCGCGCTGGCTTTACGGGCATTATGCCGCTTCGATCCTGGAGGCGGCAGCCCGGAATGGTGGCCTGACCTGCATCACGGCTGAGGTCACCGACCTTGCGCCGAAAGCGGGCGGGTTCAACGCCAGGCTGGCGGATGGGCGCGAGATTGCAGGCAGCCATGCCGTGCTGGCAACCGGGCTGCATTTTTCGCGCCCCGATGCAGGTCAGGCAGCGGGTAGCGCGATTGCCCCCTGGGACATCGCGCGGATGCGCGCGCTGCGGCCGGGGGCCGAAGTTGCGATCATCGGTTCGGGGCTGAGCATGGTCGATGCCGTGGCCTCGCTTGCCGAGGCAGGCCATCACGGCCATATCACGGTGTTTTCGCGCCATGGCCGCCGGCCAGAGCCGCGTCGGCTGGCGCCGGAATGGCCGGATTATCTCGCCGACCTGCCTGACCGCATCACCATCCGCGCCCTTTTCGCGCTGGTGGTCCGGGAATGCCGGCTGGCGCAGGCCTCGGGGGGCGACTGGCAATCGCCGCTTGATCTGGTGCGGGCCCATATCGGGCGCTGGTGGCGGGCTTCGGACCTAAGAGAGAAACGTCGCTTTCAGCGCCATGTCCGCAGCCTGTGGGAGGTCAACCATCACCGCGCCCCGCCCATCGGACATGCCCATGTCATTGCAGCCGCGCGCGAAGGGCGGCTGCATCAGGTCGCCTCGACCGTGCAGGGGATCAAGGAGGGCCGGGGCGTGACGATCCGCCACCGTCTGCGCGGTGGCCAGGCGGTGACGGCTTCGCGCTTCGATGCGGTGATCCTCTCTGCCGGGGTGGAATATGACTGGCGGCGGATCGAACGCCCGCTGGTTCAGAACCTGCTCGAACGCGGGCTGGTGCGACCCGGCCCCTTGTCGCTGGGGATTGACGCGGCGCCTGATGGGCGGGTGACCGACCGGGATGGGCGGTGCTCGCTTCGGCTGTTTGCCCTTGGCCCCCCTTTGCGCGGGCTGTGGTGGGAGAGCACCGCCATCCCCGACATCGCAAGGCAAGCCGTGGAAATTGCAGAAATTATAGGGTCGGAACGGGATGCTGTCTCTGACCAGACGAAGGAGAAAGTGAATGAGCCAGATTGACCAGCTTTGGGGCGCCCCCCCTGCCGCGCAGACGGATCCTGGCAGCCGGTATGAGGAGGTCGCGTCCGGCTTCCGCCCGATCCTGGCCGCGATCACCGATGCATTTGGCCGGCGCGAGCGCGAGCACAGCCTGCCGCTGGAACAGATCGCGGCGCTGAAGCAAAGCGGCTTTACCGCGACGCGGCTGCCGGTTGCAGAAGGCGGCAAGGGCCTCAGCTTTCCGGAATTCCTGAACCTGATCATCGAGCTGGCCGAGGCGGATTCGAACATCGCCCAGGCGCTCCGGGTGCATTTCGGCTTTGTCGAGGATGTGCTGAACCAGCGCGATGCGGCGCGGCGCGCGCTCTGGGCCCCGCGGCTGGCGGCGGGCGATCTGGTCGGTGTCGGCTTTACCGAGATCGGCGAGGCAAAGACCGACCGTTTTTCGACCCGGCTCAGCCAGACTGCTGACGGGCTGCGGCTGACCGGCAAGAAGTTCTACACCACCGGCACGCTTTACGCCGACTGGATCGACGTTTCCGCCAGTGATGATCAGGGCGAGACCGTCTTTGCCTTTGTGCCCCGCACCGCGCCGGGTGTGACCGTTCTGGATGACTGGGACGGGTTCGGCCAGCGGCTTTCGGCCTCGGGCACCAGCATTTACGAGAATGTCGAAGTCGCGCCCGGGAACCTCTGGCAAGGGGCCGAACGGCTGCGCTATTCGACCGCCTATTATCAGCTTTACCATCTCGCGACGCTGGTGGGCATCGGGCGGGCGCTGGTGCGTGACACAGTGGCGGAGCTTGGGTTGCGGCGGCGCACCTTCAGTCACGCGAATGCGGCGCTGCCCCGCCATGATGCTCAGGTTCTGGCGGTGCTGGGCAAGCTTCGCGCGCAGGTCTATGCCGCCCAGGCCATCACGCTGAAAGCGGCAGAGGCGGTCGGGCGCGCCTTCGCCACCCGGTTTGCCGGCGACGAGGCAGCAGAGGAGGCGGCCAATATCGTGGCCGAGCTGGAATCGGCCCAGGCGCAATCGGTGGTGATCGATCTGATCCTGGCGGCGACGACCTCGCTTTTTGACGCGCTGTCGGCCTCGGCCACGCGCAGCGGGCTGGGGCTCGACCGGCATTGGCGCAATGCCCGCACCCTCGCCTCGCATAATCCGCGTATCTACAAGGACCGGATCATTGGCGACTGGGCGGTGAACGGCACGGTGCCGCCGCCGCAATGGATCGCCGCGATACACCCGGATGCCAAACCGGCGGTGGCATAAGGGAGCAAGATCATGACATTAAGGGATAACTCTGTCTGGTTCATCACCGGTGCCTCCACCGGCTTCGGGGCGATCTTTGCCCGCCAGGCGCTGGAGGCCGGGCATCGTGTGGTCGCGACCGCGCGCGACATCCGCGCACTGGACCCGCTGGTCGCGCGGTTTGGCAATCGCGTGCTGCCGCTTGCGCTGGATGTGACGGATGACCGCGCGCGCGAGGCGGCGATCAGCGCCGCCGAGGCACGGTTCGGGGCGATTGATATCCTCGTGAACAATGCGGGATTTGGCTATCTCGCGGCCCAGGAGGAAGGCCAGGACGCCGAAATCCGCCAGCTTTTCGAGGTGAATGTCTTTGCCCTTGCGGCGCTGACGCGGCTGGTTCTGCCGGGGCAGCGGGCGCGTGGCTATGGTCATGTCGTCAATATCAGCTCGGTCGCCGGTCTCGCGGCGAAGCCTGGCGTCGGTTATTATGCGGCGACGAAATTCGCGGTCGAAGCGCTGTCAGAGGCGCTGTCGGAAGAGGTGGCCGAGTTCGGGATCCGGGTGCTTCTGGTCGAACCGGGGCCGTTCCGCACCGATTTCGCCGGGCGTTCGATCCTTGCGGCACCGCAGATCGACGCCTATCGCGGGCGCGTCGCGCATCAGCGTCCGGCTTCGATCCGGGCCAGAGCGGGCCAGGAAGACGGAGATCCCGAACGCGCGGTGCAACTGGTGCTGGCGCAGCTCGCGCGCGATGATGCACCGCTGCGGCTGGCGCTTGGCGCCGTCGCGGTCGATCGCGCATTGGAAAAGCTGGAGCCGCTGGTGGCAGAGCTGAAGGCGCAGCGCGCCCTTTCTATCGCCGCCGACCACAAACCGGAGGGGGGCGCATGAGCCGCAAGCTTCGCCTTGGTGCGTTTTTGCCCGGCGGTGGTCAGCATGTCGCGGCCTGGCGCCATCCGGATCAGCCGCTGGACGGCGCGGTCAGCCTCGCCTTTCACCAGGAGCTCGCGGCCCTGGCCGAACGCGGGCTGTTCGACGCCTATTTCCTTGCCGATACGCTTTCCGCCGAAATTGGCGGGCGCGAGGGGGGCAGTGCAAAGGCCGCCGGTTTCGAGCCGCTGACCCTGTTTGCGGCGCTTTCGGTGACGACAAAGCACATTGGTTTCATCGCCACCGCCTCGACGAGCTATGAGGAACCCTATCATGTCGCGCGCCGTTTCGCTTCACTGGATATGATTTCGGGCGGGCGCGCGGCCTGGAATGTGGTGACCTCGCATGGGGACGGGCCGGCGCGGAACTTCGGTCTTGCGGCACAATATGGCCATGACGCGCGCTATGCCCGGGCGGCCGAGCATCTCGATGTGGTCAGACAGCTTTGGGACAGCTGGGATGATGATGCCTTCCTGCGGGACCGCGCCACGGGGGTCTATTTCGACCCGGCAAAGGTGCGGCCGATCCGGCATGAGGGCAAATATTTCCGCGTCGAAGGCCCGCTGAATGCGCCGCGCCCGCCGCAGGGTCATCCGGTGATCGTCCAGGCTGGTCAATCCGAGACGGGCCGCGATTTTGCCGCCGCCTCGGCCGAGGTGATCTTTACCACCCAGCAGGATCTGGCTTCGGCCCAGGCATTTTATGCCGATGTGAAGGGGCGGGCGGCGGCATTTGGCCGGTCGTCGGATGAGATCCTGATCATGCCGGGCCTCGCCCCTTTTATCGGGGCGACAAAGGCCGAGGCCCAGGCGAAATATGACGCGTTGAACGCGCTGATCCTGCCGGAAGAGGGCATCGGGCTTCTGAACGCGCTGACCGGCGGCACGCTGGATCTGGCGGGCTATCCGCTGGACGGGCCGCTGCCCGAGGCGCCTGTGACCGAGGGGATGAAGAGCCGTCAGCAGCTTTTGCGCCGTATCGCGGATGAGACCGGTTTCTCGATCCGCGAGCTTTACGCCTGGGTTGCCACCGCGCGCGGCCATCTGACGCTGATCGGCACGCCGGTCGAGATCGCCGATCTGATGGAGGAATGGCTTATCGGCAAGGGCGCAGACGGGTTCAACATCCTGCCCCCCTGGCTGCCGGGCGGGCTTGAGGATTTCGTGACGCTTGTCATCCCCGAATTGCAACGGCGCGGTATCTTCCGCCGCGAATATGAGGGGCGGACCCTGCGCGAAAATCTCGGGCTGAAACGACCCGCGAACCGCTGGGCTACGGTCGGATCAGATCAGGGTCTGGCGGCGGAGTAAGCCGGTGCCGGGGCGCCTGTCGTCCCGGTCCCTCACGCTTTCAGGTGGATCTGCAACCGCTCGAAGCTCGCCTTATTGCCGCCGGGGGGCGCGGATTCTGCCAGAAAGCCATCAAGGCCCGGCCAGAGCCGGATCGCGCGGTCGATCTGCGGGTCGCTTCCGGCGACATAAAGCCCGGCATGGATCATCATCTCGGCCTGATCATAGATGGATAAGAGCCTGCGCGCCTCGGTGATCACGTCGTTCTCTGCATCGGTTGCGGCACCGGGCAGGCTGCGCGAGACCGAGCGCAAGAGATCCACCGCCGGATAGCGGCCACGCTCGGCAATCTCGCGGCTGAGCACGACATGGCCGTCCACCGTGCCGCGAATGATATCGGCAATCGGCTCTTCCATATCCGAGCCGGCGACCAGAACCGAAAACACTGCCGTAATATCGCCGGGCCCGTCGCTGCCCGGCCCCGCCCGTTCGCATAAAGACATCAGCGCATGGGCGGTCGAGGGCGGATAGCCCCGCAGCGAGGCCACCTCGCCCGAGGCCAGCGCGACCTCGCGATGCGCTTCGGCAAAGCGGGTGACAGAATCGACCAGCAGCAGCACATGTTTGCCAAGGTCGCGGAAATACTCGGCCACCGTCATCGCCGAGAGGAGGCAGCGTTTGCGCATCAGTGGTGACTGATCCGAGGTTGCGGTGACGACGACCGCGCGCGCCATGCCATCCGGCCCCAGCACCTTATCGGTGAATTCCCTGAGTTCGCGCCCGCGTTCCCCCACCAGGGCGATCACCGCCACATCCGCCTGCACCCCGCGCGCGAACCGCGCCAGCAGCGATGATTTTCCGACGCCGGATCCCGCGAAAAGCCCGATCCGCTGCCCCCGGACCAGCGGCAGCAGCGTGTCGAACACCGCGACCCCGGTCGAGAGCCGCGCGCCGAAACCGCGCCGATGCGCGGGGTCGGGCGGGGTTGCGACCATCGGGCGCCGTTCCGGCCCCGCCAGCAGGGGGCGTCCGTCAAGCGGTCGGCCCAGCGGGTCGACGATCCGGCCCAGCCAGGAGGAATCGGGCGCAAGTTCGGCCTTTCCGACCAGCTCGACCCGGTTGCCGATCCCGAGACCGCCGGTCTCGCCCTCGGGCAGGATCAGGGCGCCTGTTTCCGAGACACTGATCACTTCGCCGCCGAGTTGCCCCGCGCCTGCAAGCACGCGGTCGCCGGGCGAGGCACCGTGTAAGCCTTTGACAATAAGGCTTCCCATCGAGTTTCCGGTGATACGGCCCACCTCTCGCACGGCAGAGAGAGCGGCGATTTCTGCGCGAAGCGAGTCAAATTCGAATGCCATCCGGAGCCTCCTGTTCAGCCAATTACGGTTTCTAAAGGAATCACCCTTAAACCTTGGTGAAGCAGATGAGGGAAACCGCATCCGAAGGGAGAACCCCGGTGTTCGCTAAACTTGAACTGACCAGAATGGCACAGGCGCTGGCGTCACATGCAGGATCGCGCATGGATGTCATCGCCCGCAACGTCGCCAATGCAGATACGCCGGGATACCGGGCGCATGACCTCCGGCCATTTGCCGAGGTCTATAAAAGTGAACCCGACATGCGCGCGACCCGCCCCGGGCATTTCGCCACAGGGGGCAATGCGCCGCGTGGTGAGATCATCGCCGGCAGCGGCAGCGAGGCACCCAATGGCAATGATGTCTCGATCGAAATGGAAATGGTGAAATCGGCCACCGCCCGTCAGGACCATGAAATGGCGCTGGCGATCTATCGCGCAACTTCGGGCGTCATCCGCGCCTCACTCGGTCGCAATAGCTAGGGACGGACATCATGAATGATCTGACCACGTCACTCGCCGTCTCTGCCTCGGGGATGGAAGCCCAGGCCAACCGTTTGCGCCATGTGTCCGAGAATATCGCGAATGCCGATACGCCCGGCTATCGCCGCAAGGTGATCAGCTTTGACCAGGTGGTCGAAAGTGGGACGGTTCGGGCCGGAAAAGTCCGCCTTGATCCGCGCGAACTGCCCGAGATTTACAGCCCTGGCCATCCGATGGCCAATGAGGCCGGATATTACAACGGGTCCAATGTGGACCTGATGATCGAGATCGCTGACGCCCGCGAGGCACAGCGCAGTTACGACGCAAATGTCAGACTCTTTGATCAGGCAAGGCAGATGATGCAGAGCCTGTTTGAGGTTCTGCGCCGCTAGGAGACACCAGAATGGATGTAAACACTTCTTTTGCCGCAGCACATTACGCGCAGGCCAGAACGGCCGCAGCGCCCGGCTCCGGCAGCGGTCTTAGCTTTGCCTCGGTTGCGGGCGAGTTCACCGATACTTTGATGCGTCATGAAATCACGGCGCGTGACGCGATGGCCGGCAATGCCAGCCCGCATGCGCTGGTCGAGGCGCTGTCCTCGTCGCAGCTTGCCGTCGAGACTGTGGCGACGGTGCGCGACAAGGTGGTCGAGGCCTATCAGGAAATCCTGAGGATGCCGGTATGACCGAGGCCGCCTTTTTCGATGTTTTGCGCCAGGCGCTTTGGGTGGCGGTGAAAATATCCGCCCCGATCCTTGTCGTGGCGCTGGTGACAGGTGTGGCGATCGGCCTCTTCCAGGCCCTGACCTCGGTGCAGGAGATGACGCTGACTTTTGTCCCCAAACTGGCGGCGATGCTGGCGGCATTCTGGATCTCGATGGGCTTTATGACCAGTTCGATGACCGCGCTTTACGGTGACGTCATCATCCCGCTGATCGAAGGAGGCTGACCATGGATTCCGCAGGTTACGTCGCGCTCAGCCGGCAATCCGGGCTGATGCGGGAAATGCAGATCGTGGCGAATAACGTTGCCAATATCTCGACCAACGGCTTCCGGCGCGAAGGCCTCGTCTTTGCCGAACATGTTGCGCGGCTTGACCGGGAACCGTCGCTTTCGCTCAGCCATGGCAATGTGCGGATCGCCGATCTTGCCCAGGCGGGTGTGACCATGACCGGCGGTGCTTTTGATCTCGCGATCCAGGGCGATGGCTTTTTCCTTGTCATGACGCCCGAAGGGGAACGCCTGACCCGCGCGGGCAGCTTTACGCCCTCGGTCGATGGCGAGCTTGTCACCCCCGAAGGGTATCAGCTGCTGGATGCCGGCGGCGCCCCGGTTTTCGTGCCATCTGGTGCCGCGATTGCCGTGGGCGAGGATGGCACCATCTCTGCAAATGGCGAGGCGGTGGGGCAGATCGGGCTCTGGCAGCCCGGCGATCCACTGGCGCTGCGCCACCGCTCCGGCACGCTGTTTGACGGCGGAATGGTCGAACCGGTTGCGACCGGCAAGATCATTCAGGGCTTTCTCGAAGAGAGCAATGTGAACCCGGTCGCGGAGATCGCCCGCATGATCGAGGTGCAGCGGACCTATGAGATGGGCCAGAAATTCCTCGAGGCCGAGGACAGCCGTGCCCGCAACGTCATCCAGACCCTTGGTCAATAGGTGGGCCGATGAAAGCACTCCATATCGCCGCGACCGGCATGTCGGCCCAGCAGATGAAGGTCGATGTCGTCTCGAACAATCTCGCGAATATGTCGACCACCGGCTATAATGCGCGGCGCGCCGATTTCGCGGATCTGCACTATCAGCAATATACCCGCCCCGGCACGGTCTCGGCCAGTGATGGCACCATGCTGCCGACCGGGGTGCAGATCGGCCTTGGCGTGCGGCCTTCCTCGGTTTCCGTCGTTTTGCAGCAAGGCTCGCTTTCGCAGACCAATGGCGACCTCGATGTCGCCATCGACGGCAATGGCTATCTGGAGGTCGAGCTGCCCTCCGGCATCTCCGGCTACACCCGGGATGGCGCGCTGAAACGCTCGGCGGATGGGCAGATCGTGACCTCCGACGGTTATCCGATGGTCCCGGGGATCACCATCCCGCCCGAAACGCGCTCGGTTGCGATCAATGCCGCCGGAGAGGTCTGGGCCTATTTCAGCGACCGTGTCCAACCCGAGCTTCTGGGCCAGTTCACCCTGACCGATTTTACCAATGAAAAGGGGCTGGAGGCCATCGGCTCGAACCTCTTCCTGGAAACCGCCGCCTCCGGCCCGCCGATTGTAAACGAACCCGGCACCGAAGGTCTGGGCACGCTGCGTCAGGGCTATCTCGAGGAAAGCTCGGTCGATGCGGTGCGAGAGATTACCGATCTGATCAAGGCGCAGCGCGGCTATGAGCTGAATGCGAAAGTCATCACCGCCGCCGACCAGATGCTCGGCGCAACGACGCAGTTGCGCTGATGCTTCGGGGCCTTGCACGACTTATCCTGCCCATCCTGATCCAGGCTGGGACAGCCCGCGCTGAAAGCCTTGTCGCGGCCCGAAATCTGCCGGCGCAGACCATCATTGCGCCAGGCGATCTGATGCAGGTTGTGACCAGTATCAGCGGCGCCCTGACGCTGCCCGCCGAGGCCGTCGGCCAGGAGACCCGCGTTGCCATCTATGCCGGCAGACCTGTCAGGCCAGGCGATATCGGTCCTCCTGCCCTGATCGAGCGCAACTCAATCGTTGCGCTGGAATATCGGGCGGGCGGGCTTGTGATCCGTGCCGAGGGCCGCGCCCTTGCCCGGGGTGGGGCAGGGGAGATGATCCGCGTCATGAACCTGGCGTCAAAAACCACCGTTTCGGGCCGCATCGGTGCCGATGGTCTGATCCTGGTCGGAGGATTTCCGTGAAATACACGCTCATTCTTTTGTCTCCGCTGGCTCTGCTGGGCTGCGGTGATCTTTCTCAGGTCGGCAAGGCCCCTGACTTCAGCCCGCTGGAGGGCAGCTACCAGCATCACGCGATCTATTCGACACCAATGCCCCGGACGACACCCCCTTCCGGCGTGGCCTATGATTCCTCTCTTTGGAACGCCAGTTCGGAATCGCTCCTGGGCGACAGGCGTGCGGCAACGCGTGGCGATATTCTGACGGTCGTGATCGAAATCGACGACAGCGCCGAGATCTCGAATTCGACCGGCCGGTCGCGCACCGGCGCGCAAAAAATGGGGATGCCGCAGCTTTTCGGAATTCCGCAACGGATCAACGAGAAACTTCCGACCGGTGCGACGATGGGGAACGCGGTAGATACCAGCTCTTCATCGACATTTTCCGGCAGTGGTGACGTGTCGAGGTCGGAGAAGCTGACCCTCCGCATCGCAGCCACGGTGGTCGAACAACTGGCAAATGGTGTTTTGCGTATCGAGGGGCAACAGGAGGTAAGGGTGAATAACGAACTTCGCGAACTTATCGTCACCGGCTATGTGCGCCCGACCGATGTCTCGCGGCAGAACGAGATCACCTATGACAAGATCGCGGGAGCGCGGATCTCTTATGGCGGCAGAGGACAGATCACAGATGTTCAGCAGCCCCGCTACGGGCAGCAGATCACCGATATTCTGCTGCCGTTCTGACCATGAAAAAGCTGCTTGTCCCATTGCTTCTTTCCCTGATCGGGTTCGCGCTCGGCGGTGGTGCCGGCTACTACCTGCGCGTGACACCTGCCGGCGAGCTCGCCCAGGAAGGTTCTGATCGCAAAGCGAGCGAAACGCCCGATCCTGCGAAAGTGGAGTTTGTGCGGCTCAACAATCAGTTCATCGTGCCGGTGATGGAGGGCGGGCGGATCGTGTCTCTGATCGCGGCCTCGCTGAGCCTGGAGATTGTTGCAGGGCAGTCTGACCTGGTCTTTGCCCGCGAGCCAAAACTGCAGGATGCCTTTCTTCAGGTCATGTTCGATCACGCGAATTCCGGGGGGTTCAGGGGGTCTTTCACGGATTCCTCAAATCTTATTGTCCTCCGTAAAGCTCTGCTGGAACAAGCGAGAACGGTACTTGGTCCGACGGTCAATGATGTGCTGATCACCGAGATCGCGAGACAGGACAGTTAGGGCATTGGGGCCTGGGGGGAATAAACTCTGCCTGGTTGGCAGTCAGCTGCCCCGGGTTTCCCGGGCGCTTTCGCGTCTCATTACTTGCTGCCGTTTGAACCCGGCGGGCGACAGCATTCCATTCCCCGCTTGCTTGCGCTTTGGGTTGCAGAATATTCCGATGTTGTCGAACATGCCCTGCCTGGCGTTTTCGCAGCTCTGGCAGGTCCTGCGTCTGATCCGCCCGCGCCTGGGCTAGGATGAGAAGCGCTCGGCGACTGCGTTGTCGTGGCAGTTGTCACGGCGTTTTCTGGAAGGCTCCCGATTATCGGTGCGTGAGACAACGCCGCCGGGACCGTGCTGGTGACCTGGCTCCCCTGATCCGCAAAACCGAGCACTTTCCCCCACGGCTTGCGCCGTGATACAGCCATCGGCAGGGCCTGCAGAACGACATCCGGCGTCTGCCTGCTTTGCATCAACCAGCCGATTACGTGCCGGGTACAGAGGTCAATGATCGGGCCATAGGAACGCCATTGGTCCGGGAGACCATGGCGAGGCGAAAGGTAAACAAAGCTCTCTTGCCGCGGGATGAAGGTGATATCGGTCAGCCAGGCCTTGTCCGGGGCCTCAGGATTGAGCTGCCGATCGTGGCCAAACCAGTTCACCTGAACCGCTGGCGTTCACCGGCTCGATGATGACCACGACCGATGGCTTGCCACATCAGTTGCGGGGACAGCGCCTGTATCCGATCTGCGACCTGATCTCGGCAAGCGAGGCCAATCTGGCAGCGAAGGGTTCGGGCCGCTGCTTTCGCTCTGTTCAACCAGATCGTTATGCAGCTCGCGATATCCGCAGATCTGGCCGCTCTCCGCCCAGGCGTTCCGCAGCCGCTCAGTCAGGCGTCGGCCTTGCCTCATGCGCGCACCCTCATCGAGGCGTGGAGCCGGGCATGGAATCCGCTCGGCTGCAGGCGCAGGCACATGGCCGGGACAGAAAACTGCCCCCGATGCCCGGTCACGAACTCCGTCGCCATTCGGGCCGAGCCAATGGCGTCTCAATGGCTGCACTTACTTTGCATCCCTGACGAAATATGCGGTGGCTTTTCTCAGGATATCACGCTCCCCAACGACCCGCGTCAGCCCTCGCTTCAGGCACAGAGATAGGGCTTGCTCACCCCAGGCCGGCGCGAAACGTCACCGACCGGACAGAGATCTGCGCGACGGCATCGCGCCTGAACCCTTCAGCGGAATTATATGTGCCCCTCACGGCCTCCCTGCCTCAAAATCTGCGAAGAAGACCTGCACAGCATGGGGCTATTCACAAATGACCTGCGCCGGTTTCACAATTGCCGCCAATTCCTGTCGCTCGGATTGCATGGATATCGCGCCCGTCCGGTCCGGGCGGAACACCTGCGCCCTCATTTGCTGCGGCCCTGGACGATACGGTCAATCACCATGGCACAGGCCAGAATCGCGAGACCGGCGAGGACGCCTTTTCCGACTGCAGCATATTGCAGCGCGGAAAGGACATCTTCGCCAAGGCCCCGCGCCCCGATCAGCGAGGCGATCACGACCATCGAGAGGCACATCAGCAGCGTCTGGTTCACGCCGGCCATGATCGAGGGGCGCGCGATGGGCAGGTCGACCTGAAAAAGCATGAACCGGCGGGAGGCGCCAAAGGCCTGGGCGGCCTCGCGGATGCTCTCGGGCACCGATGCGATACCCAATGCCGTCAGGCGGATCACCGGCGGCATCCCGAAAATCAGCGTGGCGATAATGCCGGGGGGCTTGCCGATCCCAAAAAATGCAATGACCGGAATAAGATAGACGAAGGCCGGCATGGTCTGCATCAGATCGAGCACCGGCCGCATCAGGGTGAGGACACGGCGGTCCCGACCCGCCCAGATGCCCAAAGGCAGGCCAAAGAAGACACAGAGGAACGCGGCGGTTCCCAAAAGGGCGACCGTTGCCATGCTCTTTTCCCAAAAGCCGAACAGCGCGAGATAGGCCAGGGCTGCGGCGGAAAAGATCGCGACGCGGCGGCCGGACACCTGCCAGGCGATCAGGATCACGCCGGCCATCACAACGGGCCAGGGCGTGGCCACGAGCGCCAGTTCCAGCAGGGTGAGGATGGCGTTGATGCCCGATGCGATGGCGCGAAACAGGCCGCCCAGCCCGTCGGCGGCAGATCTGAACCCGCGATCCAGCCAGCGCGCGCAGGCGTTGTAGATCTCGGGGGATGAAGGGAAGCTGGTCAGCCAGGCAGGAGGGTCGGTAAAGGCGAACCGCCAGGCCGAAAGCGCTGCGCTGGCAAGGGTCAGGCTGGCCGCGAAAACGGCGCGTTGTGGCGGCAGCCCATGCCCGAGCCGGCGGTCAGCCCGCCAGCGCCGGAAGCGCCGGTTCAGCAGGATGGTTCCCAGAAATCCGGTCGCCAGATGCACGGCGATCAGACCGAGCCCGCCCGCAAGGCCATAGCCAAAGGATTGCGATTGTGCCTCTTCTGCCTCGGCCCGGGCATTTGTGGCAGCTTTCGCGATACCTTCGGCCGAACGTTTCATGCCCTCGCCCAGCGGGTCGCCATTGGCGATGGCGGTTTCGGCAGCGGCAAGGCGGTTTGCGGATTGTGCCTCAAGCCGGTCGGCCCTGGCGCGGGCATCAGCGCCCGGGTCTCCAAGTACTGCAATGGCCAGCAGGACCACACTGACGACAGTGGCGAAAAACGCCGGCCAGAAAGCGGCCCAGAGCGATCTCGCCCCGAGCCAGGACGCGCCGAACAGGGCCGCCATCGGGTTGAAACGCGGGCGGGGCCGGGCCTCTTCATCCAGCAGCGCGAAGGCGCGGCTGTAAAACGCCGCGCCGCGCTGTACGAATTCGGCGACAAGCGGATCCGGTCGGGTCATTGCGCGGCCTCTCCTCGATTGCCGATGGCGGCGAGCAGCGTCTTCTGATGCACAAGGCCGACCGGAACGCCGTCACGGCAGACCAGAACCGGGGCGTCGCTGGTGGCAAAATGTGTCGTCAGCGCGGTAAGCGGCGTGTTCAGATCGACCCGCGCCGGATCCTCTGTCAGACCTTCCGGCAGTGCAGGCAGCGGCTCCATGATCGTGCCGGCGCGCAAGACCTGCAACGGCGAGACATGGCGGGTGAATTCCGCGATGAAATCGGTGGCGGGCCGGGTCACGATCTCTTCCGGCTGGCCGATCTGCTGGATCTCGCCATCCTTCATGATGGCGATCCGCGACCCGATGGCGATGGCCTCGTCGAGATCATGGGTGATGAAGATCACCGTCTTGCCCATTTCCCGGGCGAGATTGCGGAACTGGTCCTGCAACTGGCGTCGGATCAGCGGGTCGAGCGCGGAAAAGGGTTCGTCCATCAACAGGATCGGCGGGTCGGCGGCCAGAGCACGGGCAAGGCCGACGCGCTGCTGCATGCCTCCGGAAAGCGCGGTCGGCAGGCTGTCCCCCCAGCCGGCCAGCCCAACCTTTGCCAGCGCAATCTCGGCCTGGTCGAAACGCTGACGCGGCGTGGCGCCCTGGATCTCCAGCGGCAGGGCCACGTTTTCGCGCACCGTGCGATGCGGCAACAGGCCAAAGCTCTGAAATACCATGCCGATCCGGGACGATCGCAGCTCGCGCAGGCGTGCGGGGCTGGCCTGCGTGATATCCTCGCCTTCGAGAAGGATCTTGCCCTCGGTCGGCTCGATCAGCCGGTTGATCAGCCGCACCAGGGTCGATTTTCCCGACCCTGACAGGCCCATGACGCAAAAGACTTCGCCCCGCGAGACGGAAAACCCCGCATCGCGCACGCCGATCACCGCGTCAAAGGCGGCCATCAGCTCGGCTTTGCTTTTGCCGGATTTTGCCCCGGCCAGCGCCGCTCTGGCGTCATGGCCGAAGACTTTCCAGACCGAGCGCAGTTCGATTACGGGGTCGCTCACTGTTCTGTTCCGTCTGACTGGCCGCGGGGGGCGGCGGAAAAGCGGAAAGCCGGAGAGGCAAGACCGCTCCGGCCCCGAAGGTGCAAAGGATGATAGATTACTGCGCGGTCCAGGCGGCAATCTGCGCCGCATTGGCCTCGATCCAGGGCTTCACGACCTCATTCGGGTCTTTGCCGTTGATGATCTCCAGCGACCATTTGTTCACATCATCGGCGCTGAGCTGGATGTTTTGCAGCAGCGTCACCAGAGCGGGGTCGCGCGTCGCCAGATTGGCCGACCAGGAGATGTGCACGGTGGTCTCGGGATAGGCCGAAGCGACATGGGATTTCGCCTGCCAGTCCGGGTCCTGGTCGGGCTGCACGATGACGAAATTCGCGGGGTCATGCGCCGGTTCCTGCAGCAGGACCAGATCATAAATCGCGAAATTCTGGTGCGGGCCGTAGCAATAGCCCAGCCAGGGGCGGTCGGCTTTCACCGCCGCGTCCAGACCGGCTGTAGCAATGGCCTCATCAGTCGATTGCAGCTCGAAAAACTCGGCAAAGCCGTAATCGCGGGCACGGATGGTCTCGATATTGGTCGACAGCCAGCCCTGCGGGCCGATCCAGACCTCGCCTTTGCCATTGCCATCCGAATCGAACAGTGCGGCAATCTCGGGATTCGCCAGGTCGAAAACCGAACGGATATTGTGCTTTTCGGCGGCGGCTTTCGGCACGCAATAGCCCTGCACGGCGGGGAAAGACTTCTCGCCGACGGTGACCAGCTTTTCCTCATCGGCATATTTGGTTTTGGGCGCGCTCTGGTTCGGCAGCCAGGTCTCGGTCCAGATATCGACCTCGCCGGTGCCGCGCGACATTGCCTCCCATACCACCGGGACCGAGGCGACCGGCACGGTTTCCACCTCAAGCCCGAGCGCCTCTTCGATGATGCCCTTGACCGCGAAAGCAGTCGCGCGGCCCGAGGCGTAATTCGGATCCGGGATCACCAGCTTTTCGGCCAGCGCAAGGCCCGGCGCGAGGCTGGCAGAGGTGATCAGAGCGGCAAAAAGGCGGGAGGCGGTCAGCATTGCTATGGTCCTGTCTGGGTATGGGAGTGGCTGCGCGTTTCCGTCATTCCCTGCAGCGCTTTATCGCATCGCAGGTGGTTAAGGGACATTCCAAAGCCTGGAGCCGGACAGAAGGTTTGTTGTCCGAATACACGGTTTTTGGGCATATCTGTTCTGTTCGACCCGGGATCTGGCCCTGTGACAGAGAAAATTTCCCGAGATGATGGTCAGCCCCGTCTGGCGCGGTCAAAGGCGCGGTCCAGCCCCTCGGCGACCTGATCGACATCTTTGAGTGTCAGGCACAAAGGCGGCACCATCCGCAAAGTCGACCGGTGCGGCCCCGATTTCGACAGGATCAGCCCGGCTTCGCGGCAGGCTTCAAACACCGCGCCGGTGGTTTCGGCGTCTGGGGTCTTTTTCGCCCTGTCCGAGACCATTTCGATTGCCAGCATCAGGCCGCGACCGCGCACATCGCCGATAACCGGATATTTCTGCCGCAGCTCGCGCAGGCGCGAGAGCAGCGCGGCGCCGACTTCTTTTGCATTCTCCTGCATCCGGTCGCGTTTCAGGATTTCGAGCACCGCGCGCCCGGCGGCGCAGGAGGTCGGGTTTGAGCCATAGGTGTGGAACATGAACCTCTCGCCCATCGGCTCGGCGATCTCACGCCGCACCACCACCGCGCCCAGCGGGAAGCCATTCGAGATGCCCTTGGCCATGACGACGATATCGGGGATGACGCCGTCGGCCTCGAACCCCCAGAAATGATCGCCGGTGCGGCCAAAGCCCGATTGCACCTCATCCGCGATATAGAGCCCGCCCGCCGCGCGGATGCGTTCGGCCGCGCCGGACATATAGCCCGGCGGCATTTCGATGATGCCGCCATAGCCCTGGACGCTTTCGACCAGTATCCCGGCGACCCGGCCGGTGGTCGAGGACTGGATCACGTGGTCGATCTCATCAAGATAGGGGGCGGCGCCGGCATTCTCGCCGAAAATGCCGCGATACTGGTTCGGCTCGGCCACAAAGGCGACATTCCCGGGCATACCCGGATGCCGCCAGCCGGCGATCCCGGTCACCGATTGTGCGGCAGAGGTCGGGCCGTGATAGGCGGTCCTGAGCGCGATCAGATCGAGATTGCCGGTATATCCCCGCGCCATCGCCATCGCGAGGTCAATGGCCTCGGACCCGGAATTGGTGAAATGCACCACCCATTCGATATCGCCCTTTTCGCCTTTCGGCATGGTGGACGCCAGTTCCTCAGCGAAATGCGCGGGCACCGGATGGTAGAACATCGTGGTGCAATGGGTCAGCTCTGCCGCCTGATCCATCGCGGCTTTGACCACTTCGGGATGCGAATGACCGACCGAGATGCAGACATTCATCCCCAGAAGGTCGGTATAGCGGCGGCCCGCCTCGTCCCAGAGATATTGCATCTCGCCCCGGCGAAACACCATCGGCTCGCGGAAGGGGACGAATTTGCGCAAAGCGGCCGAATAATAGCGGTCGCGGCGGACGGCGGTTTCCTCGAGGTTCCAGCTGGTGTGAAGCGTCATGCCATCTCTCCGGTGATCTCATATGTGCGGCGCGCGACGAAATCGTCGAGCGCTTCGCGGATGCTTTCGTCCATCGCGGGCGCCTCGTAATCGCGCAGGATTTGTCTGACGCGGTCCGATGCGCGGTCCTGCTGCCAGAGCCCGCCTTCCGCCGTCCATTGCTCGTAAGTGCCGTTGTCCGACATCTCGCCCAGCCAGAAGGCGGATTCAAAGTTTTCGCGGGTATGGGCTGCGCCGAGGAAATGGCCGCCAGGGCCGATTTCGTGAAAGGCCTCCATCGCCTGGGCGGCTTCTGAAAAATCAATGCCTTGCGTGAAACGCGCCATGGCGGCGCAGCGGTCGGCATCCATCACGATCTTCTCGTAACCGGTGGTGAGCAAGCCTTCGAGGCAGCCCGTGGCATGGATAATGAAATTCACGCCCGCCATCACGGCGCCCATCAGCTGGGCCTGTGACTCATACCCGGCCTGGGCATCGGGCACTTTCGACGCGGTCAGCGCGCCGACCGAATGGAAGGGCAGGCCAAGGCGATCCGCCAGCGTCTTCGCGCACATCTGGAACTGGGTGCCTTCGGGCGTGCCAAAGGTGGGGGCACCGGTGCGCAGGCTCAGCGGTGAGAAAAACGTGCCAAAAACCGAAGGCGCGCCGGGCCGGATCAACTGGATCAGCGCCACACTCGCCATGACCTCGGCCAACACCTGCGCGAGTGTGGCCGCGACCGTCACCGGCGACATCGCGCCGCCCAGCACGAAGGGCGAAACGACCGTGGCCTGCCCGGCCCTGGCATATTCCTTCAGCGCCCAGAGCATGGTCTCATCCAGCACCAGCGGCGCATTGGTATTGACCACGGAATAAAGCACGCAATTCGCGTCGACGAACTCTGCCCCCATGGCGAGCTTTGCCATTTCAATCGTGTCACGGGCGCGTTCGGGCGCGGTGACGGCCCCCATGAAGGGTTTGTCAGAATGGGTCAGATGGGTATGGGCCATATGCAGATGGCGCACAGGAACCGGCAGATCGACCGGTTCGACCACCACGCCGCCGGAATGGTTCACGGCGTTCAGGCTGTAATGCAGCTTGGTTATCTCACGGAAGTCGTGGATCGTCGCATAGCGGCGCCCCTTTTCCATGTCATGCACGAAAGGAGGGCCGAAACTGGGCGCGAAAAGCTGCGCCTCGCCGCCGATCTGGACGGATCGGCCCGGGTTGCGGGCATGTTGGGTAAAGACCTTGGGCGCGGTTTTGATCTTGTCGCGGCACCAGCCGGGATCAAAGCGCACCCTTTCGCCATCGACCCGCGCACCGGCCTTGCGGAAGATCTCCAGCACCTCGGCATCGCCGCGGAATTCCATGCCAATCTCGTCGAGGATGCGGTCTGCATTTCTCTCGATGATGGCGACGGATTCGTCGTCGATCAGACTGACAATGCCGATGCGGCGCAGCACATAGGGCGACGAGACCTTGTTCCTCGCGCTTCTCTCCTGCATCCGGGCACTGCGGCCCCGCCTCTCCTGCATCCCGGTCTCCATCGGCGTGTTGCCGGGCCGACGATAGCGGGGCGCGAAGCTCTGCAAAGGTTAAACTTATACTATCGGTAATCCTAATAAGACGGATTAGCGATCTCGTGGTAACTCACCTGGCCGGAGATTGCGGGGAAATGACGATCGAAGGCACGTTTCAGGATCTTCTGGCTTTCCAGCGCGATGCGCAGCGGTATCGTGCCAAGATCATCACGACGCGACACCAGGCGGATGGTGCGTTTGAGCGGCGCGAAGGGCAGCGGCTCGATCCTGAGACGCATCCCTTCGGCGACACCGTCGATCAGAAGCGTCGGTGACAGGATCGCGAAACATTTGCCGGTGATGACGCCGGCCATCACCATCGCGGTGCGGTCGGCCTCGATCGCGCGGGGCAGATCAAGGCGGCAGCGTTGCAGATGCTGGTCGGTGCGGCGCCCGACCGGGGTGGTTGTGCCAAAACGTGCGAGGGAAAGCTTGCGGGAAATGGCGTGAATGTCGTCAGCGGGTCCTGTGTAACTATCTGGCAGAATAAGATAAAACGGCTCATCCAGGATCGGGATAAAGCTGAATCCCGGCCCGTCCTGCAGCCGTTCAGAGGTGACCGCCATATCGATCCGCCGGTCATTCAGTGCCGCGAAATGGTCGGTGGCGAGGCCTGCCGACAGGATCAGCTCGGGCACTTTCATCGCATTATTGACCAGATCATAAAGCCCCGGCGTCAGCGTGGTCGCGGTCGAGGCCAGCAGCCCGACCCTGAGCGCCGGCAGCGAAGAGGCGCCCAGATGCTGCATGTCGCGCTTCAGATCGTCGATTTGGTTCAGGAGCCGAAAGCCATGCCGCTGCAGCGTTTCGCCGGCATAGGTCAGGGCAATCGGCCGGGTCGAGCGGTCGAACAGTGCCATGCCAAAGATCAGCTCCAGGTTCTTCAGATGCTGCGAGGCGGCCGATTGTGTGATCCGCAGGGCCGAGGCCGCCGCCGTCACCTGCCGCATCTCGGCCACCGCCATGAAAACCTCGATGGCGCGGAACAGGTTGATATCAGGTTCGTCTTTGCCGCGTTCGCGCATGATCTTAACCGGGTTGTTGTTCTGATAAGAATTAGTATCCCTAATGATGCCTGTCCATCCTTGCGCGAAAGCCGCTGCCTCTGTCTGATTTTGCCAGAAGAGACGGGGCGCCTGGAATGCGGAAGATCGTGATTATCGGCGGCGGTGCGGTGGGGCTCAGCCTCGCATATCATCTGACAAAGACCGCTGCTGCTTCGGTCACGCTGCTGGAGCGTGGCAGCCTGACCTCGGGCACCAGCTGGCATGCGGCCGGGATCGTCGGGCCGCTGCGCGCGACCCCCAATGCGACCCGGCTCGCGATGTATGCGGGCGAGCTTTTTCCAAAGCTTGAGGCAGAAAGCGGGCTTTCGACCGGCTATCGTCGCACCGGCGGCTATTGGCTGGCGCGCGATCCGGCGCGGATGGATGAATTGCACCGGATTGCGGCGCTTGGCCGGCATTTCGGGCTGCACCCGACACTTACCGGGCCTGAAGACGTTAATGTGCGGGGGCTCGATCTGACCGGCGTGATCGGCGCGATGGCGGTCGAGGAAGACGCCAATGTGAACCCGGTCGATCTGTGCATGGCCTATGCGCGGCTGGCAAAAGCCCAGGGTGCGCAGATCCGCGAGGGCGCGCGGGTTGACCGGATCCTGACCGAAGGCAGCCGCGTGACCGGCGTGTTGCTGGCAGATGGCGAGGTGATAGAGGCCGATCAGGTCGCGCTATGCGCCGGCGCCTGGTCAAAGCGGCTGGCCGATCCGCTGGGCGTCGCGCTGCCCTTGCAGGCGGTTGAGCATATGTATGTCGTGACCGAAGCCATGCCCTTGATGCCGCATCCTTTTCCGGTGCTGCGCGACCTTGATCGCGGCATCTATATCAAGGGCGATGCCGGCAAGCTGGTGATCGGTGGCTTCGAGCCCGATGCCAAATGCTGGGATGCGTTCGGCCCTTCGGGCGACCGGCCGTTTCTGGAACTGCCCGAGGACTGGGAGCAGTTTACCCCCTTTATGGAGGCGGCCCTTGCGCTGATCCCGGGCCTTGCCGATGTCGGCATCCAGCATTTCATGAACGGCCCCGAAAGTTTCACCACCGACACCAGGATGCTTCTGGGTGAAGCGCCCACGGTCGACGGGCTTTACGTTGCGGCGGGGATGAATTCGGTGGGCGTGATGTCATCGGCCGGGGTAGGTCGGGTGCTGGCCGACTGGATGCTGGCCGGCCATGCTCCGATGGATCTCTGGGAGACCGATATCGCCCGCGCCGATCCGCTGGCGGCCGCGGCCGCGCATGTCGAGACCCGGATGCAAGAAGCCGTGGCCGATGCTTTCGCGCTGCATTGGCCGTTCAAACAGCCGAAAGCCGGGCGCGGTTTGCGCAAATCGGCGCTGCATGATGAATGGCAGGCTGCGGGTGCGGTCTTCGGCCTTACCGCCGGGTGGGAGCGCGGTCTGTGGTATGCGCAAACCCCGTCGGAACAATCCCTGCCGCTGTCGACCGGCGCGCAGCCCTGGTATCCGATTGCGGTCCGCGAGGCGGCACAGATGGCGACGGGGGTGGTGCTGCTCGATCTTACGCCTTTCGGGAAATTCGACATTGCCGGGCCCGATGCGCTGCCCTTCCTGCAACAGATCACCACCGCCAATATGGATGTGGCGCCTGGCCGTGCGACCTATACGCTGCTTCTGAACGCGCAGGGCGGGATCGAGGGCGATGTGACGGTGCGCCGGGCTGCGGATCACTTCCGCCTGGTGTCCGGTGCGGCGACGCGCTGGCGGGATATGGCCTGGCTCCGGCGCCGGGCGCACGGGTTTGATGTCGCGATAACCGATGCGACGGAATCCGAATCCGTGATCGGCGTGATGGGCGCGGGGTCGCGGGCGCTGCTGGCCGGGCTGTCGCCGGATGACTGGCAGGATTTCGCCTTTTCGACCGCACGCGAGGTGGTGATCGCGGGCCGGTCCTGCCTGGCGCAGCGGGTCAGCTTTGTCGGCGAACTCGGCTGGGAGCTTTACATCCCCAACGCCGCCGCCCCGGCGGTGTTCCGGGCGCTGCGCGCAGCGGGGGCGGCGCCGATGGGCCATCACGCGCTGGATGCCTGTCGGATCGAGAAGGGGTTTCGCCATATGGGCCATGATCTGGGCCAGGACATTTCAGCGCTTGAGGCGGGGCTTGGCTTTACCATTGACTGGTCGAAGGATTTCATCGGTAAAGCGGCGCTTGAGGCGCAGCGCAAAGAGGGTCTCCGGCGCCGCCTCGTGCTGTTCGATCTGCCCGATCACCCTTTGGTCCTGCATGACGAACCGATCTGGGATTCGGGCCGGGTGGTCGGGCTGACCACTTCGGGCGCGCGGGGCGCGCGGACAGGCAGGACCCTGGCGCTTGGCCTTATCGAAATTGCGCCGGGCGAGACCCCGCAGGCCACGGCCACACGGCAGTTTACCATTGAAATCGCAGAGAAACATTATGCGGCACTGGCGCTGAGCCGGCCGCCATTCGACCCCTCGGGCGAGAGGATGAAGGCATGACGCGCGACGCACAGGTTCTGATCATCGGCGGCGGCGCCATGGGCGTTTCGCTGATGTATCACCTGATGAAATCGGGCTGGACCGATGTGATCCTGACCGAGAAAAACGACCTCACCCATGGGTCCACCTGGCATGCGGCCGGGCTTTGCACCCATTTCGCGCATAACCCGACCATCCAGGAGCTGCGCGCCACCAGCGTCAGGCTTTACCGCGATATTCTGCCCGCCGAGACCGGCGAAAGCTGCGGCTTTCACCCGTCGGGCGCGATGCGGATCACTTCGAACCCCGAGCGGATGGCGGAATTTGCCCATGTCGCGGGCCTGTCGAAATTCACCGGCTATGAGCTCAGGCTTTTGCACTCGCCCGAAGAGGTGGCGGCGCTGCATCCGCTCGCGCGGACCGAAGGGATCATCGGCGGAATTTATGAGCCCGATGACGGACATGTCGACCCGACGCTTGCGACCAATGCGATGGCGAAGGTCGCCCGTGCGCGCGGCGCTGTGATCTTGCGGCGCAATCCGGTGCTTTCGATCCGGCGCGAAAACGGTGTCTGGGCGGTCGAGACAAAGCAGGGTCTGATCCGGGCGCAGCATATCGTCAATGCCGCGGGCACCTGGGGGTTCGAGATCGGGCGGATGATGGGGGCGAATGTGCCCTCCGTCCCGGTGCTGCATCAGTATCTGGTGACCGATACTGTCCCGGCGGTGGCCGACCGGATCAAAGCGGGGCTGCCGGAACTGCCGATGATCCGCGACCCCGAGGAAAGCTGGTATGTCCGCCAGGAGCGTGATGCGCTGATCCTTGGCCCCTATGAGAAAGAGGCGCAGGTCTGGTCGGTTGACGGCGTGCCGCCCGAATTCGGTGCCGAACTGATGGAGCCGGATCTTGACCGGGTTGAACATATCCTGATGGCGGCAATGGCGCGGATCCCGGCGCTGGAAACCGGCGGCGTGAAATCGGTGGTCAATGGCCCGATCACTTTTACTCCCGATGCCAATCCGCTGATCGGGCCGGCCTGGGGTCTTGAAAACGCCTGGCTTCTGACCGGGTCTTCGATGGGGGTGATGGAGGGCGGCGGCTCCGGCTGGTTCCTGGCGCATTGGATGACCCATGGCGCGCCGCCGATGGATGCGCTGGCGGTGGACAGCCGCCGCTTTGGCCCCTGGGCGGATCGCGATTACCGGGTGGCAAAGGCGGTTGAGTGTTTCGGCCTGCAATTCGGGGTGCATTACCCGCATGAGGAACGCCCCGCCGCACGCGGCAAACGCCTGACGCCGCTTTACGATCTGATGCTGGCGCGCGGCGCGCAGATGGGCGCGGCTTATGGATGGGAACGCCCGAACTGGTTCGGCGCGCCGGCGCGGCTTACCTTCGGGCGGCCCGACTGGTTCGATGCCGTGGCGCAGGAATGCCGGATGGTGACAGAGCGCGCAGGCCTTGCCGATATGTCGGTCTTCTCGAAATTCGAGGTGAAAGGGCCGGGGGCGCGGGCCTTTGTCGATGCGCTTGGCTGCAATATGGCACCGAAGCCCGGGCGGGTGGGGCTGACCTATGCGCTGAGCCCGGCGGGCGGCACCGAGTCGGAATTCACGGTCGCCTGTCTTGCGGAGGATCATTTCTACCTGACTTCGGCCGCGGCGGCAGAGATGCGCGATGATGATCTTCTGCGTGCCCGGGCGCCCGGATCTGATGTGGAAATCAGCCGGGTCAGTGACGATTTTGCGGTGATCGGTCTGATGGGGCCGGCGGCGCCCGCGATCCTCGGGCGGCTGACCTCTGACCCCTTCGGCGCCTGGATGTCGGTGCGTGAGATGACGGTCGCGGGGATCCCGGTCCGCGCGTTGCGGCTTTCCTATATCGGTGAGGCGGGGTGGGAGCTGCATGTCCCCGCCGCCCGCGCGGCAGAGCTGTTCCTTGCGCTGGAAGCCGCAGGCCAGCCCGAGGGGATCGGCTGTTTCGGGTCTTATGCGATGAATGCGATGCGGCTGGAAAAGGGCTATCCCGCCTGGGGTGCCGATTTCACCACCGAACGCACACCCGCCGAAACCGGAATGGGGTTCCTTGTGAAACCCGATCACGATTTCCCCGGCCGCGAGGCGCTTCTGGCCCGTATGGCCGACCCTGCGCGGTGGGAGATGGTGCTCCTGGAAATCGACCCCGGCGAAAGCGAGCCCTATTACGCGCATTCTCTCTGGCAGGGCGCGGCCCCGGTCGGCATCGTGACCTCGGCCGCGACCGGGCATCGGACCGGCAAGGTTCTGGCGCTGGCCTATCTGCGCGACCGGAATGTGCGGGATGGGCTGGAGGTTGAAATTCTCGGCACCCGGCGCAAGGTGCGGATCCTTGATCGTCCGCCTTTCGACCCGGACAATCTCCGGCTGCGGAGCGGGGCGACATGAGCCCCCCGGTGCCGCGCGCGGTTGCCATCGTCACCGGCGGCCTTTCCGGCATCGGCCATGCTGTGGCGCTGGATCTTGCGGCGCGCGGCTACCGCGTCGTGGTCGGTGCGCGTGATCTGGAAAGCCGGGCGCGGCTGGATGCTTTTGGCGCACTGACCGGGGCGGCGATTGCCGGCGGCGGCGAGGTTCGGGCGGATATGCTCGACCTCACCGATCCGGGTTCGGTTGCCGGGTTTTGCGAGCGCACGACCGAGCGTTTCGGCCCGGCGGATGTGCTGATCAACGCCGCCGGGATCACCGCCGAACAGCCGGTCGAAGGGCATGGCGATGCGCTCTGGCAATCCATCATCGACACCAATCTGACCGGCGCCTTCCGGATGATCCGGGCCTGTCTGCCGGGGATGAAGGCGCGGCGCTGGGGGCGGATCGTCAATATCGGGTCCACCGCCGCCACCATAGGCTGGAAGGACAATCCGGCCTATTGCGCTTCGAAAGCCGGGCTTCTGGGGCTGACGCGCTGTGTCGCGCTGGAGGGGGCTTCGCATGGCGTGACCTGTGTGATGGTCAGCCCGACCTGGGTCGATACCCCGATGATGGCCTCTGATCTGGCGCAGGTCGTGGCCCGTGAGGGCCTGGGCCGGAGCGTCGAAGAGGCCCGCGCAGCGATTGCTGCTGAAAACCCGCAGGGCCGCATCATCCAGCCCGGCGAAGTCGCGGAGCTTGTGGCTTTTCTGATCACCGATGCCGCCAAAGGCATCACTATGGAGGAGGTGAAGATCACCGGCGGCGCGCTCTGGTGAGCGTTTCCGGTGGGCAAAACACACCAGACAACCGACAGGGAGATTATAATGACAAAGAAGAGCATGAATGCCGCTGTGTCACTTCTCGCATTGGCCGCCATGGCCGGTGGGCCGGCGCTGGCCGCTGACCCCGGCGCGGTCGATGAGCCGATAAAGCTCGCCATGCTGGAATGGACGGGCGCGCAGATTTCCGCGCAGATCGCCGGCAAGGTGCTGGAAAAGGCGGGCTATAAGGTCGATTACGTGACCGCCGGAAATTACCCGCATTTCCAGGGGCTTGCGGACGGCGATATCGCGGCCTCGGTCGAGATATGGCTGAATAATGTCGGGGATGTTTACCCGAAAGTCCTCGCCGAAGGCAAAGTCGAGGATATTGGCAGTCTTGGGCTGACCACCAATGAGGGCTGGCTCTATCCGAAATTCATGGAGGAGCTTTGCCCGGCCCTGCCGTCATGGGAAGCGCTGAATGACCCGGAATGCGTGGCGCTGCTTGCGACGCCCGACACGCTGCCGAATGGGCGGTTTCTGGATTACCCGGCCGATTGGGGGTCGCGCGCGGCAACGATCATCCTGGACAATAACCTGCCCCTGACGGCGGTGCCTTCGGGGTCGGAAGGGGCGCAGCTGGCAGAGCTCCGCGCAGCGGCAGCCGCGAAGACACCGCTCGTCATGATGTTCTGGGCGCCGCATTTCATCCTCGCCGAGGTCGAGACCGGCTGGATAGAGATGCCGCCCTGCAAGGACCAGTCCAATGAACATTGCATCATGCCGCCCGACGTCAACAAGGTGGTCTGGTCGGGCTTTGCGCCGAAATGGCCGGCCGCCTATGAAATCCTGAAAGCCTTTGAGATCACGACCGAAGATCAGCAGAAGATGATGCTGGCGATCGACGAGAAGGGCCAGTCTCTGGATCTGGTGACAACCGAATGGGTCACTGCGAATGAGGCGATCTGGCGTCCTTGGCTTGATCAGGCGCTGAACTGAGGCCGGGGCGGTGGTGAGCGCCGTGGCATCAGACAGCATCATGCTCAGCTGCCGGGGGTTGTGGAAGGTATTCGGGCCACGGCCCGGCTACTATTTTGACACCACCGGCTACCGGATCGACCCTGAGGCGCTGGTCGCGCGCCTCAGGCAGGAGGGGCATATTCCGGCGGTGGCGGATGCCACATTCGATGTCCGCAAAGGCGAGATTTTCGTCATCATGGGGCTTTCGGGGTCGGGGAAATCGACGCTGGTGCGCTGCCTCTCGCGCTTGCTGGATATCGAATACGGGGTGCTGGAATTCGAAGGGCGGGATCTGTCGCGCATCTCGGGGCGCGAGCTGACCGAAATCCGGCGTCGCAAGATGGGAATGGTGTTCCAGAGTTTTGGTCTTATGCCGCATCTGACGGCACTGGAAAACGTCGCCTTCCCGCTGAAACTGCAGGGTATGGCGCGGGCCCCGCGTGAGGCCCGCGCGCGCGAAATGCTGGAGCTGGTGGAGCTTGCCGCCCGCGCCGATGCGCTGCCGGCGCAGCTTTCGGGCGGACAACAGCAAAGGGTCGGCATCGCGCGAAGCCTGGCGCCGGACCCGGAACTGTGGTTCCTTGATGAGCCGTTTTCAGCACTGGACCCGCTGATCCGGCGGCAGATGCAGGATGAATTCCTGCGGCTGCAACGCCAGCTGAAAAAGACCATCATCTTCATCACGCATGACATTATGGAGGCCTGCCGGCTTGCCGACCGTATCGCGCTGATGCGGGGCGGGCAGATCATCCAGATCGGCACGCCGGCCGAAATCCTGCTGTCCCCGGCCGATGACTATGTCGCGAGCTTCACCGCCGAAGTGGCGTTGAGCCGGGCGATCCGGGTGCGCGATCTGATGACGCCGGGTGGAATGTCGGGCGCCGCAGACGGCCCCGCAGTCGCGTCCGAGGCCTTGTTAGAGACGCTTTTGCCCGATCTTGCCACGGGACGGCGGCAGTTCGCGGTCGCTGGCGCTCCGGGGATGGTCCTCGAGGCCGAGGCGGTTCTGGCGGTGCTGCGCCGTGATGCCTCTGGCGCGGGGGAACGGTGATGCCGCATTTCACCAGGGAAGAGATGATCTGGGCGGGGCTGTTTCTGGTGTCGGTTCTGCTGGTGGGGCTGGCGCATCATCTGCCTGTCCTGCGGGGCTTTCCCGCCGGGCTGACCCTGCCGCTGTCCGAGGCGCTGAATACCGTGATTTCCCCGGTGTTCGAGACCTTGCGGCCGTTGGGCCGGGTGCTGTCCTTCATGATCGAGACTCCGCTTTCCGCGATCCGCGCGGGGCTGGCCTGGGCGCCCTGGCCCGCGACGGTCCTCGCTCTGGTCGCGCTGGCCCTTTATGCCGGAGGGCGGGGGCTCGCGGTGTTTGCGGCCCTGGCGCTTGGGCTAGTGGTCCTGATGGGCTATTGGCCCAGGGCGATGAACACGCTCGCGCTGGTGTTGATTTCAGTGCCGCTGGCGGTGGGGATCGGCTTTGCGCTCGGGACGCTCGGGCATCTTGTGCCGAGGGTCCGGCCCGGCCTGACCTTCCTGCTGGATGTCATGCAGACCTGGCCCGCGTTTGGCTATCTTATTCCGCTTTTGCTGATGTTCGGCTTTGGTCCGGCGGCGGGGCTGGCGGCGAGTGTGATCTTTTCGATCCCGCCGATGGTGCGCAATACCATGCTGGGGCTGGACGAGGTCCCCCCGGCGATTGTCGAAAGCGCGCTGATGGCCGGGGCGCGGCCCGGGCAGCTTTTCTGGCAGGCGCGGGTGCCGGTGGCTTTGCCGCAGCTGATGGTGGGGGTGAACCAGACCACGATGGCATCCCTGTCGATGGTGATCATCATCGCGATCATCGGCGGCTTCAACGATATCGGCTGGGAGGTGCTTTCCGCGATGCGCGCCGCCGAACTGGGACGCTCGCTGGGCGCAGGGCTGGTGATCGTGCTGATCGCGGTGCTGCTGGACCGGATCACGCGGGGGCTTGCCGGGCGCCGGCGCAGGTCAGGGGGCTGGTTCATGGCCGGGCTGATCGTCGCGCTGGTGCTGGTGGTGGTGCTGCCTGGTGAGGCGCTGTTGCCGGGTGAAGAGGCGCAGCGCTGGCTGCGGCGTCTGGACGCGTGGCTCCTGGATTTCGTCGCCTGGAGCGCGCCCTTCTTTGCCCTGCTGCGCGATGCAATCACTTACGGCCTGATGCTGCCGATGCGGCTTGGTTTCTCCGGATCGGCAAGTCCGATGGTCTGGGGTTTTGTGCTGAGCCCGCCGGTGATCTTTGCCTATGTCCTTGTTGCAACCGGGATCGCGCTTGGCCTTGGATGGCGCCGGCCCGGGCGCGGCATTGCCTTTGCCTTTGCCGCGCTGATCTTCTGGACCGGGCTGCCGGGCTTTCCCTGGCCCGGTGTCTTCCTTCTGACCGCCTGTGCAACTTTTCGGGCCGGGGGCGCAGGGCTCACCGCGCTTGCGACAGGGGCGCTGTTGCTTGCCGGTGTCTCGGGCCTCTGGCAGCCGATGATGCAATCCATCTATCTTTGCGCGGTGGCGGTGCTGATCTCTTTCGCGATCGGCGCCACGCTGGGCGTGATCGCGGCCGAGAGCGACCGCGTCTCGGCCCTGATGCGCCCGGTTTGCGACACGCTTCAGACCATGCCGCAATTCGTGTTTCTGATTCCGGCGCTGATGCTGTTCCGGGTGGGCGAATTCACCGCCCTCATCGCCATCGTGCTTTACGCCGTGGTGCCGCCGATCCGCTATGTCGAACACGGGCTGCGCAATGCCCGGGCCGATCTGACCGAGGCAGGCCTGCAGATGGGGGCCACGAGGTGGCAGCTTTTGTGGCAGGTGAAACTGCCGCTGGCGCGGGGCTCGGTGCGGCTTGGGCTGAACCAGACCATCATGGCGGCGCTGTCGATGCTGGTGATCGCGGCGCTGGTGGGCACGCGCGAGCTGGGGCAGCAGGTCTATGTCGCCTTGTCCAAAGCCGATGCCGGGGCAGGGCTGATCGCGGGGGGTATCATCGCCGCTATCGCGCTGGTCGCGGACCGGCTTTTGCGGGCGCCAGAAGGCAAATCCGGGGACAAAACATGACGCAAAAGGGCAAGAGGAGATTCGGATGAACAGGATCTACGCTTTGTGGTCGCATCCGCGGTCGATGTCGACGGCGATGGAGCGGGTGATGCGCGAGCGCGGCGATCTCGACTGCGCGCATGAGCCCTTCATGTATGATTATTACGTCCATCGCGCGATCCGGCAGATGCCGCATTTCGATGTCCGCCAGGATCACCCGGTCAGCTATCCCGCGATCCGCGACCATCTGCTGGCACGGGCGGCGAAGGGGCCGGTCTTCTTCAAGGACATGTCTTATTATGTGATGCCGCATATCCTGGCGGATGAGGCCTTCGCACCGCATCTGGTGAATGCGTTCCTGATCCGCGACCCGCTGGCTTCGATCACCTCATATTACAAGCTGGATCCCGAGGTCAGCCTCGACGAGGTCGGGCTGGAGGCGCAATGGCGTCATTTCAGCGCGCTGAAGGCGGCGGGCCGGAACCCGGTCGTGCTTCGGGCCGAGGCCGTGCGCGAGGACAGTCGCGGCACGATGGCGCAGTTCTGGCAGGCGGTCGGGCTGCCATTTTCCGAACGTGCCTTCACCTGGCAGGACGAAAAGCCGAAAGACTGGGATCAGGTCGGCGGCTGGCATGGGGATGTCAGCGCGTCAAAGGGGATCCGACCGCTGAGCGCGACCGAGGCCGGGGAAACGCGCGCCAAATTCGACGCTCTCGCCCAGACGCATCCGCGCATGAAACGCGATCTGGCGCATCATCTGCCCTATTATCAGAAGCTTCTGGCCGAAGCTTTGTGCTGATCCCCTGCGTCTGCGGGGCGAATCGTCCTGCAGGCGTGGGAAAATGCCTCTCTCCCGGCTCCGGCGGAGAGAGAGTATATCCTGTCGGGGCGCAAAGTCTGACTGGCCCCTTCCCTTGCCGCGCTTTGCCGGAATCGAGACTATTTCGCCTGAAACCACAGGTGAACCCATGTCTTACGCAGCCGGCCCGGCCAGAGATGCCGGTCACTCACCCCGCTCCGGCCCTGCGCGGAGCCTCGCGGATCTGGCGCTGAGGCTGACCACGCGGCGGGCGCGAGATCAGGCGATCAATCTGCCGCCAGGGTACCAGCTCCGGCTGGCGTCGCCGGTCTGGTATGAGATCTGGTCGCGCGATGCGGCGCGGCTCGGGCGGTTGGGGGTTGCGGTTCTGCCCGAACAGATCGCCTCGCTGGCTGCTGACGAGCGGCAGGCGCTGGTATCCGATCAGCTGGCGCGCAGCGGAGCAGGGGCCGCGCTGCCGGACTGGCTGAAGCCGGCGCTGAGCCGGGCGAAAGCGCGCCTTGCGATGCGGCTTTCCTGGCTCGACTGATCGCCTTCTCCGTCTCAGCTTTTGCCGATCCAGGGCAGGAAGCGTCTTTCCATCCAGCGCAGCAGGATTTCGGAGATCGTGGCCAGAGCCGAGATCACGAGGATCCCCGCAATTACCATATCCGTGACCAGGAACTGCGCCGCCGACTGGATCATGTAACCCAGGCCCCGTGTTGCCGCGACCAGCTCGGAGGCGACGAGCGTGGTCCAGCCCGCGCCAAGCGCGATGCGCATACCGGTAAAGATCGATGGAAGGGCTGCCGGCAGCATCACTTCGCGGATCAGTTGCGCACGGGTGGCGCCAAAGGTGCGGGCGGCGCGGATCTGGTTCTCGCCCGCGGCTTTGACGCCCGAGACGGTCGAGATCACGATGGGCGCCAGCATGGCAATCCCGATCACAAGGATTTTCGAGCCTTCGCCGATGCCGCACCAGATGATGATCAGCGGCAGATAGGCCAGCGGTGGCAGCGGGCGGATGAATTCTACCAGCGGATCAAGGATGCCGCGCCCGATCTTTGACGTGGCGATCAGAAGCCCGACCGGCACCCCGATCAGCATGGTGAAGAACAGCGCGGCAAAAACCCGCCAGAGGCTTGCGCCCATATGTTCCAGCAGCGTGGCATTGGCATAGCCGTCAAAGGCCACCCTGGTCAGCGCCGCCCAGACCTTTGCAGGCGAGGGCAGGAACACCGGCGAGGCCCAGCCCGCCCAGGAGGCCAGCGCCCAGATCAGCACCAGCCCGCCTATTGTGGCAAGACCCAGCACCAGCCCCCAGGGCAGGCGCAGCTTTGGCTGCTCGCCCCTGGAGTGCGGCGTGGTGAGGGCGGCGGTATCTGCGGTATTGTCGGTCATCAGGCGGGCTCTTTCTCATAGATCGCGGCCAGCAGGCGTTCGCGGGCGGCGATAAAGCCGGGTTCGGATTTCAGCGCGCGCGGATCTTCGCCCCGGATGAAGCGGCGGCCATAATCATAGCTTTCCTGAAAGCTGATCCGGCCCGGATCCGGTGCCAGCACCACGACCGAGGTTGAAAGAAACAGCGCCTCTTCGACCGAATGGGTGATCAGCAGAGCGCCGGTATGGCTCTGATCCCAAAGCTGAAGCAGCAGCTCATGCATCCGGTCGCGGGTCATGGCGTCAAGCGCGCCAAGGGGTTCATCCATCAACAGAAAATCCGGCCCCGAGGCCAGCGCGCGGGCAATCCCCACCCGCTGGCGCTGCCCGCCGGAAAGCTGCCAGATATGTTTGTCTTCCTGGCCTTCCAGATGCACTGCCGCCAGCCAGCGCCGGGCGGTGGCTTCGCGCTCCTCCCGCGCCACCCCGGCCAGTTTCAGGGGCAGCGCGACATTCTCGACTACGGTGCGCCAGGGAAAGAGGGCGTCATCCTGGAAGACCACGGCCCGGTCCGGCCCCGGCCCGGTGACAGGGGCGCCGCCGATGCTGACCTGGCCGGAACTTGGCTGCAAGAACCCTGCCGCAAGGTTCATCAGTGAGGTTTTCCCCGATCCCGACCGCCCGATGACCGAGATGAAATCACCCTGCGACAGCGAGAGGGTGACATCTTTCAGTACCGGCTGCGCGGTACCGGAATAGGTCAGGGATATATGCGACAGGCTGAGAACAGACATGATGCGACTTTCAGAACGGCAAAGCCCGGCGCCGGGAAAGGCGCCGGGAAGAGGCTTTTCGCGCGCGCAGATTACTTCAGTGCGGCTTCGGCAAAGCCCTTGTTCACGAAGGCGCTGTAATCCTCTTTCGCCGTCGCAGAGCCCTGTTCCTGCAGGAAGGCAGCGGTGTTTTTGATGGCTGCCGCAGTGGCGCCGCCAAGGAAGGCTTCCGAGGTCTGGTCCTTCAGACCGGCAAAGACATAGCCTTTCAAAAGCGCCGGCACGTCAGCCGCAGGTGCGCCGGTCAGCTCGGCGATCTTTTTCGCCGCGTCGCTGTCCGCGCCCCAGGCGGCGGGGTCTTTGATATAGGCATCGGTCGCCTCGCCGGTCACTTTGACGAAAGCGGTGACGATTTCTGGATGCGCCTCGGCATAGTCCTTGCGCACGATCCAGGCGTCAAAGGTCGGGCCGCCCCATTCCGCCACGTCAGAGCTGTCGGCCAGAACCGTGCCGCCGGTGGTCTTGATCTGGTTCAGCACCGGATCCCAGATATAGGCGCCGTCGATGTCACCGCGTTCCCAGGCGGCCGCGATTTCCTGCGGGCGCAGGTTCAGAAGGTTCACCTCGGACGCCGGGATGCCCCAGTGTTTCAGCGCCGTCAGCAGCGAATAATGCGCGGTCGACACGAAAGGCGTGGCGATCTTCTTGCCCTTGAGGTCTTCGGGTTTCTCGACCCCCTTGACGGCCAGCGCCTCGGCTTCGGCGATATTGCCGACAATATAGATGGTCTCGATCGGCAGATCCTGCGAGGCGGCTGCGGTCAGCGGCGACGAGCCGACATAGCCGATATCAATCGAGCCCGCCGCGACGGCCGCGATGACATCGGCGCCGCCTCCGAACAGGTGCCATTCGACATCGGCGCCGGTGGCGCTTTCATAGGTTTTGTCGGCCTGGGGCACGCGCGAGGGCTCGACGATCTGCTGCCAGCCGATCCGCAGCGTTTCGGCGAAAGCGGGCAGCGAGACGCCGGCAAGCAAGCCGGCAAGGGTCAGGGTGGTGGTCAGTTTGCGAAGGGTCATGTTGGTCTCATTCCGGGTTGTCACAGGCTGCCAGGGCGGCGTTTGCATGGGTCAAATCTGGCCGGGAAAGCCGTTTCAGGCCATTCTGAAGAGGCCACCGGTTAAAGCGAGCGCCATTTGCGGGCCCTGCGGGGAGGAGAAGAATATTCCCCTCCCCCGGTCAGCATGGCCTTTGAGAGGGCAGAATCAGCCGGTGTCGCCCATTTCCCCGGCACCCCGGTGTTTCAGGCGGTTGCGGTTTCGGTTTTACTCGATATAAGATGTAATAACATTACGTATTGAGGTCGCCATGCCCGCCAGCCCCTTTCCGAACCTGCCCCGCTCCGGGGATCAGCGCCTGCCTGTCACCGTGCTTTCGGGCTTTCTCGGCGCTGGCAAAACCACGCTTCTGAACCATATCCTCAACAATCGCGAGGGTCGCCGCGTCGCCGTCATCGTCAATGACATGTCCGAGGTGAATATCGACGCCGATCTTGTGCGCAGCGGTGCCGAACTGTCGCGATCCGAGGAAAAGCTGGTCGAGATGACCAATGGATGCATCTGCTGCACCTTGCGCGATGATCTTCTGAGCGAAGTCCGGCGCCTCGCCGGGGAAGGGCGGTTCGACTATCTGCTGATCGAATCGACCGGTATTGCCGAACCCCTGCCGGTCGCCGCGACCTTTGACTTTCGCGACAGTGACGGCGCCAGCCTTTCGGATCTGGCGCGGCTTGATACGATGGTCACCGTGGTCGATGCGGTCAATCTGACGGTGGATTTCTCAAGCCATGATTTCCTCGCCGACCGGGGCGAGAGCCTTGGCGAGAACGACACGCGCAATCTGGTCAGCCTGCTGACCGACCAGATCGAATTTGCCGATGTCATCGTTCTGAACAAGGCCGGGCTGGCGGGGCCGGTGCGTCTTGATCAGGCCCGCAAGATCGTCCGTGCCCTGAACCCCGAGGCGCGGCTGATCGAGACCGATTTCTCGCGCGTTTCGCCCTCGGACATCTTCGATACCGGGCTTTTTGATTTCGACCGCGCCCATCTGCATCCGATGTGGGCGAAAGAGCTTTACGGTTTTGCGGATCACCAGCCCGAGACCGAGGAATATGGCATTTCCTCATTCGTCTATCGCGCGCGCCAGCCGTTCCACCCGCAAAAGATCCATGACCTGTTCAATGGCGATCTGCCGGGAGTGATCCGCGCCAAGGGGCATTTCTGGATCGCCTCGCGCCCGGACTGGGCGGTGGAATTCTCGCTTGCAGGCGCGATCTCCGGCGTCACGCCGTTGGGGCGCTGGTGGGCCACGGTGCCGCGTGACCGCTGGCCAACCCATCCCGAGGGCCTGGACCAGGTGATGCAGCATTGGGCGGAACCCTGGGGGGATCGCCGGCAGGAACTGGTCTTTATCGGGGCCGGGATGGATGAGGCGGCGATCCGGGCGGGCCTTGATGCGGCGCTGATGCCGGAGGCCGGGACAGAACGGGCAGGGGCGGCATGGGCCGATCTGCCCGATCCCTTCCCCGACTGGGCCCGGCGCGAGGCTGTCTGACCCATGGGGCGAAACCTGGTGACAAGCCTGCGCGGCCGCGCCCGCCCGCGCCCGATGGAGCGGTTTGACCGCCTGCCGCCCGATCTGCGCCGCTGGCTGTCGCAGGCCGTGCTGCCCTGGAGCCCGCATTCCGCATTGCGGCTCTGGACGCGGCTGGGCCGCGAGACAGGCGGAGACCTCGCGCGGATGCTGGACCGCCTTAATCAGGCGGAACAGAGACTGATTTCGCGCGATGCGCTCGTGATCTGGGGAAGCGCTGCAGCTGGCAGCGCCGTCGCTGGCGGGGCAGTTTCCTGCCTGGATGATCCGGTTTGCACGCGGCGGTGAATTGCCGCGCCGTTCCGCCAGAGGTTATGAGAGGGTATGGTCCTGCGGCTCCTCTCCCTTCTCACTTGTTTCGCGCTGCCGCATGTGGCGCGGGCGCATCCGCATGAATTTGTCGATACCGGCCTCACCTTCCGGTTCGACGACCAGGGGCAGTTGACGGCGGTGTCGGTGGCCTGGGTCTATGACGACCTCACCTCGCTTCTGATCCTGAGTGATCTGGGCATGGACCCCGATGGCGACGGCATCCTGACCGCAGCAGAGGCGAAAAGGCTGAACGAGATGGCGAGTACCTGGCCCGAAGGGTTCGATGGCAATCTCTGGCTGAGCCAGGGCGGTCAGTCCATCGCGCTTTCGCGCCCGCTGGACGGGGCGGCGGGTCTCAGGGAGGGGCGGATCTGGATGACCCATATCCGTGCCCTGCCCGGGCGGCGCGATCCGGCTGGCGGCGAAATCCGGCTTCAGGCCTATGACCCGTCTTATTACATCTTTTACGATCTGACCGGCACGCCGGGCATTGAGGGGCGGCCCGACTGCACCGCGCGGGTCGAGCCTGCCGACAGCAGCCGCGCCCGTGTCCTTTATGAAGAGGCGCTGGCCGCGCTGAGTGATGCGGAGCTTGAGGCCGGGGGCTATCCCGAAATCGGTGGCGCCTTTGCCGACACCGTCTTGCTGGCATGCGGTCAGCCATGAATGCCCGGCGTCTCTTCACAGCGGTCCTGCTCCTGCTCGTCGTGCTGATCGCAATGGCGGTTTACGTGACCGGATTGGATGATGCATTGGCGCGCCGGTTGATTGGCTTGCAGCGTGACTTTCAAAACGCGCTCGGCCAGTCGTTGC
Organism: Rhodobacter sp. 24-YEA-8; assembly: GCF_900105075.1. Lineage (NCBI taxonomy): Bacteria > Pseudomonadati > Pseudomonadota > Alphaproteobacteria > Rhodobacterales > Rhodobacter > Rhodobacter sp. 24-YEA-8. The sequence continues at coordinate 3,211,585 of NZ_FNSK01000001.1, forward strand.
GGGCGCTCCGCACCGGCGACAGCGGGGCTGTGTCAGGGTTTCTTGGTCTCTGTTTTGCTTACGGGTTCTTTCATGCGCTCGGGCCGGGGCACGGCAAGGCGCTGATCGCCGGCTATGGTTTTGCAAGCCGCGCCACGTTGCGACGTCTCGTCTGGATTGCCGGGCTTGCAGCGCTTGGTCAGGCGCTGGTCGCGATTGTTCTGGTCTATGGCGGGATCTGGATGTTCGAGGCGCGCGACCGGGTCGAAGGGCTGGCTGCTTTGATCGAGCCCCTCGCCATGCTGGCAATCGCCGGTCTCGGGGCCATGCTGTTGCGGCGCGGGCTGCGGCGATTGCAGCCCGCGCAGGTCCATAGGCATCACCCCCATGACGAGACCTGTGGCTGCGGCCATGCCCATGCGCCCGGCCCCGATCAGGTTGCCGCCGCCTCTGGCTGGCGCGAGGTGCTGGCGCTGGTGGCGGGGATCGCGCTCCGCCCCTGCACGGGCGCATTGTTCCTGCTGATCCTGACCTGGCGGCTGGGGATCGACGGGCTGGGGATCCTCGGCACCATCGTGATGGCGGCTGGTACCTTCCTGATCACTGCGCTTGCGGCGACCCTTGCGGGGGTGAGCCGCCAGGGTCTGGCGCTGGCCATGCCCGGCGCCAGCCCGCGCCTCTTTGCGGCGGCCGAGATCGTGACCGGCGTGATCGTCATAATCCTTTGCCTGAGCACCGCGCTGAGGTTGCTTTAAGACAGCACCTCGCTGAACGCGCACCTCGCGATCCCGCTGGCCGACGCGCCTGGGGAGTGGCACCGTCCGCCATTCTGCGCAGGGGGCGGATGGCATGGGGGTGAGCTGTGCCCCGCAGTCAGGAACGGGGCTGACCGCACGATGGCTGTGCCCTTGCGTGATCTCCGTCCGTTATTTGACCTCGGCGAGGGGATCCCGCTGGCGCAGAACGGCACCGCGCGTTCAGATCTGTTGGCGGTGCGCCGCCGGATCAGCTGCCGGTCCGCCGCCGCCATCGACGCCAAACCAGAGGGGGCTGTCGGCGGTGCGATATATGCGGCGGTTCCCCCCGGTAAGCGTGGTTTCAGCAGATTAATGCGGTTTCATTTCCGCCGACATAAAGGCTGTCCGCAATGACAGGGTCATGACGTATTCCTGCGTCTGCATTGGTTCCGAATGTATAAAGGAGGGCCATTTCAGGGCTGTATCGTGCGGTGTCAGCTGCGGCGGAAGGTGAGGTTCAGCCGCACATCACCGCAAACCGGGTGTGTGCCCGGTTTCAGCGAATCGATCCCGTGGAAGTAAAGCCGCGAGGGGCCACCCCAGACCACGACATCCCCATGCAAAAGCGGGACCTTCCGCGCCGGGTCGCTGCGGTTCAGCCCGCCGAAGCGGAAGATCGCGGCGAGGCCCAGCGAGACCGAGACGATGGGCTGCGAGAAATCGGCTTCATCCTGATCCTGGTGCAGCGCCATTTTTGCGCCGGGCTGGTACCGGTTGATCAGGCAGACATCCGGGGCAAAGCCGGGATAGCCGGCCTCTGCGGCGGCATCCTGCGCGAGGGCGCGGAAGGGGGCAGGCATTGCGGGCCAGGGCGCGCCGGTTTCGGGATCAAGCGCCTGATAGCGATAGCCGCGCCGGTCGCTGACCCAGCCGCCGCTGCCGCAATTCGTCATCGCAACCGACATGGCAAAGCCGCCACGCGTGACCATATGGCGAAAGGGCGAGATGGCGGCGACCGCCGCGATCCCATCGGTCAGCGCATCGGCCTCCGGGCCTGCATAGCCCCTGAGCAGCACCGCACCGGGGGCCAGGTCTTCGCGACCCCGTTGCGGGAGGTCTGCATCACCGAAAAGATCTGTCATTGCCGCCTCCGCGCCTTATCGCAGTATCGCCTCCCGGATGGCGGAGCGCAAAAGAAAAGGGCCGTCCCGGGCTGATCCCGGGCGACCCCATCCGTCTTACAACCGGTCTTCTGGCCTGATCCGAAGATCAGCCGTTGACCAGGTCTTTAAGAGCTTTGGCGATGGTGAATTTCACCTGCTTGTCGGCCGGTTTGGTCATGGTTTCACCGGTGGCCGGGTTGCGGACCTGACGCTCGGGGCGCTCTTTGCAGGCCACTTTGCCGAGGCCCGGCAGGGTGACCGCACCACCTGCAGTGACTTCCTTTGCCACCACATCAGCAATCGCATCCAGTGCGGCCGAAGCGGTTTTCTTGTCGGCGCCCATTGCTTCGGCAAGGGCAGCCACAAGCTGGGTCTTGGTCATCGGCTTGGACATTGGTGTCTCCTGTTCTCGTTCGGCGTGTCCTTCTGATCCCGGGCCTGCAATTGCGGCTTCGGGACCCCCTTTTCAGGGCTGTCGCTCAGTCACCTGGAAAGCGGGGCGAAATCAAGCCCCAGAACGCAGCCGGGGCTGGAAATCAGCGGTTTTCACCGGAATTCCCTATGTCTCACAGGAATGCGGTTTCCTCAAAGCTGCGCAATTTGCGCGAATGGATGCGTTCCAACGGGGTTTCGCGCAGCAGCTCCATCGCGCGGATGCCGATCTGCAGGTGCCGCCCGACCTGGGCCTGGTAGAATTCGGTCGCCATGCCGGGAAGCTTCAGCTCGCCATGCAGCGGTTTGTCGGAAACGCAAAGCAGCGTTCCGTAAGGCACACGGAAGCGGAACCCGTTGGCCGCGATGGTGGCCGATTCCATATCCAGCCCCACCGCGCGCGACTGCGACAGCCGCCGCACCGGGCCGGACTGATCGCGCAATTCCCAGTTGCGGTTGTCGATGGTGGCGACAGTGCCGGTGCGCATGATGCGCTTGAGCTCATAGCCTTCCAGCCGGGTGACCTCTTCGACCGCGTCTTCCAGTGCGATCTGGATCTCGGCCAGTGCCGGGATCGGCACCCAGACCGGCAGGTCGTCATCCAGCACATGATCCTCGCGCAGATAGGCATGGGCGAGGACGTAATCGCCAAGCGCCTGGGTGTTTCTGAGCCCGGCGCAATGGCCGACCATCAGCCAGGCATGCGGGCGCAGGACCGCGATATGATCGGTGGCGGTTTTGGCATTTGACGGGCCGACGCCGATATTGACCAGCGTGATGCCGTCCCCATCCGGGCGTTTCAGGTGATAGGTCGGCATTTGCGGCATTTTCGACGGAAGGAGAATCCTGCCATCTCCTGCGGTGATCTCCTGATCGCCGGTTGCGACAAAGCTGGAATAGCCGGAATTCGGGTCGTCCAGGGCTGCGCGGGCGAAGGCCTCGAATTCATCGACATAGAACTGGTAATTGGTGAACAGAACATGGTTCTGGAAATGCCGCGGGCTGGTTGCGGTGTAATGCGCCAGCCGCGCCAGGCTGTAATCGACGCGCTGCGCGGTAAAGGGCGCCAGCGGCATCGAACCATCGGCGAAATGTTCAAGCGTTCCGTTGACGATGTCGTCATTGGTGGTCGCGAGGTCCGGCACATCAAACACATCGCGCAGCGGGAAATCCAGCGCACCGGCCTGGGGGATGATCAGGTCGGGCTGACCAGCCACCGCGAAATGCAGCGGGATCGGCGTGACAGAGGGGCCGATGGTGACCGGCACCCCGTGATTGCGGATCAGAAGGCCGATCTGCTGGATCAGATAATTGCGAAACAGATCGGGGCGGGTCACGGTGGTGGAATAGGTGCCTGGCCGCGCGACATGGCCAAAGGACAGGCGGGTGTCGACATTCGAGAAACTGTCCACGACGAGGCGGATTTCCGGGTAATAGGCGCGGATCCGGTGTGCCGGTCGGCCAGTGATCAGCGCCTCGCGGAACTGGCTGATCAGATGGGCGGTGGCCTCGTCATATAGCACATTCAGCCGGTCAACGGCTTCGGTGGCATCGGTGAAGCTTTGCGCTTCGCTCGGGTCTGGCAAAAGAAGGATCGACACTTGTCCGTTTTGTCCTTTGGATCGCTGCGGCCTGACGGATGATCCGGAGAGACATCCGGTGGGCCATCTGGCTGAGTTAAGCGCAAAGCGGGGCGCTGAGGCAAGTGAACTCCAGGTAACGGGGCGCGGGGGCCGAGCGGGGCGCTTGCAGTGGCGCGCGTGCAGGGAGATAGTCGCGGCCATGAAAACACTGCTTTCTCTTGGACATGGATATTGCGCCGCCGCGCTGGCGCGCGGGCTTTTGGCCGAGGGCTGGACCGTGATCGGCACCACCCGGGATGCGGCAAAGGCGACGGCGTTTGAGGCGATGGGCGTCGAGCCGCTGGTCTGGGACCCGGCGCGGGGCGCGGATCTTGCACCGGCGCTGGCGCGCGCCACGCATATCCTGCATTCCGCCAGCCCTGACGAGGCGGGCGATCCGTTCCTGAACGCCTGGCCCGGGATTCGCGAGGCGCAGGTGGAATGGATGGGGTATCTTTCGACCACCGGGGTTTACGGCGACACGCGTGGCGCCTGGGTGGATGAGACCTCGCCGGTTCTGCCCGCACGGGCGCGTTCGGGCGAACGGGTCCGGGCCGAGCGCGACTGGCTGGCGAGCGGGCTGCCGGTGCAGGTGTTTCGTCTGGCCGGGATTTACGGGCCGGGGCGCGGGCCGTTCGAGAAGATCCGCAATGGCTCGGCCCGGCGGATCCTGAAAGAGGGCCAGGTGTTTTCGCGTATCCATGTCGATGACATCGTACAGGTGCTGGGGGCTTCGATCGCGGCGCCGCGCCCGGGACGGGTCTATAATGTCTGCGACGATCTGCCGTCCTCTGCCGCCGAGGTGCTGAGCTTTGCTGCCGGTCTTCTGGGGCTGCCGGAGCCACCGGCGGTGGAATTTGCAGAGGCGCGGATGGGGCCGCTGGCGCGGAGTTTCTATGAGGAATGCCGGCGGGTCCGGAATACCCGGATCCGGGAAGAGCTGGGAGTGCAGCTGTTATACCCCGATTACCGGGCGGGGCTGCGGGGGATCCTCGCGGCTGAAGGCTGAGAGGGGTGCCGGCCGCGGGAGCCTCCGGCGGGGATATTTAAGAGACAGATGAAAGCCGCTTTCAGGAGCGGGCAGGGGCGGCGATGGTGACGGTTCCGGATTTCAGTTTTGAGACGGAGGCGCTGGCGGCGGGTGCGACCTTTGTCGCGGGAGTCGATGAGGTCGGGCGTGGGCCGATTGCCGGGCCGGTCACGGCGGCGGCGGTGCGGCTTGATCCGGGGAACATCCCTGAAGGGCTCAGGGACAGCAAGGCGATGAGCCAGGCGGCGCGCGAGCGGCTTTCAGAATGGCTTCTGACCCATGCGGCCGTGTCGGTCGCGCATGCCAGTGTCGAAGAGATTGACGAGATCAATATCCTGCGCGCCAGCCATCTCGCGATGGAACGGGCGGTGGCGGGGCTGGGGCAGGGGCCCGACTTCGCCCTGATCGATGGCAACCTTTTGCCGCGCGGTCTGACGATCCCTGCCCGGGCGCTGGTCAAGGGCGATGCCCGCTGCCAGTCGATTGCCGCCGCATCAATTGTCGCCAAGGTTGCGCGCGACCGGATCATGGTGGATCTGGCGCAACAGTTTCCGGGTTACGGCTGGGAGCGGAATGCCGGCTACCCGACAAAGGCGCATCTCCAGGCGCTCCTGGATTTTGGCGTAACCCCTGTGCATAGACGGTCCTTCAAACCTATCCACAACATCTTGTATCAAGGGATTTATGTAACCCCTTGATTCAATAAACAATTTGACGCCGAATCGGTTCTGACTCATCTTTATCCACAAGACGGCACACAAGAATTGCCGCGAGCAGAGGCAGAATATGGCGACGAAAAAAGCACCGGCGGAGCATGCGCTTCCGCTGAACGAAATTCTTGCGGGTGATTGCATCGAGATCATGGAGAGCCTGCCGGCGGGCTCGGTAGACCTGATTTTTGCGGACCCGCCCTACAACCTTCAGCTGAAGGGCGATTTGCACCGGCCGGATAATTCCAAGGTCGATGCGGTGGATGATCACTGGGATCAGTTCGCCTCTTTCGCTTCCTATGACGAGTTCACCCGGCGCTGGCTGGCGGCTGCAAAGCGGCTGTTGAAGCCCAATGGCGCGATCTGGGTGATCGGATCCTATCACAATGTGTTCCGTCTGGGCGCCGAGCTGCAGAACCAGGGCTACTGGATTCTGAACGACGTGGTCTGGCGCAAATCGAACCCGATGCCGAATTTCAAAGGCAAGCGGCTGACCAATGCGCATGAGACGCTGATCTGGGCCTCGAAAGACGAAAAGGCGAAATATACCTTCAATTACGAGGCCTTGAAGGCATTGAACGAAGGCATCCAGATGCGGTCAGACTGGGTGATTCCGATCTGCACCGGGCATGAGCGTCTGAAGGACGAGCATGGCGACAAGGCGCATCCGACGCAAAAACCCGAGGCGCTGTTGCACCGCGTGCTGCTGGCGACGACCAATCCGGGCGATGTTGTGCTGGACCCGTTTTTTGGCACCGGCACCACGGGCGCGGTCGCCAAGATGCTGGGCCGCGATTTCATCGGGATCGAGCGCGAGGAAGCCTATCGCAAGGCCGCGCTGGAGCGGCTGGCACGGGTGCGTAAATATGATGCTTCGGCGCTGGAGATCACCGGCTCGAAACGGGCTGAACCCCGTGTGCCCTTCGGCCAGGTGGTGGAGCGCGGCATGCTGCGCCCGGGTGAGGAACTCTGGTCGCTCGGCAATCGCTACAAGGCCAAGGTGCGCGCCGATGGCACGCTGATCGGCAATGACGTCAAGGGCTCGATCCACCAGGTCGGGGCGGCCTATGAACGCGCGCCGTCCTGCAATGGCTGGACCTACTGGCATTTCAAACGCGACGGGAAAATGATCCCGATCGATATCCTGCGCCAGCAGATCCGGGCCGAGATGGGGGCCGATGCAGGAGCAGCCTCGGCGGCGGCTTCGCGCCCGAACTGATGCGATTACAATAAGATACATGAACGCCTGCGCCCCGGTCCGCCTGGGGTGCCACTGCCCCGCCATGTTCGCATGGCGGGGCCTTTTGTCACTGCCCGGCCTGGAGGCTCAGAGATTTTTTGCGGCGAAAGTCGCGAATTTCTCCAGCACGGTGCCGAGGAATTTCGCGGTATCGGGTTTCAGCCCGCCTTTGTCGTCGAGCATGTTCTGCACCTGGGCGAGATAGGCCTCTGGCTGTTGCAGCGTTGGCATATCGAGGAAGACCAGCGACTGGCGCAGATGGTGATTGGCCGCAAAGCCCGAAATCGCACCCATCGAAGCCGAGATCACCGCCGCCGGCTTGCCGCCCCAGACACTGTGCCCATAGGGGCGCGAGCCGACATCCAGCGCGTTTTTCAGCGCCGCCGGCACCGAGCGGTTATATTCCGGCGTGACAAAGATCACCGCCTGTTTCGCCGCAATCGCCTTGCGGAACGCGGTCCAGGCGGCGGGTGGGGTGCCCTCGTCCAGATCCTGGTTGTAAAAGGGCAGATCCCCGATCGGGATGATCTCGAGGGTCATGCCCCCGGGGGCGATGGCTTGCAGCCCTTTGGCGACCGAGAGATTGTAAGACCCGGCGCGCAGGCTTCCGACCAGGACGGCGACTTCCAGCTTGGACATTTGAAGGCTTCCTTCTGTTGATCCATGCATTCAGTGTTGCGCATTCCGGCCCGGGCGCAAAGGCTCGGGTGCCGGAGGCCCTGTGCAGATCGGCAAGGATCAGCCGCGTGGGTCAGCCGCGCCCGACATAGGGCATCGCGGTGGCCATGATCGTCGTGAAAAGCGTGTTCACCGTCAGCGGCTGGCGCGCGATCATCACGATGGCCCCGGCGACATGGGCGACATCCATCACCGGCTCGGGCCGGATGCTGCCATCGGCCTGGAGCATGCCCTTCGGCATTTCTGCGGTCATTGGCGTTGCGGCATTGCCGATATCGATCTGGCCGACCGCGATGCCATGGTCGCGCCCCTCGAGCGCGAGGGCCTTTGTCAGCCCGGTCACCGCATGTTTCGATGCCACGTAAGAGATCGTCTGCGGCCGCGGCACATAGGCCGAGATCGAGCCATTGTTCAGGATGCGCCCGCCTTTGGGCTCTTGCTCCAGCATCTGCCGCCAGGCCTCGCGGGCGCAGTAGAAGGCGCCGTTCAGGTTGATCGCAATCACCGCATCCCAGGAGTCCGGCGTGGTATCCTCGACCCGCGCCTGGCCGCCAAAGGCGCCGGCATTGTTGAAGAGGAAATCGATGCGGCCAAAACGCGCGACGATCTGCGCGAAAGCCTCACGGACCGCGTCGGACTGGCTCAGATCGGCGGTGACGATCAATGCGCGGTCGGGATCTGCGCTTTGCGCCGCCGTTTCTGCAAGGGGCGCTTCGCGCCGACCGATCAGCGCGCAGCGATAGCCCGCCGCGATCAGTGCCTGCGCCACGGCGCGCCCGATCCCTGATCCGGCGCCGGTGATCACCGCAACCGGCAATTCGCTTTGTGTCATCTCAGCCCTCCCCGGCCTCGGTAATATCCACCGAATGGCGGCCCTCCTGCTGGCCGTCAAGCCGCAGCATCCCTGTCACCGGCGCCACATCACCATAGTCGCGGCCCATGCCGACTTCTATATGGTCCGCGCCGGTGAAACAGGCATTGGTCGGGTCATAGTCGATCCAGCCGCGCTGGCTGCCGCCCCAGGCCCGGACCCAGGCATGCATCGCATCGGCACCGACAAGGCGCTTGCGCCCGGGCGGCGGCAGGGTGCGCAGATAGCCCGCCACATAGGTCGCCGGAATGCCGAGGCTCCTGAGACCGCCCACCATGATCTGCGCGAAATCCTGACAGACGCCGTGGCGCGCGGCAAAGGCCTCGGCCGGGGGCGTGTCGACATCGGTGGCGCCGGTTTCGAATCTCATATGGTCATGGAGCATGAGGCCAAGCCGTTCGGTCACCACTGCCACGCTGTCGCCCGGCCTCAGCGCACCTTCCGCAAAGTCGCTGATAGCGTTCACCTCTGGGATACGGCGCGAGGGCAGGTGGTAATGCAGCGGCGATGTCGGCCCGAGGCTGCGACATTGCGCGATCTCGGGGCCAAGCCGGCACACCGGCATCGAGAGGTCGAGCCCCCCGGCCTCTGCAAGCCGCTCGACCCGGGCTTCAAGGCGCAGCTCAAGCCGCGTCAGCCCGGCGGGGATCGCTGCCTCAACGACGGAAGTGCCGAAAAAATCGGTGAAAAAGCTCAGCTCGCCCGGTTCCGGCTCCAGCGTCACCAGGGATCCCAGCAGGCGCTGGCGCCCGGGCAGTGTGGCGGGAAGGATGCGGAAATGCTGCCGCCCGGCGCCGCTGGGCCGGTCGAATTCATAGCTGATCTGCAGGCGCAGGTTATAGAGGCTCATCGGAAATAGCGCTCCGAGATCAGGTCTGAAACCTCGCCAAGCCGCGTCTGCACGGAATAGAGCGCTGCACTGTCGAGGGTGTCCGGCGTGGCGGTGGCGAGGTCGGTCTGCAACCGCAGCAATGCGCGCGCCGGGGCGCTCAGCCGGTTTTCGACGAGGGCCTCGGGAAGCATCCGGACCAGATCCATCATGCCATCAACCTGGTTGCGGATCGCGCGCGGGTTCAGCGGGTCCAGCGCCAGAAGCCCGATCACGGGCCCGCGCGCCGAGCTCATGGAATAGCGGCGCCGATGGATCATGACGGAATCGCCCAGCTCGATACACAGGTCGAGGCCACCGGGATCGGCTTCGGGATCGGTCAGCGCCGCCAGCCAGCCCGCCATATTTCGGGCGCGTTCCTGCATCCGTCCCAGCGTCAGAAACCGCCAGCCGATCAGGCGGTACATATTCTCATGCACCAGGCCCGAAAAGCCCGCGAGCTTGCGCAATAGTGCCGAAAGCGCCTGGGCCGCGTCATCTCCCGGGGTGACCTGCTGCGCCAGGCGCCGCGCCGATTTGTCGAGATCTGTCAGCGCCGCCCAGCCATCGGTCGAGAACCGGTCGCGCAGCTGCGCCGCCGAGGTGACTGCACGCCCGATCGTGTCCAAAAGCCCGTTGGGGATCGGATCGGCAGGGTCGAGACCGGCAAACTCCAGTAGCTGATCGGTCTCGGCCAGCAGCGGCAGTGATCCGGTGCCGCTTTCGGCGATGCGGCCATGGCGCGCGCGCAAGAGCCGCACCATGCCCTCGCTGCGTTCGACATAGCGGCCCAGCCAGAACAGGTTGTCGGCGGCGCGGGCTGGCAGTTCATCGGGTTCGGGTGTGCTACTGTACCCCGCGGGGTGGTTCATCAGGGTGTCGCCACCCACATGGTCGGGCGAGATGATCCAGACATCCGCCGCCCCGCCGCCGCGCTGCATCGCCAGCGCCGCCGGGTCGGTGGTGGCTCCGATCCTGGCGAAACCGCCCTGCATCACCTTCCACCCCGAAGCGGTGCGCGCGAGATAGACCCTGAGCGACATCGGGCGCGGCGTGATCCGGCCATCGACCAGGGCGGGGGTGGTTGAAAGCCGCACGGCCTCCTGCGCCACCAGCGCGCCCTGGTCACGTTCAAGCCGGTCGCGCAGCGCGTCTGGCGTCAGGCTGGCGGCGGCCAGCGGGTCCTCCATCCGGTCATAGGGCAGGCCGGTGCCAAGCGCGGGAGAAAGGATCATGCGATCTGCCGCTGCCATCACCGCCGCGCGGGCCGCCGCATCGCCGCACCACCAGGTGGCGATATTCGGCAGCAGCAGCTCTTCCCCGGTCAGGACCGGCGCGAGGCGCGGCAGGAAGGCCATCATCGCCCGCGTTTCCAGCACACCCGAGCCGGGCGGGTTGACCATCGAAAGCCCGCCCCGGCGCAGCGCCGAGACGAGGCCGGGCGTGCCGAGCCGCGAGGCGGGGTCCAGTTCCAGGGGGTCGGAAAATGACCCGTCCAGCCTGCGCCACAGCACATCCAGCGGCTTGAGGCCCGAGACAGTGCGCAGCATCAGCCGGCCGTTTTCGACCGTGAGATCCTCGCCCTGAACAAGGCTGATCCCAAGATATCGTGCAAGCCAGGCCTGTTCATACCAGGTCTCGTTCCAGGGGCCAGGCGTCAGGATCGCCACCCGGGCGGCAGGATCCGCCCGCATCGACAGGAGGTGGTCGCGAAATTCGCGGAAGAACCCCGCAAGCCGGTGCAGCTGCGGACCAAAAAGCTGCGGGCCAAAGGCGCGGGTGGTGGCGACCCGGGTCTCAAGCGCATAACCCGCGCCCGAAGGCGCCTCGGTCCGGTCGGCGAGCACCCACCATTGGCCATCGGGGCCGCGCCCGATCTCAAAGGCGACGAAATGCAGGAAATGGCCCGAACGCGGGCGGATACCCACCATCGGGCGCGCCCAGGCCGGGTTACCGGCCAGCAGTTCCGCCGGCAGATGCGCCTCTGCGACCATCCGGTTCGGCCCATAAAAATCCGCCATCACCAGTTCCAGCAGATCCGCCCGCTGGATCAGCGCGGCGGAAAGCCGGGTCCAGTCGGCCTCGTCTATCAGCACCGGCAGATGGCTCAGCGGCCAGGGGCGCTCGACCGAGGCCGTACCGGCAGAAGTGTCATACTGACGGTAGATCACCCCGGAATCGCGCAGATAGAGGTCGGCGCGGTCGGTGGCACGGGTCAGATCGGTGGGGGAAAGCGCCGCCAGATGGTCCAGCATCGGCTGCCAGAGCGGGCGGACCTGGCCATCCGGCCCGATCAGCTCATCCGGGACGCCGGGCAGCGGCTGGTATCCGGCAAGACCGAAATCATGCCGGGCGAGGGGATCACCGGAGGAAGAAACATCACCAGTCATGGCCAGGATCAGATGCCGATGGGGCGCCTCAGGTCAAGGGTGAGCGGAAATTCCGGGTGGCGGATTTCAGCCTCAGGCCGCCAGAGACCGCCGGTCCCGCCCGAGGGCTGAAAGCGCGCGAGGCGGCGCGCCTCGGCCTCGTTGCCGTTGACCGGGAAGGTGTCGTAATTCCGCCCGCCCGGATGCGCGACATGCCAGGTGCAGCCGCCAAGACTGCGCCCCGACCAGCGGTCATAGAGGTCAAAGGACAAAGGCGCCTGGGGTTTCAGACGCGGATGGATGGCCAGTGCCGGCTCCCAGGCTTTGAACCGGACGCCCGCCACCGCCTCGCCGCTTCGGGTAGCGGTCAGGGGCAGTTCGCGCCCGTTGCAGGTCATGGCGTAGCGGGACGGGTCCGCCGTGGTCAGTTTCACCTGGAGCCGTTCGGTCGAACTGTCGGTATAACGCGCCGTGCCGCCAATGGCGCCGGTCTCGCCCAGCACATGCCAGGGCTCCAGCGCCTGGCGGATCTCGATATGGCTGCCCTCATAATCCACCTCGCCGCAGAAGGGGAAACGGAACTCTGCCTGCGCGCTGAACCATTCCTCTTTCAGATCAAAACCATGGGTGCGCAGATCGGCCAGCACATCGCGGAAATCCTGCCAGACGAAATGCGGCAGCATGAAACGGTCATGCAGGCTGGTGCCCCAGCGGGTCAGGGGGCCGGAGGCCGGAGCGTTCCAGAACCGCGCGATCAGGGCGCGGATCAGAAGTTGCTGGGCCAGCGACATCCGCGCATCCGGCGGCATCTCGAAGCCCCGGAATTCGACAAGGCCCAGCCGGCCGGTCGGACCATCGGGGGAATAGAGCTTGTCGATGCAGATCTCGGCGCGGTGGGTATTGCCGGTGACATCAGTAAGCATGTTTCTCAGCAACCGGTCGGTCAGCCAGGGCAGCGGCGCTTCACGTTCGGAAGGCGCGGGGATCTGCGACAGCGCGATTTCCATCTCGTAAAGCGCGTCATGGCGCGCCTCGTCGATCCGGGGCGCCTGGGAGGTCGGGCCGATGAAGAGCCCCGAGAACAGGTAGGACAGCGACGGGTGCCGGTTCCAGTGCAGGATCAGCGAGCGCAGCAGGTCAGGGCGGCGCAGGAAGGGGCTGTCGAGCGTCGTGGCGCCGCCGACCACGACATGGTTGCCACCCCCGGTGCCGGTATGTTTGCCGTCGATCATGAATTTCTCGGCGCAAAGCCGGCTTTGGCGGGCATCCTCGTAAACGCCATTGGTGATCGCGACGCAGTCTTCCCATGAGGTGGCCGGGTGGATATTCACCTCGATCACACCCGGATCGGGGGCGACGCGGATCACGTTCATCCTTGGGTCATGCGGTGGCTGATAGCCTTCGATATGGACCCTGAGCCCGAGTTTGGCCGCCGCAGCCTCGGTTGCCGCCAGCAGGTCGAGGTAATCCTCAAGCCGCACAACAGGGGGCATGAAGACCGAAAGCCGCCCCTCGCGCGGCTCGATAGACAGGGCGGTGCGGACGGCACCGCCAAGGTCGGAACCGGCGATCTGTTCGGTGATCTGCTGGCCTTCGGTCGCGGCGGTAAAGCTGGCGCGGGGCTGGGGATGGGCGTCAGATTTCGGCAGGTCGGGGCGTGGTTCGGTCGGATCGGCGGGGTTCAGCCAGGGGTATTCCGCGGCGGAGAGATGCTTCAGGCTGCCGAGCGGCAGACGGTAGCCAACCGGGCTGTCGCCAGGGGTCAGAAAGACCTTGCCCCGGCGCATGGACCACAATTCAGACATCCATTTGCGACTGCTTTCGCGCCCCTGCCAGGGCTGCACCGGCAAAACATAGCCGACAGGCTCCGTCAACCCGCGCGCGAAGACCTGCGAGATGCGATGCCGCGCCTCGGGGTCTTTCAGCTCGGGGTTTTCCGGGGTGACGTTCTCGGGAAGCATCGCCTCTTTCACCAGCCATTCGGCGGGGTCTTCATAGGCGGGCAGAATGAAATCCTGCGGCAGATCAAGCTGTAGCGCGATTTCCGACAGCAGCGCCGCCGCCTGTTCGGGCGTCGCGCCCTGATCCTCGCCTTCGGGGGCGATCAGGCTGGCATCTTGCCAGACCGGATGGCCGTCCCGGCGCCAGTAAAGCGAAAAGGTCCAGCGCGGCAGCGTTTCGCCCGGATACCATTTGCCCTGGCCGTAATGCAGAAAGCCGCCCGGCGCGAAACGTTCGCGCAACCGGCGCACCATCTGATCGGCAAGTGCGCGTTTTTGGGGGCCGACGGCTTCGGAATTCCATTCCGGGCTTTCGAAATCATCGATGGAGACGAAAGTCGGCTCGCCGCCCATGGTGAGGCGCACATCTCCGGCCGCCAGCGCCTGATCAACGCGGGCGCCAAGGGCGGTCAACTCCTCCCATGCCGCATCGGAAAACGGTTTGGTGATGCGCGGATGCTCAGAAATGCGGGTCACGCGCATGTCGAAATCGAAACCGACATTGGCCTGCCCCGTAAAACCGCCGGTGATCGGGGCGGCATTCCGATAATGCGGCGTTGCGGAGAGCGGAATATGGCTTTCGCCGGTCAGAAGACCCGAGGTCGGGTCAAGCCCGATCCAGCCGGCGCCGGGCAGATAGACCTCGGCCCAGGCGTGAAGATCGGTGAAATCGACTTCGGTCCCCGACGGGCCGTCGAGCGCCTTCAGATCCGGTTTCAGCTGGATCAGATAGCCCGAGACAAAGCGCGCAGCGAACCCCAGATGCCGCAAAAGGTTGACCAGCAGCCAGGAGCTGTCGCGGCAGGAACCTGAGCCAAGTTGCAGCGTCTGCGCCGGCGTCTGGACGCCCGGCTCCATCCGGATCAGGTAATTCACCTCTGACGAGATCCGCGCATTCAGCCCGACGATGAAATCAACGGTGCGCTGCGGCGCGCGACTGATCGAGGCAAGCAGGGCGTCGAATTCGGGGCCATGTGGCTCCACCTGGCGATAGATCGACAGGTCCTGGATCAGATCGTCGGGATAGGTGAATGGGAAGGTCTCGGCGCTTTCCTCGACGAAGAAGTCAAACGGGTTATAGACGGTCATGTCGGCGACCAGATCGACCTCGATCTTCAGCTCGCGCACCGGTTCAGGAAAGACGAAACGCGCCAGCCAGTTGCCGTAAGGGTCTTGCTGGTGGTTTACGAAATGGCCGCCCGGGCTGACCCTGAGATTGTGGCTGATCACCCGGGTGCGCGAATGCGGCGCCGGTCGCAGCCGGATCACCTGGGGGCCAAGCATGACCGGCTGGTCATAGATATAATGGGTCAGGTGATGGATTGCGGCCGTGATCGACATCGGAACTTCCTGTTGGCGACCGGCAAGATGTTCCACCCCGGCCCGGAACCCCAGAGTTCAGGGCAAATCCGGGTCGGACAAGGGGGTTTTGCCATCTCTTCGCGCAATTGGCGCAAATCGGGGCAATTGCTGCCCGCCAATCGGGCAGTCCGCAGGGGTGCTACCCGTCAGCGGTTGTGACCGGCGGCGGTACCAGCGGTGGCAGGACATTCGTGTGCGGCTGGCGGCGCGCCTCGTCTTCCCGGATCTCGCGCTGCCATTCCCGCCAGATCGACATCAGAAGCGCCATCAGCACCGGACCGACAAAAAGCCCGACAATGCCCATGGTCTTTACCCCGCCGATCAGCCCGAAAAAGGTCGGCAGGAAGGGCAGCCGCACCGGGCCACCGACCAGCATCGGGCGGATGGTCTTGTCGACGATGAACAGCTCGACCGTGCCCCAGGTGAACAGCGCGACCCCGGCCCAGGGCGACCCCGAGGCGACCAGATACAGCGAGGCCAGCGTGAAGGACAAAGGCGCGCCGCCGGGGATCAGCGCCATGACGGCGGTGATGACGGCGAAGGTTACGGGCGAGGGCAGGCCGGCGAAGTAATAGGCGACGCCCAGCACCACGCCTTCGCCAATTGCGATCAGTGTCATGCCGGTCACTGTGGCCGAGATGGTCGCGGGCGCGATGCGCGACAGGCGATTCCAGCGCTCGGGCAGGATGCGGGCGCCGACGCGGTCGATCTGTTCCACCACGCGGTCACCGTCACGATAGAACACGAACAGCGCGATCAGCATGAATACGAGGTTCAGGAACAGGTGGAAGGCGGTTGATCCCGCGCTGAGCACACCGCGATAGATCGAGCCGATATTCTCGCCCGAAATCAGCTGTACCAATTCCCCAAGGCCGCCGGGATGGCCGATGGTCGCGCGCCATTTCTCATCGATCCAGCCGCCGACCTGCGGCAGTTCGACCAGCCAGTGCGGCGGCGGCGTGCCGGTGCTGTTGATGCGGAACCCCCAGGAGATCCAGTCACGCAATTCATGGAAGGCGTAGAACAGCGCCGCAAGGATCGGCAGCACCAGAAAGCATAAAAGCACAAGCACCAGCGCCGTGGCGGTCAGGGTGCGCCCCAGCTTTGGCAGCGAGCGTTCGCGCAGGGGCCAGCTTGCGACCGCGATCACGGTGGCGGCCAGCACGGGCACGATGAAGCCGTAGAAGAAATAGACCGAGGCTGCGAGGATCGCGAGCAAGAGCCAGCGCGCTGCCGAAATATCAGTGATCAGCGGGCGACGATATCCGTGCCGCGCCTCTGCAGCAAATGACGGCTCGGGGCGGGGCGGAGGCCCGGGGAGGGAAGGGGGCGTCGTTGCGGCCATGTTCCGATCTTTTCCATTTTCCGGCATAGTCGCGCCCCGGGGCGCCAGTGTCGAGATGCCAGTGTCAGGACAGCGGCACTATGGATCGCAGTTTCATGAGACATTCCGATGAAAATCTCTTTTCTGCGGCAGGATTTTCGCGGCACTATGGCCGCGAGGTCACCATCACCAGATGGGGTGGCGACCCGCCAACTGCAAGTGTTTATGATCTGCAAGTGGTTGCTTTTCCGGATCGTTTTGCGATTTTGCCCATCCGCCGGAAGAGTCGGCGGGACAGGATTTTCCGGCCCGCCCACTGCCTCCTCGCGACCGCGAAGGTTGTGATGCATATATTTGCAGATTATGGCCTAAGCCGAAAGCGACTGGAAACTCAGGACGATCCTGACGGGAGGCGAAGCTATGGCTCCGAAATTTGGCACCAGCGGCCTGCGCGGCCTCGTGACTGAACTGACTGACGCATTGGTTGCGGATTACACCCGTGCCTTTCTCGCAGCCTGCCCCAGGGAAGGCGGCCCGGGCGGTGGGCTGTTTGTCGGCGAAGATCTGCGGCCCTCAAGCCCTGGCATTGCGCGTGTGGTGATCGAGACCGCGCTGAAGGAGGGCGTTGATGTCACCGCCTGTGGCGCACTCCCGACGCCGGCGCTGGCCAATCTCGCGCGTCGGGCCGGAGCGGCGGCGGTGATGGTGACCGGCAGCCATATCCCCGCCGATCGCAATGGGCTGAAATTCTACACTCCTGCGGGCGAGATCACCAAAGAAGATGAGACCGCTATCCTTGGGGCCCTTGGCCGCGATCCGGGTAATGCCGCCCATGACGGCCGCCGGCTGCAGGAGACCGGGGGCAATACTGCCTTTATTCACCGCTATGTGTCGGTCTTCGGCCCTGATGCGCTGCAAGGGCGGAGGATCGGCGTTTACAGCCATTCGGCGGTCGGACGCGAGGCGATGCTTTCAACGCTGCGCGGACTTGGCGCCGAGGCGATTGAGTTTGGCCATTCCGACAGCTTCATCCCGGTCGATACCGAAGCCGTTGACCCCGATGTTGCGCGCCGGATCGCGATCTGGGTGGCAGAGAACAGCCTTGATGCCCTGATTTCCACCGATGGCGATTCCGACCGCCCGCTTTTGGCAGATGAGACCGGGCGCATCGTGCCCGGCGATATCCTCGGCCAGATCGCGGCGACGGCGCTGGGGGCGGATACGGTGGTGACGCCGGTTTCCTCGAATTCGGGTGTGATGCGGAAGGGGTTTGCCTCGGTCCGGCGCACGAAGATCGGCTCGCCTTTCGTGATCGCGGCGATGGAGGCCGCGGGTGGGCGCGTGGTGGGATATGAAGCGAATGGCGGCTTCCTGCTGGGCTTTGACGCGGCGCTGGCCGGCGGCGTGATCAGGGCGCTGCCGACCCGCGATTTCCTTCTGCCTATCCTGATGGTGCTGATCGCGGCGCAGGGCGGCAAGGTCTCGACCCTTGTGGCGGGTGAGCCACCGGTCGTGACCCTGTCGGACCGGCTGCAAGAGATCGCGCCAGAGCGCTCGGGCCCCTTTCTCGCGCGGCTGATCGGGGATCAGGGCGCGCGGGCGGCCTTTCTCGCCGGGCTTGGCCAGGAGGAAAGCGCTGTCGATCTGACCGACGGGTTGCGGATCTCCCTGGCGACCGGCGCCATTCTGCACCTGCGCCCCTCTGGCAATGCGCCCGAATTCAGGCTCTACACTGAGGCGGAAGATGCAGTCTCAGCACGGATTTTAATGGATCGCGGGCTGACATCGCTGAGGCAGGAACTGATCGGATAAAGGTGATTTATGGCTGAGACACGCAAAGCGCTGGTGACGGGATCTTCGGGCTTTATCGGCTATCACCTCTGCCGGCGCCTGCTGGCGGATGGGTTCCAGGTGATCGGGCTCGACAATATGTCCGATTATTATGACGTGACACTGAAACAGCGCCGCCAGGCGATGCTGAGCCAGGATCCGGGCTTTCAGGTCGTGAACGATTCGGTCGAAACGCCGGGTCTTATGATGCAGCTGTTCGACACCCATCGCCCCGATGTGGTGATCCATCTCGCCGCCCAGGCCGGGGTGCGCTATTCCATCGACAATCCGCGCGCCTATCTGGAAAGCAATATTGTCGGCACTTTCGAGATCCTCGAGGCCGCCCGCGCCTTCCCACCGCAGCATATGCTGCTGGCCTCGACCTCTTCGGCCTATGGCGCCAATACGAAGATGCCCTATGCGGAAACCGACCGCGCCGATCACCAGATGTCGTTCTATGCGGCGACGAAAAAGGCCACAGAGGGCATGGCGCACAGCTATGCGCATCTCTTTGGCCTGCCGGTGACGATGTTCCGCTTTTTCACGGTTTACGGACCCTGGGGGCGTCCGGATATGGCGCCGATCAAATTCACCGCGAGAATTCTCAGAGGCGAGCCCATCGACGTCTATAACAATGGCGAGATGAAGCGCGACTTTACCTATATCGACGATCTGGTCGAAGGCATCCGCCTGTTGATCGATGCGGCCCCGGCGACGCCGGAAAATGGCCAGGTGCCCGAAGGCGACAGTCTCTCGCCGGTGGCGCCCTGGCGTGTGGTGAATATCGGCAATTCCGAGGCCGTCGAGCTGGATGATTTCATCGCAGCCATCGAGGCCGCCACCGGGCGCAAGGCGCTCCGCAATCTGATGCCGATGCAGGCCGGTGACGTACCTGCGACCTGGGCCGATGCGAATTTGTTGAAAAGCCTGACCGGTTATCAGCCGAAAACCCGCGTAACCGAAGGGGTGGCGGCTTTCGTCGCCTGGTATCGTGACTACTACAATGTCTGAGGGCGCGGGCTTTATCGGCTTACATATCTGCAAGGCGCTGGCTTCGCGCGGGGTGCATCCGGCCTGCATTTGACAAGCTCCCGACCGGCTGGGGCGAATGGACTGCTGGCCAGTATAAGCCGGTGACGCATCTCGCGGCGCTGGCAGCAAATACCGGCTCATACCGAGCATTTGCCGAGTGTCGCCATCCCTGATCCTGTTCCGGCAGGCGCCCCCGACCCGGAAGTATCAGTAAGCCCTTGTTTGCAAGGGCGTTATTTCGCGTCAGCAACCGATAAGGGGAAAAGGTCAGAGGCTGGACTTCTCAGTGCGCCGGATCACTTATTATTTTTCAATGGCTTACGGTGCGAAAAATTCCCGCTTTGTAGCAGGCGCAGCGTTTTGAATTGTAGTCACGCGACAACAGTCCATCAACCTTATCCGAGACGCCGCTAAGAACCATAGCAATTCGGGGAACAGGAACGGCTGACCTTGCCTTGCCTGACGCCTCATCCCGCGTCGAGCATCTCCCGCAGTGCCTGCACCCGTGCGGGCGTGACACGGGGATCTCTACCCCCGCTGATAACACGAACGAACTCGACCCACGCCCTCTCGTTCTCGGTCAACTGCTCCCACAGCCCGGAAGGGGCAGTCGGGGTCATGAACAGGTTCCGGGTCATTTTCCGAAGATCCCCCGGACGGAGGCACGCGACCGTGACGTGATACGTGGATCACCATTGTCGGACGCACAGCGGATTTCGGACAGCCAGCCGCGCTCGTTTTCGGTCGCTGGAGTGCCGAAGATTTCAGTGATCGCCTTGGCCGCAGTGGTGCCAACTGCTTGGTCAAGTGCCAACCGCATCAGATAGGCCGGATCGACCTCCAGCGCTTTCGCGAGCGAGGGAACGCGATCGAGAGGCACTTTGTTACGGCCATTCTTGAGGAATGTCATCATGTTGGCGTTTGCGAAGCCTGCCTCGCTGGCGATTTCTGCCTGTGTTTGAGCTACTCCCTGGAAATCGGACAGTGACGGAAGCTACGATCTGACGTTTGCTGGTCTCCACGGACGAGGAGATCAGGCATGCGAAAACGCAGGAACCATGACGCGGGCTTCAAGGCGCGCGTGGCACTTGAGGCCATCAAGGGCGAGCGCACTGTGTCGGAGTTGGCGGCCGAATACGGCGTGCATCCGACGATGATCCATCAATGGAAGAAATCGCTGCTCGACGGGGCTGCGGACATCTTCGAGCGCGGCGGCAAGAAGCCCGCGACGGAGGTGGATGAAGAGACGGTCCGGTCATTGCACGCCAAGATCGGGGAGCTGGCTGTCGCCAACGATTTTTTGTCACGAAAGCTCAAGCCGTGGAGCGGAAAGTGAGGCGTGGGATGATCGAACGGGACCACCCTGCACTGTCGATCGGGGCGCAGTGCCGCCTGCTATCGATCTCGCGCTCGTCGTTCTGCCACGAGCCGGCTGGAGAGACTGATCAGAACCTCGGCCTGATGCAGCTGATCGACCGGCAGTTCATGGATACGCCCTTCTACGGCGTCCGGCAGATGACCTGGCATCTGCAAAACGAGGGGCACGGCGTGAACCAGAAGCGCATCCGGCGGCTGATGCGGCTCATGCGTTTGATGCCGATTTACCAGAAGCCCAACACCAGCAAGCCGAGAAAGGGCCACAAGACCTATCCCTACCTGCTGGGCGGGCTGCGGGTCGATCGCCCCGGTCAGGTCTGGTGCGCCGACATTACCTATCTCCCGATGCGGCGGGGGTTTCTGTATCTGGTCGCCATCATGGACTGGTTCACGCGCAAAGTTCTGGCCTGGCGCATATCGAACACCCTGGAAGCGGACTTCTGCGTCGAGGCGTTGAACGAGGCCATCCACCGGTTCGGCGCGCCCACAATCATGAACACTGACCAAGGCAGCCAGTTCACGTCCTTCGCTTGGACAGATCGGCTGAAACGCGTCGGAACCCGCATCTCGATGGACGGCAAGGGGCGGTGCATCGACAATGTCTTCATCGAGCGCCTGTGGCGGTCCCTGAAATACGAATGCGTCTATCTGCATGCCTGGGAGACCGGGTCTCAGGCAAAGGCCGCAATCGGATCCTGGGTCAGCTTCTATAACCATCGGCGGCCACACACTGCCCATGGCGGGTTGCCCCCCGCCGTGGTCTACTTCAACAGCATCGAAACCGACCGGCAGGCACAGGCAGTAGCTTAAACATCCTCGAAAACTGTCCAAGCATCGGGGAGTAGCTCAGCGTGACATGGGACAACTGCAGACCAACTGAGCCTTTTGAGTGCTCGCGCTTCACGGGAGCGTGGATGGGCACTTGGCTATGTCTGAACCGCGTGCACTGGCGGTCAGTGAGCGATGACGGGATTTTGTCAGCAGCTTCCAGCAATAGAGACGCAAAAACAGTGTCTTGCTATAAATGTTCCGATTTCGTATTGTTTGCGGAAATTGAGGTGCATGCGGGACCGTATGCATTTGTTCACCCCTAGAGACCGTTAACGACCATGACTTCACCAGCCAGTGCTATTGGATACATCAGGGTATCAACCGCGAAGCAGAATGAAGAAGATCATGCCCTTGCGGCACAAGCAGAGAAAATCCGCAGGCAGTGCGTTGAGCGCGGTATCAGATTGATCGCGATCTATGAGGACACTAGCTCTGCGGTGGGTCCCCACAGTCTGGAGCGCAGGCCGTCCCTCGGCGAGGCTGCCAAGTGGGCCGCTCGCGAAAATGCTTGTCTGATGGTGCCGGAGCCGACGAGGCTGTTTCGAAATGCGGAAGTCGCCAAGCGATGGCTGCGCACGATGACTGTTCCGGTCTATTCGGTGCGACACGCGCGTATTCTGACTGAGGTGGAGCTGTTGGTGGCGATCCAGGACGGTGCGGATGTTGCGCGAGCAACGCGTGAAGGCACGACCAAGGCGCTGGATGCTAAAAGGAAAAGCGGCGCGACCCTTGGCTCTAAGGGGGATCGAGCGGCTGCGAACAAAGCATCTGCGCTTGCACGAGCGCAGCGGTCTGACGGCATTAGCGACACCATTGCTCGTATCCTTCTTGAAGACGAAGCCTATCGCGCGCTTTCTCACCAGGCTTTGGCTGACCTGCTGAACCGGCGCAAAATTCTGTCCGGATGGAGTCGCCCCTGGACGCGGGACAGTGTCAAGCGCCTCCGTAAGGATGCTGAGCAGCGTATCGGTGAGTGGGCAGACTGGGACAATGAACCTCTCCCGGCCCATCAGATCATCGACGAAAAAGCGTCAGAGGTTATTACAGCATCCGATGCCAGCGTGCAGCATAGTGCGACTTTGCAGCTGCCGACAGTAAGACAGAGGGAAATTTCTGTCGTGCCTCTAACGCGTCTCGCGCCTCGTCTATTTGCGCGAAGAATCGGTTGATGATTCCATGCGCGAGCTTCTCACACGATTTCGCGTCCGAAGGGAGGTCGCTTTCGACCAGCTCACGCTTGCCTAAGATCGCCCTCAGCTCCTCCGGAACTGTGATGCGGACCTTCCACTTGCCCCGATCATGCTGGACGTATTTCATGCACTCTCCAGGTCCCGTTTGTAGCAGGACTTGTAGCATCACTTGTAGCATCACTTGTAGCAGACGTGATTGAAAACCAACGGCGTCGTTATTTTTCAACGCGATAGATGTTGGAAAGGTGAGAGGCTGGACAACGACCCAAACGGATCTCGTTACGGCTGCTTCCTTCCGGACCTGACCGGGTTGGCGAGGCGTTCACCCGCGCCAACCTCTCAAGTCCGATATAAGCGGCCTGAAAGGCTGACGCAAGAGGGGCTCAGATGGCGAGACCGGCAAGGCGGGCGCCCGCCAGCAGGTCATCGGCGATGTGATGTGCCCAGCGGCCTGTCGGGCTGACGACGTCTTTCACCTGCACCACGGTGCAGCCGGCGCGGTGGCCGGCCTCAGCGCCGGTCTCGCTGTCCTCGAAGACCAGGCAGCGCGACGGGTCGAGATCCAGCATCTGGGCCGCCATCAGATAGGGTTGCGGATCGGGCTTCGGCCGCGTCACCTCGTCCAGCGTGATCACCCCGGCAAAGGCCGCATGAATGCCGGTCAGCTCCAGCTTGCGCAGCGCGCCCGGGCGCCCCGACGAAGTCACCAGCACCGCAGGCACCGCGAGCCCGTCAAGGAGCTGGCGCGCGCCGGGTTTCAGATCAAGGCCCGCTTCGAGATCTTCGTAAAAGGCGCGGTGCAGATCGGCCTGCAGCTGATTGGCGTCGAGCCCCGGCATCGTCTCACGCAGCAATTCGGTGATTGCGGGCTCGTCCTTGCCGATCATCTCATGCAGGAAATCGGCTTCGACCGGATGGCCATGCTCCGCAAAGACCCGCATGTTAGAGCGTAGCGCCAGCGCCTCGGTATCGACCAGAGTGCCGTCGAGATCGAAGAAAACCGCGTCAAACATATTCATCCTCAGCCATAGAATCCGCTGGCCGGACCCTGCACCATCAAAGATGCAGACGAAAGCGCGAAAAGCCTGATGGCATCAGCCCGATTGGCTCGGGACGCAGCAGGGCGGCGGAGTCGAGCCGCTCGCCGGCGCCGGTTCCACTGTCAAAAAACACCGAGGTGCCCGGCATCGGCATGAAGCGCCAGCCGGGGCGATCATCTGAGACGATCCGCTCCTGGTCGCGGATATAATCTGCGATGATCCCGGTACAGTTGTGGCCCTCATCAAGGACCACCTCACCGGCGGGGCGGCGGGGATCGTCGGTTATGTAATTATTGACGACGAGGATCACAGGATCCTCTGGTCCAAGCGGCCGGCCGTCGATCATGAGGTCCCTGATGCGGCCGCTGCCAAAGGGGCGCGCGATCCCGGGCAGGGCAGGGGGCAGGCTGAGGTCGATCTGATAGGCGGCGCCGATGGCCGCGGCGTAGCTGAAGGCCGGAATCACCGGATTGGTCAGGATCTGGTCAGGTTTGCCTGGCATGATCTGGTTGAAGAGGGTGCAGGAAAGGTCAAGCCGCCTGGCCAGCTCCGCTCCGGTGGTCAGGAGCGCGGTCAGCGTATTTGGAAACGGATAAAGGCTGAACACATGGCGCAGCGAGACATTTCCCTGCGGAATGTCGACATAGTTCATCGGCCCGCCGCGCCCGCCAGAGCGGAAAGACGAAACCAGCGCCACCATCGGCAGCTTGCTCCATGGACCGCCTTCGAGACGGGCGCGGGCATGCGCGCTGAGCGCAGCGCCGATGAGCCGCATCGCCTGGCCGTCAGCGACACTGGCAAACCAGGACGAGACCGGCATCGCGACCGCCCCAAGGCGCTGCCGCATCCGGAACAGCGCGGCGGAATGATCCTGGGCCAGCGCAAGCCGCAAAGGGGCCGAAGCCTCGCGGATGGTGCGCGAGGGCATCCCGGCAACCTTTTCCTGGCCGGCGATCAGGTGCGTCCGGCTGCGCGTCACCTCCCATCGGCGGTTCGGGATGCCGTTCACCGGGCTCAGCCAGAGGTCGATCACCCCCAGATGTGACCCTTCATGCCCCGGCTGCACCACCGGCTTGCCGGAAATATGGCCGCTGATCCCGTTCACTCTTGGGTCGGCATAGCTGCGCAGGTCGGGAAAGGTGAGGTGGCTGTGGCCCGCAATCACCGCATCAAGCCCGGGGATCCCGGCAATCTCGACCGCCTGATTGTCTTCGGACACCCCTGCGACCGGCTGCGCGATGCCGGTATGGGCAAGGCAGATCACGATATCCGCCCCCTGCGCCCGCAATTCTGGCACCCAGGCGCGGGCGGTCTCCTCCATCTGCCGTATCTCGAGCCGGTCCCGGATCCAGCGCGCATTCCATTGCAGCGTCTCGGGCGGGGTCAGGGCGAAAATCCCGACAGTGACCGCGCGCCGCGTTCCGTCCGGAAGTAAGATCTCGCGGGTCAACAATGTTGCAGGCGTGGTGAAATGCCGGTCTGCAAGCGGCGTTGATGCCTTTTCGATCAGGACATTGGAGGAAATCACCGGAAAAGCGGCGCTCTCAATGGCGCGGTTCAGCGTTTCGAGCCCGTAGTCGAATTCATGATTGCCAAGCGCCACAGCATCATAAGAGAGGGCGTTGAAGGCGGTGATCGCGGGATGCGGCCGTCTGCCGCGCCGCATCGTTCCGATCTCGGCCAGGGCACCACCCTGCAGAAAATCACCGTTGTCGAGCAAGAGAGAGGTGGGCGCAGTACGGCGCGCTTCGGCGATCAGACAGGCGATCTGTGCGAGGCCGGTGCCGGGAAGCTGACGATTTGCGAAATAGTCATAAGAGAGCAACTGCGCGTGAAGATCGCTGGTCGCGATAATCCTCAGCAGGCCCGAGCCGTCAGGCGGCGTTTCGCGGGCAAAGACCAATCCTCCGGACCAGAGCCTGTCAGGTTCTGAAGACACGTTGCCTTGCCTTCGAAGGGGGTGAGAGTGCAACCATTCCGGTCATATTTGATGAAACACGATTCACATTCTAATGTACAACTGAAGGTTGTCACGCCGGAGGCTCAGCTGCAAGCCCCTGCCGGAAACTCTGCGCCGGGTGTGGCGAAGGGGCTTTTCGGCGCCTGTCCGGCATGTCATCACCGCCTGAAGATCCCTGAAGGCTAATGCGGTGGAGCAAGTGATGCAACAGGCCAGTTCCGTGACTTTCGGCGGCACCGGGCGCGACAGGGGCCATGAGCTGCGGTCTGACCCCGAGGCGCTGGCGGCGCTTCTTGCAGGCGGGCTGATCCTGCCGCTCTGGCGCGGGATGCCGCTGGCCGATGACACCACATTGGGGTTCCTGTCTGCGGGTGATCCGTTGCTGGCCGATGCCCCGCCGCCGGTTTTTCTGGGTCTCTGGCGGGAAAAGGGCGTCTTTGCCGCTGATGTCTCATCCTGGAAGCCGGAAGAGGGTCTTCCGACCGAGACGATTTTCGATGCCGGGCGACAGCCGCATCCGCTGGCACCGGCGGGGCGGCAATTCATCGAACTGCGCCAGATCATGGCCGCGCTTGACCCGGACGAGGCCGAGATGGCCGCAACCGCCCGGGCGCTGCTGGAATGGCACCGCACACATGGCTTCTGCCCGGCTTGCGGTGCGAAATCCGAGGCGGGCGGCGCCGGCTGGCACCGCAAATGCCCGTCCTGCAAGGCGATGCATTTCCCGCGCACCGATCCTGTGGTGATCATGCTGGTGACCAGGGATAATAACCTTCTGCTTGGCCGCAGCCCGGGCTGGCCCGAGGGCATGTATTCGACGCTTGCGGGCTTTGTCGAACCGGGCGAGACCGTCGAGGCTGCGGTGCGCCGCGAAGTTCAGGAAGAGACCGGCGTGATCTGCGGCGCGGTGCGCTACCTGGCCAGCCAGCCCTGGCCCTTCCCGGCCTCGCTGATGCTGGGCTGCCAGGCGCAGGCACTCAGCGATGAGATCATTCTCGACCCGGTCGAGCTGGATCACGCGCTCTGGGTCAGCCGCGAAGATATGGTGCGGGTGGTCAATGGCACGCATGAGGTGGTGCGACCGCCACGCCAGGGCTCTATTGCGCGCTATCTTATCGAAAGCTGGCTTGCCGACCGGCTGGATTAAGGGGATTGTCGCAAATCCGGTGGTAAAAGCCGGAATAAAATCGCGGCGAAATATCTGACGATACACAGGATATATCTGACGTAACGCTGCGCCCGGGTTTAAGGTCGTGGTATCTCCGGCAAGGTTGCGCCGGTACAGTTTTCACCCGCCGTTTTGCCTCGCAGATGTGGCGGTCTGCGGTCTGGCATATAACAACACTGACAGTCAGGTTCTGACATATGAAATTCAGCGCGAAGCAGGATATTGAGGCACCACTGGACTTTGTCTGGCAGGAAGTCATTGATTTCGATCATTTCGAACGCATGGCCGTGCGCCGTGGTGCAGAGGTCGAGCGGATCGACCATCAGAAACGCCCGGGGGCCGGCATGGGCTGGCGACTGCGTTTTGCCTATAAAGGCAAGCCGCGCAAGGTGCTCTTGCGCATTTCCGAACTGAGCCCGCCCAACGCGCTTGACCTCGATCTCGACAGCCCGTCGGTGGCGGGAGGGGTGCGGCTGGAATTGCTGAGCCTTGCGCCGAAACGCACGCGGGTTTTGCTGGTTGCCGAGACCCGCCCGAAGACCATCGCGGCGCGGCTGCTGATCCAGTCGCTGCGCCTGGTCAAAGGCCGCACGCAGCGCAAGCTGGACGGGCAGATGGGCAAATTCGCGAAGATGATCGAAGAGCGCTGGCGGGAAAGCGCAGGCTGAGCGTGGGCTGGCCGGGGTCACAGGCAGGGTCAGCGCCCGGTCTCACGCAACTGGGTCAGGCGGGCATCCCGCCATCGGAATCGTCGCCGGCCTCTTCCAGCAGGCGACGATAATCCGGGATCTCGATCAGCCGCTTGCCATGCAGCCGGATCACCCCGTCGCGCTTCAGCGCCGAGATCTGGCGGCTGACAGTTTCCAGCGTCAGGCCAAGGTAATCCGCCATCTCTTCGCGGGTCAGCGGCAGCTCGACCGAGGCCTTGCCCAGTGTCTCATGCACCTTCAGCGACGCATCGCGCCGCGCCACAATCGCCAGCAGCGAGGCGATCTTTTCGCGCGCGGTCTTGCGGCCCAGAAGCAGCATCCATTCGCGCGCCGCATCCAGCTCGTCCAGCGTCATTTCCAGCAGGCGCTGCGCCACATGCGGGGTTTTCACCAGCATGTCCTCGAAGGGTTTGCGGCGGAAACAGCACATTACCAGATCGGTCGTCGCGGTGACGTCATAGGTTGCGGTCGCCCGCCCCGGCCGCCCGACGAAATCCGATGGCAGCAAAAGGCCCACCATCTGGCGCCGCCCGTCTTCCATTGTCTGCGTGAGTGTGGCGATGCCCGAGACCACCGAGGCCACGAAATCCATCCGGTCCCCCGACCAGATCACCGTCTGGCCGGCCTGAAAGCTGCGGTAATATTTCAGCTGCTCCAGCGTATCCATCTCGTCGCTGTCACAACGGGCGCAAACGGCACGATGGCGGATCGGGCACCCGCCGCATTCCATGTGCAAAGCCTGTTTGTCGTGCAGCGTTAAATTCACGCCAGGTGCCTCATTCAAAATCATTGATCTGCGTCAAGGAAGCAAAGCCTGCGCCTCTTTAGGGTAGAGCCATGACGCCAGATAAGCAACTTGAACGGCTGGGACTTTTTGACGCGAAGGTGCCCCGCTATACTTCATACCCGACCGCGCCGCAGTTTCGGGACGGAATCGGGGCGCCTGAGTTTACCTCCTGGCTGACGCAGATCCCGGCCGGGTCGAGAATATCGCTTTATCTTCACGTGCCTTTCTGTCGGAGGTTGTGCTGGTTTTGCGCCTGCCGCACCCAGGGCACGCAATCCGAAGACCCGGTCATCGCCTATGCCCGGACACTGCGCGACGAGATCGCGCTGCTGGCGCAACATCTGCCTGATAACGTTACCCTTTCAAGGCTGCACTGGGGTGGGGGCACGCCCACCTTGCTGCCGCCGGACGAGATCCTGCGCCTGACGGATGCGATCTTCTCGGTCGCGCCGATGGCACCGGGCGGCGAATTCTCGGTCGAGATCGATCCCAATGAGGCCGATGAGGCGCGCCTTGATGCGCTGGCGCAAGCGGGCATGACCCGGGCCTCGATCGGGGTGCAGGATTTCGATCCCGAGATCCAGAAAGCGATCGGCCGCGACCAGAGTTACGCGCTTACAAAGCGCATTTCCGATGGGCTGCGCGCCCGTGGCATCACCAGCCTGAATGCCGATATCCTTTACGGGCTGCCGCATCAGGACCGCGCCCGCATCGCTGATTCGGTGCAAAAGCTGCTCTCGTTGGGGCCGGACCGGGTGGCGCTTTACGGCTATGCCCATGTCCCCTGGATGAGCCGGCGCCAGCAGCTGATCCCTTCGGAAAGCCTGCCGACACCGCAGGAACGGCTGGCTTTGTTCGACACCGCCCGGGCGCTGTTCGCCGCCGATGGCTATGACGAGATCGGCATCGACCATTTCGCGCTGCCCTCGGACGGGCTGGCGAAGACCTGGAAAGAGGGGCGTCTGCGCCGGAATTTCCAGGGCTATACCGATGATCAGGCCGGGGTGCTGGTGGGGCTGGGGGCCTCGTCGATCTCGCGCTTTCCCCAGGGCTATGCGCAGAACGCCCCCGCCACGGCCGCCTATACGAAAGCGATCCGCGAGGGGCGGTTTTCGGTTGCCAAAGGCCATGCCTTCCAGGGCGAAGACCTGATGCGGGGCCGTATCATCGAGGCGCTGATGTGTGATTTCCGCGTCTCGGGCGCCGAGCTTATCCGTGATTACGGCGCCAGCCCGGCAGGGCTTGCGGCGCTGTTTGACACAGTAAGCGCGCGGTTCGGCGATATGGTCCGGCGCGACGGTGCCGATCTGATCATTCCGCCCCGGGGCCGGCCGCTGACGCGGATGATCGCGCGGATGTTTGACGCCTATGACAGCGCGAAGGCGCAGCATTCGGCGGCGGTCTGATCCTTTCGACGCCCCGGACCGTTACACGCCCTGCACGAGGCTTTCGACCAGTGCGACCTGGGCCGGCAGACAGACCCGCTTCAGATCGTATTTCGTGACCACCTCCGCACGGGCGCGGGCACGGATCTCGTCAAACCGCGCGGGTTCGGCCAGGCATTCGGCAAGCTGCCGCGCCCAGGCTTTCTGGTCGAAGAAATCCACCAGAAGCCCGGTCTCGCCATGGCGGATCATCTCTTCGACCGGCGCGGTACGTGATCCCACGACCAGTGCGCCTGCCGCCATTGCCTCGACCATCGACCAGGACAGCACGAAAGGATAGGTCAGATAGGCGTGCGCCCGGCTGACCTGCATCAGCCGCAGATAATCGGCATAGGGCAGCTTGCCGGTGAAATGCACGCGGGACAGATCAAGCCGGTCTTTCACCTCATCAAGGATGATATCCTTCCAGCCCTTCGCAGTCTTCGGCGGGGCGCCATAGCTCACCTCATCACCGCCCACGATCACCACCTGGGCATTGGGGCGTTCGCGCATCAGGTGCGGCAGCATCCGCATGAAGATGTGATAGCCGCGATAAGGTTCGAGGTTGCGGTTCACGAAGGTCAGCACCTCGTCTCCGGCCCGCAAGACCTGGCCCGAGGGGGTGGTGAAATGCGCGCCCGGATCGGGGCGGACGATGTCGGTATCGACGCCGTCAAAGATCACATCCACCATCGGGCGCAGCGCGGCGGGCAGCGTCGAGGCCTGCCATTCGGTCGGCGCGAGCCCGCGATCCGCATGGATCAGCGCCTGGCCCAGATGCGCGGCGCGGCCCTGGGCGATCATCACCTGGTCAAAGCCGCCGGGCGAAAACTCGGGGTCAAAGCCCACATCCTGACCAGCACCGCGATAGTAGAATTCCGAATAGACCAGCAGTTTCGCGTCGGGCCAGATATCTTTCAGAAACAGCGTCTCGCCCCAGCCGGAATGGCCGATGATCAGATCGGGCGAGAACCCCTCGCGGTCGCGGATGGTCATTGCGGCGCGGGCCGCCACCACGCCCCGGTCGGAATGGGTGGTGTAATTGCGCCCCAGACGCGTGGCGCGGGGGTCGACCGGGTCGGGTGTGAACTTGTAGCGCCAGGTCTTAAGCGGCGAGGGCCGGGCATTCTCCTGATCGGTCAGGGCCCGGCAGTCATGTCCACGCCGCACCAGTTCCGGCGCCAGATGCGGGAACTGGCCGGGGAAATTCTGGTGGACAAAGAGGATCTTCACGCATCATCCCCGGGGGGGCCTGCTGCAGCGCTTTCGGGAACCTCTTCTGCGCTGACAGGGCGCAGATCGCCGAAAGCGGCCTCCATCAGGGCACGGGTGTAATCGCTGGCGGGGCGGCGGAATACCTGTTCGGTCGTGCCGGATTCGACCACATCGCCCGCCCGCATCACCATGACTTTATGCGACATGGCGCGGATCACCCGGAGGTCATGGCTGATGAAGATATAGGCCAGCCCCCATTTCCGTTGCAGCCCGCGCAGGAGTTCGACGATCTGCACCTGCACCGTCATGTCCAGCGCCGAGGTCGGCTCGTCCAGCACCACAAGTTTCGGGCGCAGGATCATGGCGCGGGCAATGGCGATACGCTGCCGCTGCCCGCCGGAAAACTCATGCGGGTAGCGGGTCATCATCTCGGGGTCGAGCCCGACCTCGCGCATGATGTCTGTCACCATATCGCGCGGGTCGCGACCCGGTTCGACGCCATGCACACCGAGGCCTTCGGCGATGATCTGTTCCGCCGTCATCCGGGGCGAGAGGCTGCCGAACGGGTCCTGGAACACGATCTGCATGTCGCGGCGCAGATCGCGCAAAGCCTGACCGCGCAGCCGCGAGATATCCTTGCCCATGAACAGCACCGGCCCTTCGGAACCGATCAGCCGCATCAGCGCCAGCGCCAGCGTGGTCTTGCCCGAGCCGCTTTCGCCGACGATTCCCAGCGTTTCCCCCGCACGGACCGAGACATTGGCGTCGTTCACCGCCTTCACATGCCCGACCGTGCGCTGAAGGAAGCCCTTTGTGATCGGGAACCAGACTTTCAGATGTTCCGAGCGCACCACTTCCGGGGCGTCAGGTGCCACCGGCCCGGGGCTGCCGGCGGCCTCGGCGGCAAGCAGTTTTTGCGTATAGGGATGCTGGGGGTTACCAAAGACCTCGGCCGCCTGCCCCTGTTCGACGATCACCCCGTTTTGCATCACGCAGACCCGGTCTGCGATGCGGCGCACGATGTTCAGGTCATGGGTGATGAACAAAAGGCTGAGGCCTTCCGAGGCTTTCAGTTCCGCCAGCAATTCAAGGATCTGCTTCTGGATCGTCACATCCAGCGCGGTGGTCGGCTCATCCGCGACCAGCAGCTCCGGCCCGTTGGCCAGCGCCATCGCGATCATCACCCGCTGGCGCTGCCCGCCCGAAAGCTGATGCGGCCAGGCATTCAGCCGGCTTTCCGGGTCGCGGATGCCGACCTTGGTCAGAAGCTCGATCACCCGCGCCCGCGCTTTGGCGCCGCGCAGGCCCTGGTGGAGTTCGAGGCTCTCGGTGATCTGCCGCTCGATCGAATGGAGCGGATTCAATGAGGTCATCGGCTCCTGGAAGATGAAGCTGATATCATCGCCCCGCATCCTGCGCAGCTCTGGCTCCGAGAGTTTCGCGATGTCGCGCCCCTGCCAGGAGATGGTGCCCGAAACCGTGGCGTTATCGGCCAGAAGCCGCACGGTCGACAGCGCGGTCACCGATTTCCCGGAACCGCTTTCGCCGACCAGGGCCACCGTCTCGCCCTTGCCCACGGAAAAGGAAACGCCCTTCACCGCTTCGATCCGGCGGCCGTCCTGGGCAAAGCTGACGCGCAGGTCTTTTACGTCAAGCAGGCTCATCGGAAGGTCTTCCTCGGGTCGAATGCGTCGCGGATACCTTCAAAGATGAAGATCAGCAGCGTCAGCATGATGGCAAAGGTGAAGAAGGCGACAAAGGCCAGATGCGGGGATTGCAGGTTGGCCTGGGCCTGGCGCGAAAGCTGGCCAAGGGAGGGCGCCGACAAGGGCAGGCCAAAGCCGAGGTAGTCGAGCATCGCAAGCGTGCCGATAGTGCCGGTGACCATGAAAGGCAGCATGGTCAGGGTGGCGACCATCGCATTCGGCAGCATATGGCGGAACATGATCTGAAGATCGGGCACCCCGAGGGCGCGTGCCGCCCGCACATATTCGAAATTCCGTGCGCGCAGGAATTCGGCCCGCACCACGCCCACCAGCCCCGTCCAGCCGAACAGCACCAGAAGAAACACCATCAGCCAGAAGCTCTTCGCCCAGATCGCGGTCAGGATGATGATGACATAGATCGAGGGGATCGAGCCCCAGAGTTCGATCACGCGCTGGAAGATCAGGTCGGTCTTGCCACCGAAATAGCCCTGTACCGCCCCCGCCGCGACGCCGAAGACCCCGTTCAGCACGGTGACGATCAGCGCGAAGGTGACGGAAAGGCGGAAGCCATAGATCACGCGGGCCAGCACGTCGCGGCTGGCCTCATCGGTGCCCAGCAGGTTCCGCGCCGAAGGGGCAGCCGGTGCGCGCCCGCCGGTATCGACAATGGTGCTGTAGCGATAGGGGATCGGCGCCCAGAGGATCCAGCCCTTCTGGACCGGCTCACCCAGAACGGTGCCCTTCTCGTTCAGTTCAGCCATGACGGCGGCGGTGTCATTCTCGCATTCGGCATTGCCGCCGGTCATGATCAGGCATTGCACTTCGGGCGCGCGCCAGGTCGCCTCGGTGCGCAGGACACCGCCAAAACGGGTTTCGGGGTAAAAGCTGAGAAAGGGCGTATGCCAGCTGCCCTGGTAGCGTACCAGCAGCGGCCGGTCATTGGCGATCAGCTCGGCGCCAAGGGTCAGCAGATAGAGCACGCCAAACAGGATCAGCGACCAATAGGCGCGCCGGTTGGCTTTGAAATTGCGCCAGCGGCGCTGGTTCAGCGGCGAAAGTGCCATCAGCCCGCCCTCTTAGAGAAATCAATACGGGGATCGACGAGCACATACATCAGATCCGAGATAATCCCCACGACCAGCCCGATCAGGCCAAAGGCAAACAGCGTGCCGAACATCACCGCAAAGTCGCGTTCAATCGTGGCACGGTATAAAAGCAGCCCCAGACCGTCCAGCGTGAAGATCATCTCGATGATCAGCGACGAGCCGAAGAAAACCCCGAGGAACAAGGCCGGGAAGCCCGCAATCACGATCAGCATCGCATTGCGGAAAACATGGCCGTAAAGCACGCGGCGTTCTGACAGGCCCTTGGCGCGGGCGGTCATGACATATTGCTTGCGGATCTCGTCAAGGAAGCTGTTCTTGGTCAGAAGCGTCAGCGTGGCAAAGCTGGCGATCAGCTGCGCCGTCACCGGCAGGGTGATATGCCAGAGATAATCGCCGACTTTGCCGATCCAGGACAGGCTGTCCCAA
Source organism: Rhodobacter sp. 24-YEA-8 (assembly GCF_900105075.1). NCBI lineage: Bacteria > Pseudomonadati > Pseudomonadota > Alphaproteobacteria > Rhodobacterales > Rhodobacter > Rhodobacter sp. 24-YEA-8. The sequence continues at coordinate 3,245,772 of NZ_FNSK01000001.1, forward strand.
TTGTCCGATGTCAGCCCCCGCAGCGGGAACCATTGCCAGTAGGTGCCCCCGGCAAACAGCACCATCAGCAGGATCGCAAACAGAAAGCCCGGGATCGCATAGGCGGCGATGATGATGCCCGAAGACCAGGTGTCGAACGAGGATCCGTCCTTTACCGCCTTGCGGATGCCCAGCGGGATCGAGATCAGATAGGCGATCAGCGTCGACCACAGGCCCAGCGTGATCGAGACCGGCATTTTCTCGATGATCAGATCCACGACCGAGATCTTGCGGAAAAAGCTCTCGCCAAAGTCAAAGCGGGCATAGTTCCACATCATGATGCCAAAGCGTTCCCAGAACGGGATCATCTCTTTGTGGCAGGCCTCGTTGCGGATGTCGCGTCTGCCGGTGAAGCCATCGTCACAGATGATGCGGGCAAAGCCGAATTGCTCCTCAAGCTGCGCCCGGTATTCCGGCGACAGGCCTTGTGCGCCGGTATAGCCCGACTGGCCCGAGTCACCCGTTCCGGCATCGCCGCCCGCCCCGGCGATCCCTGAAATGGAATCGCCCGATCCCTGCAGCCGTGCCTCGATCTGATCCAGCGGGCCGCCCGGCACCACATTGGTGAGGGCGAAATTGATCAGCATGATGCCGAACAGGGTCGGGATCACCAGCAACAGCCGTCGGAGAATATAGGAGCCCAAGGTCGTCCCGCCTGTTCGTTCAAAATTCGGTCGTGAGAGGGTCGGTCAGAAGAAAGATCACTGTCGCAGCGCGCCGCGAGCCTTCAGCGCGGCGGCTTTTTCCGCATTGACCCACCACCAGCTCCGCTCGCCCGTGGCATAGGGCGGCAGCTCGGCGGGGTGTTCATACATATCGTAATAAGCGACCCAGACCTCCGGCTTGTGCCACATGGGCACGCGGAAGCGATCTGCGCGCAGCACCCGGTCAAGGGCATGAACCGCCGTGGTGACCTCGTCGCGGGACTGTGCCGCCACGATGACATTGATCAGCCGGTCCACCGCCGGATCTTTCAGCCCGGCAAGGTTCCTGACCGAGACATCCGCCTCGGCCGATCCGATCCATTGTCGCAGGCCGGAATCGGGGAAATAGTCAAAGACAAAGAAGGTGCTGGTGAAGTCGAAATCATATTCGGGGTTGCGGGTCCGCACTTCATATTGCGCAGAATCGATCTGGTTCACATTTGCATCAATGCCGACCGCGCGCAGGTTTTCGACAAAGGGTGCCAGGATCTTTTCAAAGGTCGGGTTGTCATCGAGGATCTCGATCCGCAGCACCTCGCCTTTCGCATTGCGGCGGATGCCTTTGTCATCCACCAGCCATCCCGCCTCATCCAGCAGTTGCGACGCTTTGATGAGGGATTTGCGGTCGAGGAGCTTTCCGGCATCCGAGACAGGCTGCGAATAGGGCTCGTCGGTCAGGATTTCGGCCGGCAGCAACCCTTCCCCGACCAGTGGCTGCAGCAGCGCGATCTCTTCCGGCGCGGGCGGGCCTTCGGCCTGCAACCAGGAATTTTCCCAGAAGGAATTGATCCGGTGGTATTTCCCGAAGAACAGCGTGTCGTTGCTCCATTCGAAATTGAACAGGATCGCGACGGCCTCGCGCAGCCGTGGATCCTGCCAGATGCCGCGGCGCAGGTTGAAGACCCAGGACTGGCCGTTGGAGACCCCGTCAAGCGCCAGTTCTTCCATGCGGACGCTGCCATTCTGGACGGCGGGGAAATCGTAATTCAGCGACCATTGCCGCGCGACGTTTTCCTGGCGGAACGTATAGGCGCCGCCTTTAAACCCTTCGAATCCGGCATTGGCCTCGGCGAAATATTCATAGCGGATCACATCGTAATTGTTCATGCCCCTGCCGAAAGGCAGATCCTGCGCCCAGTAATCGGGGTTGCGCCGATAGCTGATCGTGGTCGGGCTTTTCGCGGGCAGAACAGGCACATAGGCGCCGGTACCAAGAAAAGGCTGCATCGAGCCCTGTTCAAGATCCATGTTCCGCGCTTCGTAATCGGCTTTTGAGAGGACCGGCAGGCCGCCAACCATCGCGGGCAGGTGCCGGCTGGGCACCCCGGGCTGGAACGTGAATTTCACCCGCAGTGGGTCAAGCACCTCTGCCGAAGCCACCTGGGCCTCAAGCTGCGGACGAAACTCGGCAAGGCCCTTGGTCAGAAAGACGTTGTAGGAAAACACCACATCTTCGGCGGTGAGGGGCGAGCCATCCGAGAAACGCACATCATCGCGCAGGTTGAAGATCACCCAGGAGCGATCTTCGGGGAATTCCATCGTGGTGCACATGAGGCAATAGGACGAGCCGATCTCGTCGGCGGTGCCGGTCAGGATCCCTTCCAGCATCATCGTGGCGCCCTGGGCCGCGCGGCCCTGGACCGAAAAAGGGTTCATCGAATCATAGCCGTCCTGAATGGCCTGCATGCTGAACTCGCCGCCCTTTGGCGCGTCGGGGTTCACATAGGGCAGGTAGGCCATATCCGCCGGATGCAGCAATGTGTCGGAATTGAAGGTGGCAATGCCATGCGAGATGATCACGCCGGTTTCGGCCTCAGCCGGGATTTCCGCTGCATCGGCGGGCGCGGCTGTCGGGGTGACTTCGGCCGGTGCGGCGTCCTGGGCGCGCAGGGCCCCGGCGGTTATCAGGGCCGCAGCCAGGGCGAGGGTTCCGGTTAACAGGACGGCACGCATCCGGGACAGGGGGGCGGGATCCCGGGCCATGATCGCGGCCTCGCCCGCCATCATCCGGCCTTTGTCGCCCCTGCGATCCGCCCTTGCCGCCATTCCATCCCCCGGTTTCTGCCCGATCCGGATTGTGATGCTAAAGCCATGCCGCGCGGGGGGAAAGGCGCGAATGCGTTACTCTGATGATGAGCGCATGAAAAAGGCCGCACCAGAAGGTGCGGCCATTGTTTTCAGCGGAATTTTTCCCCGGATGGCGGAAAAATCCGTTACTTTTGCTGTTCCAGGAAGGCGATCAGGTTGATGCGCTCATCCTGCTTCGGCAGGCCTGCGAAAGACATCTTGGTATTGGCCGCAAAGGATTTCGGCGCGCGCAGGAAATGGTCCAGCTCTTCCGCATCCCATTTCGTGCCATCGGTGCCGTGATCCGCCATCGAAGAGGAATAGGCAAAGCCCGCAGAGCTGGCGATCTGGCGGCCAACCACACCGTTCAGGTGCGGGCCGGTGCCGTCGGTGCCATCAAGCTTGTGGCAGGCCTTGCATTTGTTGAAGACCTTTTCGCCCTTGGCCGGATCCGCCGTTGCCATCAGCGCGGCGATATCAACCACCTCGGCCGGTTCGTCGCCGCCGGCAGCTGCGCCGGTGTCGATCGTATAGGCCTGAGCGACCTCTTCGCCATGGCCACCGCCATGGGGCGCGGTGCTGTAAAGTGCAGACGCAGCCCAGCCCCCCAGCAGCAGCACGAGCAGTGCGCCACAGACAGCTCCGGTCGCCTTGGTCATCGTCATTGTGTCGAACATGTCGAACGCATCCCTTGGTCGTCTTGCCCGGTATTAGCCGCTTCCCTGCATGGCTTGCAAGGTGTAGGAGCGCGACCAATCGTCTCTCATGTGCGAAACCCGCGATTTTTCAGGAGATCATGCCATGTCCGCAGCAGTTGTTGATGCAAAGCCCGGCCTGATTTCCTTCCAGGGCGAGCCTGGCGCCTATTCGCACCAGGCCTGCGTCCAGGCGCGGCCGGGGATGGAGGTGCTGCCCTGCAGTACTTTCGAGGAGGTGGTCGAATCTGTCCGCGACGGTCGGGCGGATCTGGGAATGCTTGCGGTCGAGAACTCGACCTATGGTCGTGTGGCGGATGTTCACAGCCTGTTGCCGAATTCGGGCCTGCATATCATCGACGAGACATTCGTGCGGGTGCATGTCAATCTTCTGGGGGTCAAAGGCGCTGGCGTGGCGGATGTGCGCGAGGCGCATGGCCATGTGGTAATCCTGCCGCAATGCGCAGGGTTTCTGAAAAAGCACAAAATCCGTGGCGTGATCAGCTCGGACAATGCCAAGGCCGCGCGCGAGGCGGCTGAGGCGAATGACCCGTCCCATGCGGCGCTGGCAAGCGAGCTGGCGGCAGAGATCTACGGGCTCGACGTGCTGGCCCGTCATATCGAGGATCACGCGAACAACACCACCCGCTTTCTGGTGATGAGCCGCGCGCCCGATCACCGTCGCCGGGCCGAAAAAATGGTCACGACCTTCACCTTCCAGGTCCGCAATATTCCGGCGGCGCTTTACAAGGCGCTTGGCGGCTTCGCGACCAATGGGGTCAATATGACCAAGCTGGAAAGCTATATGGTCGGCGGCCATTTCACCGCCACCGCCTTTTATGCTGATGTCGAGGGCCATCCCGAAGACCCGGCGCTGGCGCGGGCGCTGGAAGAATTGAGCTATTTCACCACAGAGCTGAATATCCTTGGCGTCTATCCGGCCTCTGGCGAGCGGCGCTGAGCCGCCCGCCAGGGTTCCCGGCGTTTAATGCGCCATGAAAACAGGAACTTCGGCGCTTTCCAGCATATTGCGGGTGGCGCCACCCAGAATCGCCTCGCGGAAACGGGAATGGCCGTAAGCCCCCATCACCAGCAGATCGGCGCCAATATCCTGGCATTGCCGCGCCAGCACATCCGAGACCCGCGGCAGGGTGCGCGCCAGCACGGAAACCTCGGCCCTGACCCCGTGGCGCACCAGCAGCTGGCACAGATTGCCGCCGGGATCTGATCGTTCGGGCCCGTTTGCCGACGGGTCGACCACGGTGATCACCACCTGTTCGGCGGCTTTGAGGAGGGGCATCGCGCGACGCGCGGCCACCATTGCCTCGCGGCTTTGATTCCAGGCCAGAACGATCCGTTTCGGCAAAGCCGCAGGCAGACCGGAGGCGGGCAGCACCAGCACCGGTGCCGCGCCGTCGAACAGGGCGGCCTCAAGCACCGCCTCGCCCTCGGCGCCCTGACCATCGCCATAGGGCTGCGGCAGCACTACCAGATCGCTGTAGCGCGCGCGGGCGCCGACCAGCTCTCCGAGGGCGCCCAGCTGGCAAACTGCCGAATCAAGCGACCAGCGCAGGTCCTGGCCCTGGGCTTCAAGCGCTGCGCGCAGGTTTTTCTCGTGCAGGGCCGCCTCTTCGGCGGCGCGTTCCATCGCGACCTGCATGATCACCGCGCCGGTTCCGATATAGGCATAGCCCAGTTGCGAGCGGTCCACCCCGAGTGCGAGCGTTTCCAGATGCGCATCCATCGCAAGCGCGAGTTTCGTCCCCGCATCGACGGCGGTGCGCGTGCCAGTCTCTGAACTGGCGATGGTGAGAAGCGATTTATAGGCCATGACCCGTCTCCCGCAGGGTTGTCGAAGGTTCATTCACAACCATAACGCTAGAGGCCCGGCCCGGGTTCCGCCTTGATGGAGGTCAAATTCCCGGGCCTGCCGATGCTGTGTTTCGCGGCGTGGCAAGATGCCACAGCGCCCGGACGTGTTGACGCAGATCAAGGCGCGCGCGCCCCGTCTATAGCACAAGGCAGACAGTCCGGAGGTCTGTCAGGGGGGATCTAACCCCCTCAGACGCCGTGGATATAAGACGAGGGAACGCCTTATGTGGGATTACGTCAAACTGATCGCGCTTGGCCTGACAGCGGTTCTGGCCGCTATCGCGGCCAATTTCGCGCGCGATCTGGCTTATCAGGTCAATGCGATCACGGTCATGCTGGCCGCCGCCATCACCTTTGTGGTGGTGCTGCGCGGCGTCGGTGAACCGAGGGTCGTCAACAGGAACGAATATATGGACGGCGTCGTCCGCGCCGGGGTGATCGCCACCGCCTTCTGGGGCGTGGTGGGCTTTCTGGTCGGCGTGGTCATCGCCAGCCAGCTGGCTTGGCCCTGGCTGAATTTCGAATTCCTGCAGGGGATCGGCAATTTCGGGCGGCTGCGCCCGCTGCACACCAGCGCCGTGATTTTTGCCTTTGGGGGCAATGCGCTGATCTGCACTGCGTTCTACGTGGTGCAGCGCACCTGTGCGACGCGGCTCTGGGGCGGCAATCTGGCCTGGTTCGTGTTCTGGGGCTGGAACCTCATGATCGTCCTGGCGGCGAGCTCCTATGTGCTTGGCGGCAGCCAGGCCAAGGAATATGCCGAACCCGCCTGGCATATCGACATCTGGATCACCATCGTCTGGGTCGCCTTCCTCGCGGTCTATGCCGGCACGGTGATGAACCGCAAAGAGCCGCATATCTATGTGGCAAACTGGTTCTACCTCGGCTTCATCATCACCATCGCCATGCTGCATGTCGTCAATAACATGGCGGTGCCGGTTTCGATCTTCGGCTCGACCTCGGTCCAGGTCACCGGTGGCGTGCAGGATGCCATGATCCAGTGGTGGTATGGCCATAACGCGGTGGGCTTTTTCCTGACCGCAGGCTTCCTTGGCATGATGTATTACTTTGTGCCGAAACAGGCGGAACGCCCGGTCTACAGCTATAAACTGTCGATCATCCACTTCTGGGCACTGATCTTCCTTTATATCTGGGCCGGTCCGCACCACCTGCATTACACCGCTCTGCCGGAATGGGCCTCGACCCTTGGCATGGTGTTCTCGATCATCCTCTGGATGCCGAGCTGGGGTGGCATGATCAACGGTCTGATGACGCTTTCGGGTGCCTGGGACAAGCTGCGCACTGACCCCGTTCTGCGGATGATGGTTGTGGCGCTTGGTTTCTACGGCATGGCCACGTTTGAGGGGCCGATGATGTCGATCAAATCGGTGAACTCGCTGTCGCATTACACCGACTGGACCATCGGTCACGTTCATTCCGGCGCGCTTGGCTGGAACGGGCTGATCACCTTCGGCGCACTTTACTATCTGACGCCGAGGCTCTGGAACCGCGAGCGGCTTTACAGCCTGGCGCTTGTGTCCTGGCATTTCTGGCTGGCGACCATCGGGATCGTTCTCTACGCCTCGGCGCTTTGGGTGTCTGGCATCATGGAAGGCCTGATGTGGCGCGAAGTCGATGCCAATGGCTTCCTCGTCAACGCTTTTGCCGACACCGTGGGCGCCAAATATCCGATGAACGTGGTGCGCACATTGGGGGGGCTTCTTTACATGGGGGGCGCGCTCATCATGTGCTGGAACCTCTGGATGACCGTCCGGGGTCAGGAAGCGAAAGCACCAGTCAATGCCAACAACGCCATTCCGGCTGCGTGAGCGAGGGTTAAATGTCCATACTCGACAAACATAAAAAGATCGAAACCCACGCGACACTCCTGATGGTGCTGGCCTTTATCGTCGTCGCGATCGGCGGCCTCGTGCAGATTGTGCCGCTTTTCTATCTCGAGAACACGATCGAGAAGGTGGAAGGGGTTCGCCCCTACACCCCGCTCGAACTCGCGGGCGCGCAGGTCTACAAGAACGAGGGCTGCTACAACTGCCACAGCCAGATGATCCGCCCGATGCGGGACGAGGTGACGCGCTATGGCCATTACAGCCTTGCCGTCGAATCGATGTATGACAAGCCGCATCAATGGGGATCGAAACGCACCGGGCCGGATCTGGCCCGGGTGGGCGGGCGTTATTCGGATGAATGGCATGTGGATCACTTTACCGATGCCAAACAGGTGGTGCCGGAAAGCCTGATGCCGCCCTATGGCTTTCTGAAAAACAAGGTGATCGATGGCAGATATATCGCCGATTCCCTGAAGGCGAGCCGCATCGTCGGCATCCCCTATACCGATGAGATGATCGAAAACGCGCAGGCCGATTTCCTGGCCCAGGCCAATCCGGATGCCGACAGTTCCGGGCTTGAGGCACGTTACGGCGAGGCCGCATTCGGCCGCGCGGTCAATGTCAGGAACTTCGACGGCTCGCCGAAGATCACCGAGATGGATGCCCTGATCGCCTATATGCAGGTCCTGGGGACGATGGTCGATTTCTCGACCTTCACCCCGGATCCGACACGCTGAGGAGGACAAAGAATGGAACTCTATTCATTCCTGCGCGCCACCGCCGACAGCTGGGGCCTGCTGCTCATGTTCCTGATGTTTGTCGGCATCGCATTCTGGGCCTTCCGCCCGGGCAGCCGGAAAGTCCATGACGAGATTGCCAGCTCGATCTTCCGCAATGAGGACCGCCCTGCTGCGGACCCCGCGGAGCCCCGTAACAGCCAGCGGACGGAGGCGTGAATCATGTGCGCCAAAAAGATTACCAAAGTCGAACGTGAGGTTCCGACCACAGGCCATGACTGGGATGGTATCCAGGAGCTGGACAACCCGATGCCGCGCTGGTGGGTCTGGGTGTTCTATGCCTGTATCGTCTGGGGCATCGGCTATACCATCGCCTATCCGGCCTGGCCTTTGCTGACCCGTGCGACGCAGGGCGTGATCGGCAATAATGAGCGCGCCAATGTCGCGGCCGAGATCGCCGACTGGAATGCCAGGAATGCGGGCAATCGTGAAAAGCTGGTGGCGACGGATCTGAACGCGATCGGCGATGATCCTCAGCTTGCGGCTTTTGCCGAAAACGCAGGTGCGGCCGTGTTTCGCACCAATTGCGTCCAGTGTCATGGCGCAGGTGCGGCCGGGATTCAGAGCCTTGGCTATCCGAACCTTCTGGATGATGACTGGCTCTGGGGCGGCTCGATGGAGGCGATCCATCAGACTGTCAGCCACGGGATCCGCAATACCACCGACCCCGATGCGCGCTACAGCCAGATGCCGGCCTTCGGGAAGGATCAGCTGCTGGAGAAACCGCAGATCGCGGAAGTGGTGGAATATGTGCTGCAGCTTTCGGGCCAGGAGCATGACGCCACACTGGCCTCTGCGGGGGCAACGGTCTTTGCCGATAACTGTTCCTCCTGCCATGCCGAGACCGGCAAGGGCGACCGCGAACAGGGCGCCCCTGATCTGACCGATGCGGTCTGGCTCTATGGCGGCTCGCGCGAGGCGATCACCTATAGCGTCAACAATGCGCGGTTCGGGGTGATGCCAGACTGGGCGGGGCGGTTGTCAGAGGCCGATATCCGCGCGGTCAGCTGGTATGTCCACAGCCTTGGCGGTGGCGAGTGATACTTGAGACGGGCCCTTCGGGGCCCGTTTTCATATCCGGGATCAGAGAGAAAGCCGGGGCCCTGGCGCATTGTGCCCTTCCAGGGCCTGTGGCCGGTCTCTTCGCCATCGCGGATTAGCCGGCCACCAGAACGCTGGCCAGGGTGATGTGGTCTTCCGCTGCTTTGATCAGGCCGTCGATCCGATGCTTCAAGCCGTGCGGCGAAGAAGCGGGCCGTAACTCCGGCATCGTTCCGGTTGGGTCCGGCGCCTGTGCCGCGGCTTTGCGCAAAAGCCTTCACCTGAGCCGGGGGCAGCTGGCGGGCGGCAAGAATTTCCTGCAAGCGCCAGGCCGGTCTTTCGCGGGCTGCAGGTGCGCGACAGGGGCGGGCGAGTGTTTGCGGCGTTGTAACCTGAGGGGGGCCGCGCCGGTGAATAGTGCCGCCGCCGCGGAGACCGCGACAGGATCGCAGGGCAAGGCATCTCCATTCAACTGCAGAGTATCTGAAACAAAAACCTGACCTTTCGATGCGATCTTCCGGGCGCGCCGTCCTGAAAGCACCGCGAACCTGCCTGATTTGAGCCCAAAACAATGGACATGGTCTGACCATGTGCAGTCACGAGTCAGGGTGGCAAATGTCAGGCCAGGTTTTGCAGTTTGAGGAAGAAGGCGGTCACCGGTTTGTTGTGGCGGTCAGAACACGGCGTTTGGGGCAGACGGATCTCTTCGCGCGCCTGTCCAGCCCCCGGCCGGCTGAATTCAGGTCGCGGCGGGCCGGAAGTGGCGCGGTCAGGACGGGCGGGAGCGGCCAGGATCCCGGACAGGATATGGCATGGGAGACCGCCTCCAAAGCCCAGGCCGGAGCCTTGTAGCGACCGGCAGGATCAGCCCCGGCATGCAGGGGCCGGGTTCGGTTCTGATTTCTGTAAGCGGCCTGTCCGCGCTAAATTTGAGAGGCCTTCATGACGAAGGGTAACATCAGGCTGAAGCATCGCGAGGGGTTCGGGGAACTGAACCGCTATTGGTCGCGCCTGGCGGATCTTGAGAAGGCTGTCGAGGATTTCTACGATTTCTCGCTCGCCTTTGTCGAAGAGCCGATTGACCGGGTGCTGGATAAGATCCGGTCGTTCGAGCCTTCGGTCTCGGTGATCGGCCAGATCAAGGCCGGGAAAAGCACACTGGTCAATGCGCTGGTGGGCGAGACTGATCTCTTGCCCTCAGATGTGAACCCCTGGACTTCGGTGATCACCGCGCTGCATCTGAACAGCCGGCACCGGCCGATGAATACCCGCGCGCTGTTTCGCTTTTTCGACCAGCATGAATGGGACCGGCTGGTCGCAACCGGGGGCCGGCTTGGCGAGATGGCCGCCCGCGCCGGATTCGACCAGGAGGCCGATGAGGTGCGCGCGCAGGTCACGCAGATGCGCCAGAGCACCGAGGCGCGGCTGGGGGCGGATTTCGCCGGTATCATCGGGTCAAACCATTCCTTTCCAGACCTCGATAAGGAAACGATCAACCGCTACATCTGCTACGGTGACCCGTCCGACCTGAAGGACGCATCGGGCGACGGTGTCTATGCCGATATCACCAAGACCGCCGATCTTTATATTGACGCCGAAGGGCTGCCATCGGGCCTGTGCATCCGCGATACGCCCGGTGTGAATGACACATTCATGATGCGCGAGCAGATCACGCTCAATGCGATCCAGGACAGCCGGGTCTGTGTCGTTGTGCTGTCGGCGCATCAGGCGCTTTCCACTATGGATGTGGCGATCCTGCGCATCATCTGTGCCGTCGAGGCGCGCGAAGTGGTGATTTTCGTCAACCGGATCGACGAGCTGGCCGATCCGAAGGCCGAAGAGGAAAAGATCAGCGCTTCGATCCGCCGCACCCTGGCGCGGCTGGGGCTGAACCAGGATATCCCGATCCTGTTCGGCTCGGGCTATTGGGCGAATTTTGCGCTTTCGGGCGAGGGCGCGCTGATGCCGCGCAGCCTTGCGGCGCTGCAACAGCTGACTCCCGATCTGGATGTCACTGACCATGGCGCGCTGCGCGAGGCGGCGTTCGAGGCCTCGGGCGTGCCCGCCTTGCACCGGCTTATTGCCGAACGTGTGATCGATGGCCCGGGTGCGGCTTTCCTGAAAGACATCGAAGCCGAGATCAAACTCATCATCGAAATGAGCGAAGCGGTGGATTCGGCGGCACGGCTGCGGGATGCCGGCATGGCGGTGCTGACGATCAGCCAGGAAGAGCTGCTGCTGAAGGTGGCAGATTCGCAGCAAAAGGTGATGACCACCTTTGACGCGGCAGCCGTCGATCTGCGCGCCGCGTTGCACGAACGCCTGACCCGCGCCCGCGATACCTTTGTCGAGTCTGCGGTCGAGGCGCTGCAATCGCATATCCAGGCCTTTGGCGAGACCGGCTCCTGGGATCACGACCCGACCGGCCTGCGGATGATGATGCGCACGGCCTATCTTTCTTCCTGTGCCCGACTGCGCCGCGAAGGCGAGATCAGCTTTGAATCGATGCTCGATGCGGTGCAGGACGTGCTGCAAAATGAGCTGGGCGTCTATCGTAATGCCGCCAGCATCGATTTTCCCGAACAGCAGCAACATAGCGCGCCGACCGTGCTGGCCCGCACGCTGTCCTTCGACCTTCAGGCGACGTGGTGGCATCGGATCTGGGATACCGGTGCGACCGGCAGGCTGGCCGGGCGCTTCCTGCGCTTTGGCCAGGCGAAGAAGGTCGAGAAGAAGTACCGTGCGTTGATTATCGAAGAGACCCAGCCGCTGATCGACAATCTGCTGGCGGACTTCTTTGATCCGGCGGTCGCGGCCACGCGCGGGATCGTCACCGGATTTGCGCTGGATCAGAGCCGGTTCTGCGAGGCGCTGCTGGAGCGGCTGCATGAAAAGGGGCCGGACGAGGTGAATTCCGGGCAGATGGATGAGACCAGTCTCGCCCGTCTGGCCGATACGCGGAGGATGTCGGCGTGATGGGCTTCTGGAACCGCAGGAAACCGGTCGACCCGGCGGCTGAATGCCCTGGTGCTCCGGTGCAGCGCAAGCCACGCATCCTGATCGCGGGCGAATTCAGCGCCGGCAAGACCCAGCTGATCAACGGGCTGGTCGGTGGCCCGGTGCTGCCGTCGAATGTCACCGCGACCGCGCTGCCGCCGGTCTGGCTGGTGCGGGGCGAGCCGTCGCTGATCCGTGTCGGTCAGTCGGGCCGGGGCGAGCCGCTGGCCGATCTGAACACTGTCGATCTGGAAACGACCCGATATTGCGTGATGGCGCATCCGGCGCCGGTCCTGACCGGGATGGAAATTATCGACACGCCCGGCAATTCCGATCCGAACATGGCGGCCGAGACCTGGCAGCGCATGCTGGAATTTGCCGATGCCGTGGTCTGGTGCACCAATGCGACCCAGGCCTGGCGGCAAAGCGAAAAGGCGGTCTGGCAGGCGATGCCCGCGCGGCTGCGGCAGAATGCGACCATGGTGGTGACCCATGCCGATCTGCTGGGCAGCCCGGCCATGGCTGACCGCGTGTTGCAGCGCGTCCAGCGCGAGGCCGGCGCGTTTTTCGAGAGCTTCCTCATGGCGTCGCTCCTGCAGCGCGACGATCTTGACCGCATCGCGGCCCGTCTGCGTATGGTCAGCGGTTGCGTGCGGCTGGACGGGGCGCCCAATACGCTGATCGGCCAGTTCGCGGCCTCGGTGCCGGTACGTGTCACGACGCCTGAGCCGGCGACCTCATCCGTTGCGACCGGGGCTGCGGACCCGCAGCCCGCTCCTGCGCTGAAAGCGCAGAAAGAGGCCGGCGAGGATCCCGATCCTTCCGCATCACCGCGCGATGTGGTCGGGGCCAATGTCCTGCAGCTCGTCCTGAACCGTCACCCGGAAGAGACCCCGCCCGATACTGCGCCAGAAACCGCGCCTCTTGCAAACGCGGCTCTGGTCCGCGCCGCGCTGGCCGGGGCAGGGATCGGGCGTGCGCGCAGCCTCTGGAACGAAATGAGCCAGAGCGTTGACCACAGCGATCCGGAATCGCTGCTCGCCGCTGTGGAGCACTTTATTGCCCGCCTGGATGCGCAGCCCGCTCAGTCCGGCGCTGTGAATGGTAACTCTGTGAATAGTGGCTCTGCCAGTGGTGCCGGACGTGCCGGTTTCTCTGCGGATTTTTGTGAGTGAGAAGCTGACATGCAAATTGCACCTGACCAGCGCCAGGAACTGAATTTTCTTCGGGATTCCCTTGACCGGATCGACAAGGTCATCAGCCGTGACATGCGTCCGGGCTTTCGCGCGTTGCGCGAGCGGCTGGACAATTGGGCCGCAAAAGTCGCGGTGATCGGCCAGGTCAAGGCGGGCAAATCGACCTTTCTGAATGCTTTCCTTTACAGCCATGATTTCCTGCCCTCGGATGTGAATCCCTGGACTTCGGTCGTCACCAATATCCGGGTGAACCTGCCCGGTGACCCGGTGATGGGGGCAAAGTTCGAATTCTTCGGCAATGCCGACTGGAACGAGATCGTCAATGGCGACAGCCGTATCCGCAAGCTGACCGAACAGTTGCTGCCGGGCTTTGACACCCAGCTTTTGCGCGAGCAAAGCGACCAGATGCGCCGGCGCGCCGAGGAACGCCTTGGCAGGCGCTATGCCGATCTGTTGGGAACGGCGCATGATTACGACTATGTTTCCTCGGATCTGCTGCGGAGCTATGTCTGCGCCGGGGCCGAGGATGAGACCGATCCGACGGCGGCAGGGCGTTATGCGATGCTGACCAAAGTCGCGAATGTCTATATGCGGCTGCCGGAATTCCAGGTGCCGACCATCATCACCGATACGCCCGGCGTGAATGACCCGTTCCTTGTGCGCGATGAATTCACCTGTCGCAGCCTCGATAAGTCGGATGTGTTTGTCATCGTCCTGTCGGCGCATCAGCCGCTGACCGATGTCGATATCGCGCTGATCCGCATTCTGGCGAAACAGGATAGCAAGGATGTTCTGGTCTTTGTGAACCGGATCGACGAGCTTGACGATTACGACACAGATGTGCCGCGCGTGATCGAGGATGTCTCGCGGCGTCTGTGCGGTGCGATCCCCGATATTGATTTCACCATCGTGGCCGGTTCGGCCTGGATGGCGGATCTGACGCTCCAGGACGGGGATGAGGCCGAGGCCGATCGCGCCGCCCTCGATGACACCCGCCTCGCGCGCTATATCCATTCGCGCTACGGCTATCTGCCCGATGACCGCTGCGAGCGCCTGATGCTCGCCTCCGGCATGCGCGACGTGAAAGTGGCGCTGTCGCAGCTGATCGATTCAGGCGTCGGCCGGTCGCAGATGGCGCAGATCAGGGCCGATATCCGGGCCGAGCTGAATGGCGCGCTGTTTGTGGCGCGGCGCGAACGCGCGTCGCTGCAAACCCAGGCCGGCAGTGTCAACAGTGAGGTCGCCAATATGGCGATCGAGGATCTTCAGCTTGAGATCGACGCCATCCGCAAGGCGCAGACCGGGCTGGAAGCCCATGTCGAGAATGCCGAGGTGCAGATCGAGAAAGTGCTGACCAGGTCCTGGTCCAGGCTGGAAACCCGGCTGATCGGCATGATCGAGAGCTTTGTCGAAGATCAGAAGCCGGAATTCGAGGCGCGGATCATGGCCGGAAAGCTGCGTGGCGAGACGTCGCGGGCAATGGAAATTGACCTCTCGCCTTTGCAAAAGGTCATGGAGCGCGAGCTGACCGCGGCCTGGAGGAATTCGCGCGCGGGCACCGATGTGGTTCTTTCGAACGGGTTGTCATCGTGCCAGCAGACCATCAAAGACCGCTTTCAGGAACGGGCCGAGGGGATCAACCTTTCCGATCTTCCCTATGATGAATTCGTCTCGACGCTGACGCTGGCGAAACGGTCGCTCAGGGTGAATTTCATTTCGAATCGCAGCTGGGCCTTCTGGCGCCGGCCCGGGATTAATGTCGAAAAGAGCCTTGCCGCGCTGCGCATGATCGCGGCAGAAGAGCTGCGCCCGCCGATGGAAAAACTTCTGGCCGCTTTCAACGAGGCCCAGGTGGAACGCGCAGATGCCGGCATCGACCGGCTCCGCGTGATGCTCCGGATGTTCGAGCTCTCGTTGAATGAGCGGGTCCACCGGCTGAAAAAAGACATGGTGGAATTCGAGATGGTCGTGAATGACCCCGATTTTCGCAGCCGCATCGTCCACCGGCTGCAAAGCCAGATGGAGGTGCTGGAGCGCCGGCTGATCAACCTTTCAGCCGTAGATAGCGCGCTGGCGCAGGCGGAGATGACGCGGGCCGCTGCTGCGGCCTGACAGATAGCCCCTGACCGGGGGCGGACAGCCTGGCACGACAGGCTGGTTGGCCGGGGCGCCGGATATGGCGGGAACGGGTTTTCATACCGCCGGTTCCCGCCATTTTTCGATGTGAATTCCGCTATTTTTCAAAGCCTTGTAACACAGCTGAAAGGCGCTTCCGGAACAAAGAAAATCCTCCGGAGATCCACAGATTCTTCACAAAGCCGGGTCAATTTCATCCTGTACGAGGAGGAGGTCATCTGGCTGGCTTCCCCGGATGTATGATGGTTCTCGTGTCGGAGCGGTTTTTGCTCTTTCTGGTTCTTTGTCCTCAGCCGGCGGCCCGCCTGTTACCTGATCCCCGGGGATTTTCAGGCGGGTTGTGTCCCCTTCGGGACGCAGCTGTCCTTGCGATGCTGCGATCTGTGCTCCCGCACAGGGGAAGGGGAATATGAAAGTCATTCAATCCGCCGCAAATGATGCATTCGCCGCACAAGCGCTTTCCGGATCGGCCTCTGACGCAAAACCTTCCTCCGGGTTTCCGGCAGCTATCTGTTCCGCGATACGCCCGGCGGGAAAGACACGTTTCTCACGCGCGAAGAGGTCACCCTGCAGGCGCTGCGCGGGGCAAAGGTCTGTGTCGTGGTTCTCTCGGCGCATGAGGCGCTGAATACCACCGATCTTGCGCTGATCCGGCTGATTGCAAACGCTGAATCGCGTCAGGTTGTGCTGTTCGTCAACCGTATCGACGAGCTCCATACGCCCTCTGAGCATGTGGCCGGGATTCATGAGGGTATCCACAAAACGCTGCGCCCCTATGGCCGTCTGCGGGATGTTAAGGTGGTATTCGGCTCGGCCCGCTGGGCTGCGATGGCGTTGCAGGGCGAGCGCCCGGATCGTGACGCAGATGGCAGAACCCCGCTGTCCGACTGGGCCGGAAATTGCGATGTCGGGGCCGATCCGCGCAACATGGCGCATCTGTGGAAGCTGTCCGGCATTCCCGAACTGATGCGCAGCATCAATGAGCGTATCGTTAACGGCTCTGGCGCCCGCCATCTGGCGGCGATGCGCGCCAAGCTTGCCAATATCGCCGCCGCCAGGGCCGCCCGCAAGGCATTGGTCAGCGGGCGCGATAGTGCAGGGCGGCTGACAGCTGTCGATCCGGAACAGCTGCGCGGCGATCTCAATGCCATTGTCGGTCGCGCACGGGATAGACTGGAAGAGACGCTTTCCCGGCTGGAGGGTGAGCTGGCACCGGTACTGACCCAGGTGCAGCAGGATTATGTGCTCCGCGCCACCGACGCTCTGACCGATCATCTTTGCAGGGCCGGCCCGGAGGACAGCTGGACCTTCAATTCCTCAGGGCTGCGGCTGGTGCTGCGCACGACCTTTGACCGGTTTTCGGCCCGGGTGCGGGTGCGGGTGCAGGTGGAAACGGTGTTCTGTGGCGCAGCAAGTGATCTGAGCCCGCTCTGTGCCGGCGCATTGGGGCCTGCGGGCCGCGGTATCCAGATCGGGCCGCCGCAGGTGCCAAAAGCGCCGCCACCGGTGGTGATGGGCGAAACCATCACCATCAACCTCCACCGCAGCTGGTGGAAGCGCTGGTGGCTGCGCCGCAGGGATCCCGCCACGTTTGCCGCCGGGTATCGCGGCCTGATCGAGGTCAGGATCGGCGCGGTGACCGATGAGCTGAAACAGAGCCAGGTCATTGAAGTATCGAAAGAAATCAGGCGCATCTTCGATGACTTCCTCACTGAGCAGACTGCGACCGTGCTTGATCGCGCCAACCGACAGCCCGAGGCCAGTGATTTCGGGTCTCGGCGTGCCAATGTGTTTGACAGGATCCGACCGGAGAAGGCGTCTGAGGCTGATCCCGGGGAACTGCGCAAAGCGGTGGGGGGCTGTTGATGGGCGGTCGGGATGGTCGTGAGCGTCTCGTCCCGGGGGGGGGGCGCAGCATCCGCCTGATCTGGCGGATTGCGGTTCTGTTCCGCCGGAAAGCACGGTTTCTATCAGGCTATTCGTGAGGCCGACATTCTGCAACACCGCGACCTGATCGCCAGGCCGGGCGTCACGGACCAGAATATTCCGCTGAAGGGCCGGAACCCCGGCATCGGCCACACCAGGGCGCTGATCTGAGGCAACTGGTTGGCCAGGCCTTACGTGAAAGGGGGCGCGGCTGCGTCAGACCTCGCGCAGGCTGATCACCTGCAAGGAAAAGATCACCTCTGACCAGGAGTGCCACAAGATCGAACGCCGGCCGGAGCGTGAGACCGGAGCGCATCCAGAGGGTTGATCTGCGACTGCGGTCCGCCTCGGATGGTGACGCCGCCAGATGCCCGTTCGGCTTTGGTGGAGAGGCAGGCGCATTATCACGGCAAGCCCGCAGCTCAGCACTTCTATATCGGAAATATCGGCGGACTCTGGGGGTTATTGTCATGTCGCGGATGCAGAGGATCTGGCTCTAGAGATTTTGCCCGGGGTATCTGTCCGCGCCGGTTCCCGAAGGTAACAACGGCCTCGCTGCTGGCCGTTCTCTTTGTGGCCAGGTCCGTTTCCGGTCGGGCCAGCCGGTCTCGATGGTCTTTGCCGGTGAGCGCCGGGTGATCACCACGGGTGAATTTGAGGCGATTTTCGCCGGTCGCGGGCGATGAGAGCTGGAATGCACAATTGTAAGCGAACGGCCTGACCGAGCCCCGCATCTGGGATTGATCCAGGTCAAGGCCCTGACGAGGCGCTTTTGGCACTAAGAAACTGCCCCGCCTTTTCGAACCCCATCGGAGGCGGCGGGGGGCGACCCTGGCCCAACCCTTCCTGTTCGCGCGTTCCGGGGTTTGGTCAGGGTCGGGATCCGGGCCGCAAACGCTGACCCTTGCGGTCACGGCTGCGGCATTTGCGCACTGCGGCACCGCACAGGATCAAACTTGAATCGCCCATGGAATATTTGACGCATGTCAAAGCCGGATCGCTGCCGGTCTGCGATACCAAACTGCAACAGCCGATTCCGGAGCGAGTCCGTGTCCATACCAGAAGCCAGCCCGCCGAGCCTTTATGCGGCGCGTGAGCCGATCTTTCCCCGCCGCGTCAAAGGCCATTTTCGCACGGCGAAATGGTGGATCATGGCGATTACGCTGGGCATTTATTACATCACGCCCTGGATTCGCTGGGATCGGGGGCCGAACCTGCCCGACCAGGCGGTGCTGGTAGATCTGGCCAATCGCCGCTTTTTCTTTTTCATGATCGAAATCTGGCCGCATGAATTCTATTTCGTTGCGGGTCTTTTGATCATGGCGGGGCTGGGGCTGTTTCTCTTCACCTCGGCCGCCGGGCGGGTCTGGTGTGGCTATGCCTGCCCGCAAACCGTCTGGACCGATCTCTTCATCCTGGTCGAGCGATGGATCGAGGGGGACCGCAATGCCCGTATCCGCCTGCACCGGAGCAAATGGACCGCAGAGAAGATCCGCAAAAGCGCGGTGAAATGGACGGCATGGTTCCTGATCGGGCTTGCAACCGGCGGTGCCTGGATCTTCTACTTCACCGATGCGCCGACTTTGCTGCGTGACCTGGTGACGCTCAGCGCCAGCCCCGTCGCCTGGATCACCATGCTGACGCTGACCATGACCACCTTCGTCTTCGGTGGGTTCATGCGCGAACAGGTCTGCATCTATATGTGCCCCTGGCCCCGGATTCAGGCCGCGATGATGGATGAAGAGACCATCACCATCGCCTATCGTGACTGGCGCGGCGAGCCGCGCGGCAAGCCAGGTGCCGACAAGGGCGACTGCATCGACTGCATGGCCTGCGTCAATGTCTGCCCGATGGGGATCGACATCCGTGACGGTCAGCAGCTGGCCTGTATCACCTGCGGGCTGTGCATCGACGCCTGCAATGACATGATGGACAAGATCGGCAAGCCGCGCGGGCTGATCGACTATCTCGCGCTGACCGACGAGGCGCGCGAGCGCAGGGGTGAGCCTGCTGTTCCGGCCTGGAAACATGTTCTGCGCCCGCGCACGATCCTTTACACCCTGCTCTGGGCCGGGGTCGGGGCGGCGCTGGTGGCGGCTTTGTTCCTGCGCAGCCCGATTGATGTCAACGTCACTCCGGTGCGCAATCCGACCTTTGTGACGCTTTCGGACGGCACGATCCGCAACACCTACGAGATCCGTCTGCGCAATATGGAAGGCGAGGCTCGCTGGTTCTCCTTCTCTGTCGAAGATCCGGCGCTGGCTTTGTCGGTCGAAGGCGGCACAGGGGGTCGGATCGAGGTTCCGGCCAATGAAACCGCGCATGTGCGGCTTTACGTTACGGCGGCACCCGGGACGGTGGCAGCCAGAGCGCAACGCAGCGATATCCGGCTCTGGATCGAGGGCGAACCGGTGCCCGGCGTCAAAGATACCACCGATCTTGTGTCGAAAGACACGGTCTTCAACGGCAAAGGCGATCAACCATGAGCAACTTCCAGCTTCCGGGCTTTCAGCCGATGTTTCTTCTGTTTGTCCCGCTGGTTCTGGTGGTGATCGGCTTTGGCCTCTGGTTCCGGCGCGGCAAGCTGACAGGGGGGAAAGTGCTGTTCGCGGTGCTGTCCTTCTTTGGGATCATCACGGCGGTAAATGTCTTCATGGCGTTCAAGGCGGTGTCGACCTTTCCGGGGCTCGAGGTGCAAAGCTCTTACGTTGCGGGCCGGGGATTCGACGGGCGTCGCGAGGCGCAGGAGGCGCTTGGCTGGGGGATCGAGCAGGTTTACGAGCCGGGCCGGATGTCCCTGACGATCACCGATGCCAGCGGCCAGCCGGTCGAGGCGCGCGCGCTTGAAGCGCTGATCGGCCGCGTGACCATCGCGAGGGATGACCAGAGCCCCGATTTCCGCTGGACCGGGAAAGGCTATGAGGCGGCGGTCGACCTTGGTTCGGGCGAATGGATGATGAAGGTGCAGGCCATCGCGCAGGATGGCACGCCTTTCGAACGCCGGCTGGATTTCGCCGTGGCACCAAAGAGCTGAGGTCAGAATCATGAGCATGACGGCCAGCGATCTGAACCGGATGTCTGATAGTCCCGGCGGCATTTCGGCCTGCCCGGCCTGTGTCGTCGCCCCCGCTGCCGCCGATCTGGCGCGGGTGGTGAAGGATGCGCGGATCGTGCTGTCGCTGCCCGCAGCGCATTGTGCGGACTGTATCTCGACAGTGGAAAAGGCGCTGCAGGCGGTGCCGGGTGTGCGCTCGGCACGGCTCAATCTGACGCTGAAACGGGTTTCGGTCGATGCCGGGCCAGAGATCACGCCCGCCGACCTGGTTCAGGTACTGGATCGCGCCGGCTATGAGGCGCATGAGCTGGATCCGGGGCTTTTGTCGGTGACCGAGACCGATCGCCAGGGCCGCGATCTTCTGATGCGGATGGGTGTCGCCTTCTTTTCCATGATGAATGTCATGCTTTTGTCGGTGGCGGTCTGGTCCGGCGCCGATGGGGCGACGCGCGACATGTTCCACTGGATTTCCGGCGCCATCGCGCTGCCGACAGTGGTGTTTTCCGCGCAGCCGTTTTTCAGGGGCGCCTGGCGCTCGGTGAAGGCGGGGCGGCTCGGGATGGATTTCCCGATCAGCCTCGCGATTGTGCTGGCCTGTTTCATCTCGATATTCGAGACCATCAATTCCGGGCCGCATGCCTATTTCGATGCCGCAGTGATGCTGACCTTCTTCCTGTTGATCGGGCGCTATCTCGATCACCGCACCCGGGCGATTGCGCGTTCTGCCGCGCAGGAACTGGCCGCGCTGGAAGTGCCGCGCGCCATCGTGCTGACGGAGGGCGCCGAACTGGTCAAACCGATCAGCGAGGTCGCGGTCGGTGATCTGGTCCTCGTGCGCCCAGGCGGGCGGATGCCGGTTGATGGCGTGGTGACTGCCGGCGCCTCCGAGATCGACCGCAGCCTTCTGACGGGAGAGACACTGCCGGTCGCAGCCCTTCCCGGCGCGCAGGTCTCGGCGGGAGAGGTCAATCTGACCGGCCCGCTGACTTTGCGCGTCACGGCGGCGGGCAAGGACAGTTCGCTGCATCAGATGGCCGATCTGGTCGCGGTGGCCGAGGCGGCAAAGACCCGCTACACCTCTCTGGCCGAACGCGCGGCGCATGCCTATTCGTCGATCGTGCATGTGCTGGCAGCTGCGGCCTTTGCCGGCTGGCTGATCTGGACCGGTGGCGATTTCCGTCTGTCGGTCAATATCATGGCGGCGGTGCTGATCATCACCTGCCCCTGTGCGCTTGGCCTCGCCGTTCCGGCGGTGCTGACCTCTGCTAGCGGAAAGCTCTTCCGCAAGGGGATGCTGATCAAGGACGGCACCGCGCTGGAGCGGATGTCACAGGTGGATACGGTGGTGTTCGACAAGACCGGCACGCTGACCATGGGCCAGCCGCTGGTGACGAATCTCGACGATCACCCGCTGCCCGCACGCGAGGTGGCGCTGGCACTGGCGGCGGCCTCGTCGCATCCGCTGGCCATGGCGCTTGCCGGTGCGGCGCGCGCCGCAGGCATACGCCCTGCCCGGGTTGAGGAAATCCGCGAGATGCCCGGCTATGGGATCGAAGGCTGCTGGAAAGGTATGCGCGTCCGTCTTGGCCGCGCCGAATGGTGCGGCGCAGACGCGGGCAGTGAGACCGCAACCTGGCTTTCCACCGGCGAGGGCGCGCCGCGTGCCTTCACCTTCTCCGACCGGCTGCGCCCTGGCGTTGCCGATCTGATGACCGCGCTGAAGGCAGGGGGGCAGCGGGTGATCCTTTTGTCGGGGGACAATGCGGCGGCGGTGTCGTCACTGGCGGCAGAGCTTGGCATTGACGACTGGTCGGCAGGGGTATTGCCATCTGAGAAAGCCGCGCGGATCCGGGATCTGCGGGCCGGGGGCGCCCGGGTCCTGATGGTCGGGGACGGGCTGAACGATACGGCGGCGCTGGCCGAGGCCTATGTCTCGATCTCGCCCGCCTCGGCGCTGGATGCGGCGCGGGTGGCCTCGGATATCGTGCTTCTGGGCCAGAATATCGCACCTATCGCCGATGCCATCCGCATTTCGCGTCAGGCCTCGAAGCGGATCGTCGGGAATTTCAGGATTTCCGCCGGGTATAATATCGTGGCAGTGCCGCTGGCGCTTTTCGGCCTCGCAACCCCCCTTGCGGCGGCGCTGGCAATGTCGCTGTCTTCGATTACGGTCTCGCTTAATGCCCTGCGTCTGAAATAGGGAGCGCTTATGGAAATCCTTGGCATCCTGATCCCGGTCTCGCTGTTTATGGGGGGCATTGGCCTTCTTGCCTTCATCTGGGCCATGCGGTCACGGCAGTTTGACGACCCCGAAGGCGATGCCAGCCGTATCCTGACGAAAGACTGGGACGACAAGCCGCGCCCGGATTGAGTGGGATTTCCTGACTTCGCGACCGTCTCACATGGGCGCAGGATGGCGCTGAGTGACGTGAGGGGGCACCGGATGCGACATATCCTGTCTGCAATGGCTGCGGCCCTGGTTCCGGGGCCGGTCCTGGCCTGTCAGATTACCCATGTTCCGACGCCGGAAAGCGCGGCTGCGGCGGAGTGACGGGGCAGGGGGAACGAAAAAGGCTCCGGGATCTGATCCCGGAGCCTTTTGCATTCAGTCAAACCTGTCAGCCGGAGACGCTCAGGCCGGCCCCATCGTCTCGCAGGCGGTGCCGCGTGCGCGCAGCCGGCGGCAGGCAAGGTCAGCCTGGTCTTCGGTGAGGCCCAGGAAGGAGGCACGGTATTTTCCACCCTTCTGCGTGACCTTGCGCAGCCCCTGGTCGAGCGTGGCGCTTTCGGTCAAGCCGGTGCGCAAAAGCGCGCGTTCGGCCTCGTAATGCGAATTATAGGCGCCGACCGCGACACCAAAACCGCGCCCGCCCGAGGTCGATTTCGACACGACGACCAGCTCTTCAGCCGGAGCTTCGGGCACGGGCTCTGCCGCCGCCATGCGGACGGGTTCAAAGATCGGCGCGCGACGGGTCGGGGCCTCGGGATCGGTGACCATGGTTCGCGCATCCGCCGCCACGGTTTCCACGGCTGTCAGCGCGCCCTCATATCCCGACGGCGCAGGGAGTTCGGACACCACTTCGGGCGCGACATCGCTGACCCCGGCAAGCCGGATCTCTTCAGCAGCCGGTTCGGCGGCCGGTGCGACAAGCTCATAGACCGGAGCGGGTGCAGGGGCGACTTCAGCCAGCAGCGTTTCAGGTGCAGCATCGGGCACAACCGCAGCCCGCGTCACATGTTCAGGGCGGGGCATCGGCCGCAGCCCGGCCAGAGCCACATCCTGCGCGGCGGGGGCAACGGCCTCGGGCGCCGGGGTTTCTGCCGGGGCGCCACCCGCGGCCAGTGCCGCAGCCTGGGCCTCAAGGCTGCCCGGAGCGGGGGCTGGTGCCACCGCAGCCATTGCCACAGCCGGCGCCTCTTCGGCGACCGGTGTCGCAGCTGCCGCGACGGCCAGCGCCGCCTCGACCGCTTGCGGGTCAACCGTTTCGGATGCGCCCCCGGATGCGGCTGCAAGTTCGACGGCCTGCGCCTCAAGCGTGCCGGGCGGCGGCGGAACGGCGGTGGCTTCGGCCAAAGCCGATTCGACGCCTTCTGCAATGGCCGCCGAAAGCGCATCCGGCACCACGACCGGCGCCGCCTCGGCGATCAGTGCCTCGGGGGCACCTCCCCGGGTGGGCCGGGCTTTCGGGCGCGGCGAGCTGGTCATCGCGCCAGACACGCGCAGCGTCTTGGCGGCGCCACCGGGCACATTCGGCGTGTCGATGGCCGCCGGGCTGTTATCGGCAAGCAGGTCGGCGGCAACGGCATCGCCGCCCTGGATACCGGCGGCCGCCGGCCGCTTTTCACGCACGCCATTCTTCGCGAGGTTAAAGCCCTTGTTCATCAGTTCGACCATCTTGGCGTTGCGCTGTGCGGTCGATGTGCCGCCAAAGACAGTGGCAATGATGCGCTTGTCGCCACGCTTGGCCGATGCGGTCAGGTTGAACCCGGCGGGCACGGTATAGCCGGTCTTGATGCCATCCGCGCCTTCATAGCCATCGAGGAACCTGCTGTTGGTGTTCACCACCTTGGCGATGCCGGCATCAGCTGTGCGGCGCGAGAAGATGTTGTAGAATTGCGGGAAGTCGTAAAACAGGTGCCGCCCGAGCAGGTTCATATCGCGCGCGGTCGAAAGATGGCCCGTCGCGGTCAGCCCATTGGCGTTTTTGAAAGTGGTGTTCTTCATCCCGAGCGCGCGGGCGGTGCGGGTCATGCGGCTTGCGAAAGCCGCCTCATTGCCGCCGATATGATCGCCAAGCGCCGAAGCCGCATCATTGGCGGATTTGATCGCGGCGGCGCGGATCAGGTAGCGTACTTTGATCTGCTGCCCGGCCTTGAGCCCCAGCCGTGAGGGCGGCTGCGCGGCGGCATGTTTCGTCACGGTGACCACGGTATCAAGCGACAGGCGCCCGGCCTGGATCTCCTGGAAGGTGATGTAGAGCGTCATCATCTTGGTCAGCGAGGCGGGATGCAGCCGTGTATCCGCATTCTGCGACCAGAGCTCCTCGCCGGTGCGCGCATCCATGATGATCGCAGCAAAGGGTGCAGCATGGGCCGGAGTCGGCGCCAGCGCAGGAAGAATCAGCGCAAAAAGCGCAATGAATAGCGTGATGCTGCGGATAAACCGCCCGATAAGCGATGCCACGTCGCCGATCCTTTGCCTGTTTCGGACCCCGGTTTTTATGGGATCTCACTTCTGCCTGACAGACAGGCTAGCACAGGTCACCCTGGTGGAAAACCCGGAAATTTCAAGGGGTTTTCGTGGAAATTTCACCTGATGCAGCTATGTTTCACCCGCCATATCCAGGGTGAATGGCCGCAAACATCGCTATTTCCTGGGGGCCTGGCAGAGGTCTTGCAGCAATCCGGGCAGGAAAGACAGGTCCGCAAGGTGACGGTAGCGGGGGTTTTCCACCGGTTCATCGGCGGATTCCAGCTCCCAGGCGGGTCCGTTGGGCACATGCACACCCCAGGCGCCCGCCTCCAGCGGTGCCACCACATCCGAACGCATCGAATTGCCTGTCATCAGCGCGCGCGATGCCCCCTCGCCATGGCGTGCAAAGATCTTCTGGTACATGTCGGGCGTCTTTTCCGAAACGATCTCGACCGCGTCGAAATGATCACCAAGCCCGGACTGCGCCAGTTTGCGCTCCTGATGCAAAAGATCGCCCTTGGTGATCAGGATCAGCCGATACTGCCCTGCCAGCGCCTCGACCGTTTCACGGGCATGGGGGATCAGTTCGACCGGATGATCCAGCATCGCACGCCCGGCGCCCAGCAGTTCCGCGATCACCGAGGCCGGCACACGCCCCTCGGTCACCTCGATCGCGGTTTCGATCATCGACAGGGTAAAGCCCTTCACCCCATAGCCATAGGCGCCGATATTGCGCTTCTCCGCCGCGAGCAGCCGCTCATGCAGCTGATGCGGGTCGCTGTAGTCGTGCAGGAGATCGGTGAAATATTCCTGGGTGAGGCGGAAAAACGCCTCATTCTGCCACAGCGTATCATCCGCATCAAAGCCGATGGAGGTGATCATCTGGCGGTTCCCCGGTGTTGTTGTGACACGGGCGTTGATGCATCAATGCGATCTTAACACTCTCGTGGCTCTTTTCGTGGTGAGAAAAGCGATTATATTCCTGTCAGATTCAAGACAATGCGAATCCTTTCAGCAGCCGGAGAACCCGATTTGGCCTATAACCCGTTTACCCTGTCTGACCGCGAAAATGGTCCGGGCGCCGGTGGGTCGGGTGGCGCGCCGGGCGAGGAGACATCGCTTCTCGCCAAGCCCAAGCCGAAGACACAGCGTCCGCCGCTTTATAAGGTCCTGCTGCTGAACGATGACTACACACCGATGGAATTTGTGGTCCATATTCTGGAACGCTTCTTCGGGATGAATCATGCCCAGGCCTTTGATATCATGCTGATGGTTCATAAAAAGGGTCTTGCCGTGGTCGGCGTGTTCTCGTTCGAGGTGGCCGAGACCAAGGTCGCCCAGGTGATGGATTTCGCCCGTCGTCACCAGCATCCGCTTCAATGCACGATGGAAAAAGAGTAAGGCGGGCAAAACTGGCCCTCGCGTTACAGGCGGAACATGCGTGCATCCCGGATAGAGCTGGCCCTGGAACAGGGCCTTTTTGTGCTTCCTTCAGAAGGCAGGATTGCCGTTTATCGTCCGCAGGAAGGCGATGACTTCTCTGCCCTTCCGAAAGATCGTACCACCGTGCTGACGGGCTTTCGTCCCGACCGCGACCATTTCGCGGCGCGCGGTTACGCGGTCGAAGGCGAGGGGCCCTGGGCGGCTGCGCTTGTCTGTGTGCCGCGCGCGCGCGAATATGCACGTGCACTTCTGGCGGAGGCGGCAGCAGCGGTCAGCCCGGGCGGGCAGGTGCTGGTAGACGGGCAAAAGACCGATGGTATCGAGACCGCGCTGAAGGATCTGAAGCCGCTCGTCGCGCTGTCGGGCCCGATTTCCAAAGCGCATGGTCGTATAGCGGCCTTCCCCGCCGGGCCGGAACTGGCAGCATGGGCCGCCCGCCCGCGCGAGATCGGGGGCGGTTTCATCACCCGGCCGGGAGTTTTCTCCGCTGATGGGCCGGATCCTGGATCGGTGCTGCTGGCACAGTCGCTGCCCGAAAAGCTCGGCTCGAAAGTGGTCGATCTGGGTGCGGGCTGGGGCTATCTGTCGCAAACGATCCTTGCGCGGGCCAGCGTCAAAAGGCTCGATCTGGTCGAGGCCGAAGCGGTTTCGCTGGACTGTGCGCGCGAGAATATCCAGGACGCGCGCGCCCGGTTCCATTGGGCAGATGCGCTGAATTTCCGCCCGGAAAGCCTTGTCGAGACCGTGGTGATGAACCCGCCCTTCCATATCGGCCGCAGCTCTGACCCAAGGCTGGGGCTGGCCTTCATCCAGGCGGCGCGGAAGATGCTGGCGCCGGATGGGGCGCTCTGGATGGTCGCCAACCGCCATCTGCCCTATGATGAGGCGCTGACCACCCATTTCCTGGAATATGAGACGGTCGCGCAGACCAATGCGTTCCGCGTGACCCGCGCCATCAAGCCGCGCCGCCCGACCCGCTAAGCGCCGCCAGAACCCCGAGGCCCAGCATGTCCTTTTCGCTTTCCGGCAAGACCGCCATTGTTACCGGCGCCGCCAGCGGCCTCGGTCTCGCCATCGCGCGCCATCTGATCCACAAGGGCGTGCGGGTCATGCTGGCCGATGCGGATGAGGTGCGGCTGATCGCCGAGATGGGCGAGGCAGCCCAGGACGAGAGCTCGGTGCGGCTGTTCCCCGGCGATCTGACGAAAAAACTGACGCTGGTGAACCTGGTCTCGGCCACAATCGAGGCTTTTGAGCGGATCGACATTCTGGTCAATGCCGCGCGCCGCTGCCAGATCTCAGACGTGCTGAACCCTGAGGCGGATTATGTCGAGACGCTCTGGCAGCAGAATGTGGTTGCGACGCTGCGGCTCAGCCAGCTGGTGGCGAAACGGATGATCCAGGCCGCGGCCGGCAGCGAGCCGGATGAATATGGCGCTGTCGGTTCGATCATCAATTTCTCATCGGTGGCGGCGGTCCGGGTCCAGCCCGAATTGCTGGGCTATTCCATGGCCTCGGCGGCGGTGGAGCAGATGACGCGGACGCTCGCCGTGGCGCTGGCGCCGAAAGGGATACGGGTCAATGCGGTCTCGATCGGCTCGGTGATGAGCGCAAGCCTGCAACTGGCACTGAAAGAAGTGCCCGCGCTGCGGGAACGGATCGAGAGCGGCACGCCCCTTGGCCGGATCGCGGCACCCGACGAACTGGTCGAGACGATCCAGTATCTCGCCTCGGATGCGTCACGCTTTGTCACTGGTCAGGTGCTGGTGGTGGATGGCGGGCGCGGGCTGCTGGATGCAGTGGCCGCGCCTGCGTTTTAACGCCTGCGTCCCGGGGCGCCGGGCTTCAGCCCTGTTCGGCCACGAGCCAGGGCAGTTCCGAAAAATCCGAAAACCGCGCTGTCTGCGGCATCTCTTCGGCCGGCGATTTGCGGTAGCCTTCGGTGAAGAGGAGGAAAGGCAGACCGGCTGCGACCGCGGTATCGGCATCGACTTCGCTGTCGCCGACATAGAGTGCCGTCCCGCCGCCCAGTTCGCTGATGCACAGATGCAGCGGCGCGGGATCCGGCTTCAGCGCGACACGGCCCCCGCCGACGATGGCGGCGAAATAGCCGGTCAGCCCCATCTGGTCGAGGACGATCCGTGCTGCTGTCTCGGGCTTGTTGGTGCAGATGCCAAGCGGGTGGCCAGCGGCCTGCAATGCGTCAAGCGCCGCGATCACTCCGGGATAGATCCGCGTGCGCGCGGTGGGATCGGCCTCATATGCGGCCTCCATCGCGGTAACCAGCCGGGGATGTTGCGCCATGTCAAGGCCCCGGGTCTCCATCGCGCGCCGCACCAGATTGGCGATGCCTTTGCCGATGAAAGAGGTGACCGTAGGGAGGTCGAAAGGCGCCAGGCCCTCGGCCTCGAAAACCTGGTTCAGCGCGGCCCGGAGATCGGGTACGGAATCGATCAGCGTGCCGTCGAGGTCGAAGATTACCGGGGTTGCAGAGGCGGTCATTGGCGGGCCGCCTCGGCCACGGCGCGCAAAGCGCGGATGTTCTCGCCATAAGGTGCGGGGTTTTTCACCGACCCGCCAGAGAAGACCGCCGAACCTGCCACCAGCACATCGGCACCGGCAGCAACGACCAGCGGCGCGGTTTCGGTGGTGACGCCGCCATCGATCTCGATATGGATCGGGCGGTCACCGATTATGGCGCGCAGGCGGCGGATCTTGTCGATCTGCGAAAGGATCAGCTTTTGCCCGCCAAAGCCCGGATTGACCGTCATCACATTGATCAGGTCGATCTGGTCGAGCAGATATTCCACCGATTCAATCCCGGTTGCGGGGTTGAGGCAGATCCCTGCCTTGACGCCGTATCCCCGGATCGCCTGAAGCGAGCGGTGCATATGCGGGCCCGCCTCAAGATGGACCGAGATGAAATCGGCGCCGGCTTTGGCAAAGGATTCGAGATAGGCATCGACCGGCGCGATCATCAGATGGACATCCATCACGCCCTTGATATGCGGACGGATCGCGGCGCAGGTCGCCGGGCCGAAAGTGATATTCGGAACGAAATGCCCGTCCATCACATCGACATGCACCCAATCGGCGCCCTGGGCCTCGATCGCTTCGCATTCAGCGCCGAAATTTGCGAAATCGGCTGAGAGGATCGAAGGGGCGATCTTGATCGCGCGCGAGAAGCTCATGTGCAGGGCCTTTCCGACTGGGATGCGCCTGAAATAGCCGTGATCGGGTCCTGGTGCCAGAGCGGAATGTGGTCAATATCCGCCGCGCGGAGTCAGCCGCGTCGCAGCCAGACGTAAAAGGCGCCGGTGCCACCATGTTTCAGATGCGCCTCGGTCACCTCCTGCACCACTGCCGACAAAGGCGGCAGGCGCAGCCAGTGCGGCACCTGATGGCGCAGCGCGCCGATGGGGCGCGGCACCGGCTCATAGACCTGTTTGCCCTTGCCGGTGATCACCAGCACCAGCCGCTTGCCCGCAGCCTGCGCGCCAAGGAGAAAGGCGATCAGTTCGGGATGCGCCACGGCGAGCGTCATGCCATGAAGGTCGATCCGTGCCTCGGGCGCGATCTTGCCGCGGATCATCTTCTTGTGAAGCCCCGCATCCATCTGCAAAGGCGGCGGCGCGGCGGGCTTTTGCACGGGTACCGCCTTTTCCCCCAGCCGGAAGCGCGGCAGCACCGGCTCACGCGGCGGGAGGGGAAGGGGAAGCGTCTCTTTCGGGACGATGGCCTCCGGCACCAGATCCTCGGGGAGCGCACTGTTCTCAATGCCATGCATCGGGCGCAGGGTCCGCGCCACGGCCTGCCAGAGGTCACGCTCCTCGGGGCGGAGCACCCGTCGCCGTGCCATGGCTCAGTTCCCCCCGGTCAGCGCCCAGGCGCGGTCGATGGGCAAAAGCTGCACCATCCGCCCGCCATCGCGCACGATCCCGGCGGCATCGCCTGCGCGGTCGCCATAGCCGTAGAAAATATCCGCCCGCTGCGCGCCCTTGATCGCGCCGCCGGTATCCTGCGCCACCATCAGCCGGCTGAGGGCGGCCTGGCCCTCTTTCTCGATCCAGACCGGGGCGCCCAGCGGCACGAAAGCCGGATCCACCGCCAGCGAGCGCATCGGCGTGATCGACTTGCCCATCGCACCGATCGGGCCCTTTTCCGGGGTCAGATTGCTGATCTTGCGGAAGAAAATATACGAGGGGTTGTGGTTCAGCAATTCGGCCCCGATGGCCGGATTGCGGCGCACAAAGGCCTGGATGGTCTGGGCCGAGACCTGATGCGCCGCGAACATACCCCGCCGCACCATTTCTTGCCCGACGGAGCGATAGGCATGGCCGTTGCGGCCCGCATAGCCCAGTCGGATCGTCGAGCCATCGGTCATCTTCACCCGGCCCGAGCCCTGGATATGCAGAAAGAACACCTCAACCGGATCATCGATCCAGGCGATCTCCAGCCCGCGCCCGCGCAGAGCCCCGGCTTCAATCTCGGAACGGCTGTAATAGACCATACCGTCCTGCAGATCCGGCGGGCGGCGGTAAAGCGGCCAGGCATAGATGGGCGTGCGGACCGGCGAGCCGTTCAGCTCTGGCTCGTAATAGCCGGTGAACAGCGCCGGTGGCTTGCCGATGATCACCGGGCGGAACAGGAGTTCAAAAAACGCCCGCGCCGAGGCATCGTCTTTCGGCACATCGCCTGCCAGCTTGCAGACCGGCCGCCAGTAAGGTGCATCAAGCTGGTTGCAGGTGACAAGAAACGCCTCGAGCGCCTCAAGCTGCCCGCCCTCGCGCCAGCCGGACAGGGATTCGAACTCCACCATCTCGGCGCGCGCGTCATCCGCGCCCGTCACCGCAGCCAGTCCGACCAGTAATGCGATGACCAGAGGGCGCAGCAGCATGGCATCAGATCAGTCGCCGGTGGCGACCAGCTGCCAGTTCGGATCGTCCGACCCCATTTTGCGGGCAAAGACCCATACATCGCGCTGACGTTTGACGGCCTTGGCGTCGCCTTCGATGACCGTGCCGTCTTTGTCGCGCACCACCGAAGTCAGCTCGCCGACAAAGCGCACGGTCAGTTCGGCAAAGCCGGAAACGCGGTCGAAGGTCGCCTCTTGCAGCGCCATTTCCTTCAGCCCGACGAAATTCGCCTCGACCGTCAGTCCACGCGCCTCGCGGGCCTGGATCACTTCGGTAAAGCTGGCCTCGACCTCGTCACCGAGGAAATCGCGGATCGGGTCGAGATCGCCACGCTCAAAGGCCATAAGGATCATCTCATAGGCCTGACGCGCGCCCGAGAGGAACGGCGTCAGCGCGAAGGAGGGTTCGGCCTTTTTCATGCCCGCAAGGGCCTTTGCGGCATCCGAGCCCTCGGCCACATGATCGGTGATGTCACGGTCAGGTCCGCCCTCGATTACCTCGAAATCGCGTTTCACCGGGGCCTGCGCATCTTCGAGCGGGAGCGGTGGCTTTTCGAAACCGTCGCGGGTTCCCAGCACCGAACGGAGCTTGAGAACCAGGAAAATAGCGACCCCGGCAAGGACCAGGAGCTGGATAAGCATGGAATTCATCGGTCATCCCGCCAAAAAACACTGGCGCCGCCCTGTCGCAATGGCCGGAAGGTGCGGCAAAGGCTTGGGGAGGCGTGATTGATCTCCTATGTAGGTTTTAGCAGGCCGCAAGTAAACCTTGCGACAATGATGCTTTCGACAAGGACCCCAAAATGCCGCGTTTTTTGCTGATTCTGGCCTGGCCACTGATTGAAATCGGTTTGTTTGTGGTTGTCGGGGGCTGGATTGGCCTCTGGGCGACCCTTGCCTGGGTGGTCGGGACGGCGGTTGTCGGCATTGTGATCCTGCGGATGGTGGCGCAGCGCGGCGCCGGGCTTTTGCGCAACGGGCTGAGCGGTGGCCTGAACCGGGGGCTGAGCGGGGCGGCGATGGCGGCCGATGCGCCGGTTACCGGGCTGATGCGGGGGCTTGCAGCCGTCTTGCTGATCCTGCCGGGGTTTCTGACCGATGCGCTTGGTTTGTTGCTTTTGCTGCCACCGGTGCAGGCCCTGGTGAAAGGCGCAGTGCTGGCCCGCGTCAGCGTCATGGGCGCCGGCGCGTTTTCGCAGCATCAGACTGGCGCGGGCAGGGGGCAGGCCGGCACGCAGCAAGGCGATGTGACGGTCGATGGTGAATGGGTCGAAGTACCGCCCGAACATCCCGCAGGTCCTGGCCGCAACCGCCCGTCGCGCTGGACCGAAATCGAATAGCCGCTGCGGGAGCTGAGCCCGGTCCTGGAACCGGAGCTGCCCCATGGGCTGGCCCCGGAGCTTGCCATTGAGCGCGGCCCCCCGCTCTGCTAGGGGAAGGCGGTAGCTTTGACTGGCGCGGCGCGCCCCCGGGCGGGCAAACTGCCTCTGCCCGCGCAAATTCCAGGAGGATTTCGATGGCCGAAGAAACAGGTGCGAACGGGGCTCAGGCTCCGCAGGTCCGGATGCAGGTTCTGGCGCAGTATATCCGCGACATGAGCTTTGAAAATGTCGTGGTGCAAAAGGGCCTCGCCGGCGTCGAAGTGCAGCCCGATGTGCAGGTTGCGGTCAGCCTTGATGCGCGCAAGCGCAGTGTCGAGCACCAGTATGACGTGATCACCAAATTCAAGGTCACCTCGAAGAACAAAACCAATTCCGAAACGCTGTTCCTGCTCGAACTGGAATATGGCGGGACCTTCCTGATCGATGGCGTGCCTGAGGATCAGCTGCATCCGTTCCTGCTGATCGAATGCCCGCGCCTGCTGTTCCCCTTCGTGCGCCGCATCATTTCGGATGTGACCCGCGATGGCGGCTTTCCGCCGCTGAATATCGACAATGTCGACTTCCTGGCACTTTACCGTCAGGAAATCGCGCGCCGCCAGGCCGCGCAGACCGAAGCGCCGCTGGTCACCAACTGATCCGCGCGCAACAGGCGCAGAATATGACAAAGGCGGCAGAGCGATCTGCCGCCTTTCTGCTTCGCCGGAGGGTGCGTTCAGACCCTGTGATAGGGCCCGCCCGCAAGGATTGTTGCCGCACGGTACAGCTGTTCGGCAAGCATCACCCGCACCAGCATATGAGGCCAGACCATCGCACCGAAACTGATCGAGTGATCGGCCCTGGACCTGAGGTCAGGGTGAATACCATCGGCACCGCCGATCACAAAAGCCAGGTCCTGGCGCCCGGCATCGCGCCATTTCGCCAGCAGACCCGCGAAATCCGGCGATGACATCTGCCGCCCGCGTTCATCCAGGGTGCAGATCAGCGCGCCGGCAGGAATCGCGCGTGACAAAAGGGCGGCCTCGGCCTCCATGCCGCCGCCCTTTTTGTCCTCGACCTCAATCTCGGCGGCGGGGCCAAGCGCGAGAGCGCGGCCCTGCTTGCCGAAACGGTCAAGATAATCGTCGATCAGATCGCGTTCGGGCGAGGCACGCAGCCGCCCGACCACGCAAAGATGAACCCGCATGGCTTACAGCGTGCGGGCGGCCCCGACCTGTCCGGCGGGCAGCCACATCTTTTCCAGCTGGTAGAATTCACGCACTTCCGGGCGGAAGACATGGACGATCACATCGCCCGAATCGATCAGCACCCAGTCGCCGGTTTCTTTGCCTTCCATGCGGGAGACAATACCGAAGGCCTGCTTCAGGCGTTCCGACAATTTCTCGGCAATCGCGGCCACCTGGCGCGACGAACGTCCCGAGCAGATCACCATGTAATCGGCGACATCCGAACGGCCGCGCAGGTCGATCAGCACGACATCCTCGGCCTTGTCATCCTCAACCGAGGCCATGACGGCATCGCGAACGGCGTCCGAGCTGAATTCCGTCTGGGCAGGGCGTCCGGCGCGCGGGGCAACCGGCAGGCCGGTTGCAGGGTCAGTATGGGACAGGGAAGTGTCCTCCAAAGCAGCGCGCAAGCCCCGCGCCGGGCATCTCAGGCCAGCCTATCACCCGAAGCGGGTAATCTCAACATTCGACGGATCAGGTTGCATGGCGGCGGCGGGCGGGGGTTCAGAGCGTGAAGGCCGCGACTTCGGCGTGGGTGCCCGGACGGCAGCGCCAGGCCATCACGCCACCCACCAGTGGCCGCCCGCTCATCGAAGCGGGAGATCTTCGCGCCGCAGTGCAACCCGCTCTGTCAGCGCCTTAATCGCTGCCGACAGCCGGGCAGGGTGATCCGGATCGTCGACCAGAAGTGTAAGGCCGCGCGGGCGGGGCATCACATCGAAGGTGGTCCCCTTCCTGTCCAGGACCGGGAGTTTCATCTGCCTGTCTGCGGTCGAAACCGGCAGACAGAACCGCCATGTCTCGCCCCGGGCGATCTGGTTCAGCGGCGTGGTCATCCAGAGCGTCCGCCTGTCGTGATTCTCGCCGTTGAAATAGCCCGAGCGCGCCTCCCATCCCGCGTCAGAGGGGGCCTGCCCGCCTTCGCCATGGCGCCATCTGGCCCGACCCTTGCCTGAAACAGGATTCGGGGCTAGATACCAGCTTATGCAAGGGTTCATCTATTTCAACATCACCGACCACGCGCGTCTTCCGGCGCGGTTTTTCGGTGCGACCCGCAACATTCTCGCACGTCTTTGACGCGGCGGGCAGGATCACCTGCCCAGACGCCGCCGGACCTCGTGAACCAGTCAATCTGAAAAGCTATCCCAAAAGGTGAGAGCCATGACCGCCCCTAAATCGGCCGCTCCGAGAACACTCTACGACAAGATCTGGGACGACCACGTCGTCCATACGTCGGAAGACGGCACCTGTCTTCTGTATATCGACCGCCATCTGGTGCATGAAGTCACCAGCCCCCAGGCGTTCGAAGGCCTGCGGATGACCGGTCGCAAAGTGCGCGCGCCCGAGAAAACCATCGCGGTGCCCGACCATAACGTGCCCACGACCGAGGGCCGTGAGACCCATATCGACAATGAGGAATCGCGCATCCAGGTCGAAGCGCTCGACAAGAACGCGCGTGAATTCGGCGTGGTTTACTATCCGGTGACCGATATCCGCCAGGGCATCGTGCATATCGTCGGCCCGGAACAGGGCTGGACGCTGCCGGGTATGACGGTTGTATGCGGCGACAGCCATACCGCGACCCATGGTGCGTTTGGCGCGCTCGCGCATGGGATCGGCACGTCTGAGGTCGAACATGTTCTGGCGACGCAGACGCTGATCCAGAAAAAATCGAAAAACATGAAGGTCGAGATCACCGGCAAGCTCTTGCCCGGCGTGACCGCGAAAGACATCACCCTGGCCGTGATCGGCAAGACCGGCACCGCTGGCGGCACTGGCTATGTCATTGAATATTGCGGCGAAGCGATCCGTGATCTTTCGATGGAAGGCCGGATGACGGTCTGCAACATGGCCATCGAAGGCGGCGCCCGCGCTGGTCTGATCGCACCGGATGAGAAGACCTTCGCCTATTGCATGGGCCGCCCCCATGCGCCGAAAGGCGCGAAATGGGAGGCTGCGGTCTCTTACTGGAAAACGCTCTTCACCGATGAAGGCGCGCATTTCGACAAGGTGATCACGATCAGAGGCGAAGATATCGCGCCGGTCGTGACCTGGGGCACCTCGCCCGAAGACGTGCTGCCGATCACCGCGACGGTGCCTTTCGCCGCTGACTTCCAGGGTGGCAAGGTCGAGGCGGCACAGCGCTCCATCGACTATATGGGCCTGACCCCTGGCATGAAACTGACCGATGTAAAGGTCGATGCCGTGTTCATCGGCTCCTGCACCAACGGCCGCATCGAAGATCTGCGCGCCGCCGCCGGGATCCTCAAAGGCCGCAAACTGGCGCCGGGCGTCCGTGGCATGGTTGTGCCGGGTTCGGGCCTCGTGCGGCTTCAGGCCGAGGAAGAGGGTCTGGCGCAGATCTTCACCGATGCCGGCTTTGAATGGCGTCTGGCCGGGTGCTCGATGTGCCTCGGCATGAACCCTGACCAGCTGGCCCCGGGCGAGCGTTGCGCTGCCACCTCGAACCGCAATTTCGAGGGCCGGATGGGTCGTGGCGGCCGCACGCATCTGATGTCGCCGGTGATGGCGGCCGCAGCAGCAATTACCGGCCACCTGACTGATATTCGTGATATCATGGCGGAAACCGCCTGATTTCACACAGTCAAAGGACAGTCGTCATGAAGGGTTCCACTACCAGCATTCTTGCAGGCGTGCTCGCCGTAATCGCCGGGCTTATCGCACTGATCTTTCCGCTTCCTGCCTCGTTGGCGGTGGCGGTGTTTGTTGGCCTGGCCTTTCTGATTTCGGGTGCGCTAGGGCTCTTTGCCGCCTTTTCGGACAAAGCGCTGCCATCGCGCGGCTGGCTGATGCTTCTGGCACTGATGCAGCTGGTGCTGGGCGTCTGGCTGCTGGCCAATCCGCTGGCGGGCCTGATTTCGCTGACGATTATGGCGGGGGCACTGTTCTTCGCGACCGGCGTGTTGCGGCTGGTCTGGGCCTTCCGTCTTGGAACATCCGCAGGTCAGGGCTTCTGGGTCCTGATCCTGACGGGGCTGCTTTCGGTCGGACTTGGGCTCTATGTCCTTTTCTTCCTTCCCGCAGCCAGCGCGATCCTGCTTGGAACGCTTCTGGCCATCGAACTTCTCTCTGTCGGCGCCGCCCTGATCGCGATGGGCATTGCGCTGAGAAAACTCCAATAGGCGAAAACCCATGGATAAATTCACCACCATCACCGGGATTGCGGCGCCGATGCCGCTTGTGAATATCGACACCGATATGATCATCCCGAAGCAATTCCTGAAAACGATCAAGCGGTCCGGCCTCGGCGTGAACCTGTTTGACGAAATGCGCTACACGCTCGACGGCAAGGAAATCCCGGATTTCGTGCTGAACCAGCCGGCGTATCGCGAGAGCCAGATCATCGTGGCAGGCGATAATTTCGGCTGTGGCTCCTCGCGCGAACACGCGCCCTGGGCGCTGATGGATTTCGGGATCCGCTCTGTGATCTCGACCTCTTTTGCGGATATTTTCTACAATAACTGCTTCAAGAACGGCATTCTGCCTATCATCCTGCCGCAAGACGCTGTCGACTACCTGATGGACGACGCGAAAAAGGGCGCCAATGCCCGCATCACCGTGGATCTTGAGAACCAGACGGTTTCGGCCTCGGATGGCAAGAGCTTTGCCTTCGAGGTGGATGCGTTCAAAAAACACTGCCTCCTGAACGGGCTCGACGATATCGGGCTCACGATGGAGAAAGTCTCGGCGATCGACACATTCGAGAAGCAGAACGCGGCCGCCCGCCCCTGGGCCTGACGCCTGGCCCCTTTAAGTCTGCCTGGGGCAATCCCGGGGTGGTTGATTTCAACGCGGCATCCCCGGGGTGCCGCGTTTTTTGTCGATGTGTTGAATTCTCGTGATTTTTCTTCCGGATTTACCGGGGATTGTCGCTTTTGCTCCATTCTTGCAACATCTTCGCCCTGTTTCGGCCACAGGGCCAGGGTCTCATAGGGATGATAGTTGCTTCACTCGGCGAAAGTAGGCAAAAGTTGGGCAAAATTGAGGCGATCCGCCATAATGTCGGCGGGATCATGGGAAACAGGAGGCGGCATCGTATCGCTTCCGTCCATGTTGAGGAAGTGAAGGCAGTGGTCTCACGGCTGACCGGCGCCCTTGTGCGCGCATTTCTGGTGATGCTTCTCATCGCCACACCCTCGGTGATCCTGCCGGGGACGGGGCCTGATACGCAGCAGATGGTGGCACTGATCGCTTTGTTCGGCGGCGTCCTGACCTTTGCCGAATATAATGCCGTCTATCCGAGCCTTGTCGAATTCCGCGACGCGCCGCCCTTCAACCGCATCCGTTACCTGGCGCTGTTTCTCACCGTTTTCATTCTTTCGGTGATCGAGGCGGCCAATATCGCCCCCACTTCCTTTACCCGCCTGTTCGAGGCGCTTGGCCTGTTGATCGGGCATTCGCTCGACTTTCCCTATTCGCCCGTCCGCCTTGCCACGATGATGATGTCGGAAAACGCAAGCGCGGCCGATATTTCGGCTGTCCGCAGTGCCGCCGGAACGGCCTATATCATCTCATTGATTTCGCTGGCTTTCTTTGTTGTGATCTTCAAGCTGAAAGGCTGGCCGTCGCGCCACAAGGATTTCAATGTCTGGGTGAACCTGCCGACATTCGAGCCGACAGCCGGCGGCGATGTGGTGGACCGGCTCGAGCGGGACGCGCGTCTTAACCTTTCCTTAGGCTTTCTGCTGCCATTCCTGATCCCGGCGGTGGTGACACTGGTCTCGGGCGGGTTTGATCCGGTAACGCTCACCTCGCCGCAAACCCTGATCTGGACGATGGCGGCATGGGCATTCCTTCCGGCTTCTCTTCTGATGCGTGGCGTCGCCATGGGGCGGATCGCGGCCATGATCCGGCAGCGCAGGGTCGCCAATCTGCCGCCCACTCATCCGGGTATCGTTGCCGCCCTCTGATCGCCTGGCTTTGCCTGATCCTGTTGCCCGTCACTGCCGCGCTGGCTGAGACGGGGGTGAAGCTTGCAGTGTGGAATATCGAGCTGGAGCGCCGGGGGCCCGGCCTTTTGCTGCGCGACATCGTCAGCGGCAAAGATGCGCAGGTCGAGGCGGCGCTTCGGGTGCTGGCAGATCTTGATGCCGATGTGATCCTGCTTGCAGGGTTCGATTATGACCACGGGCTGCTGGCGGCGCGGCATTTTGCCGACCGTCTGGCCCTGATCGGGCCGGATTATCCGCATCTCTTCGCGCTGCGGCCCAATCGGGGCATCGCGACCGGTCTCGATCTGGATCTTGACGGGCGGCGCGGCGGGCCGGGGGATGCCCAGGGCTGGGGCTATTTCGCCGGTCAGTCCGGCATGGTGATCCTGTCAAAACTCCCGACAGACGGCGCCGCTGCGCGTGACTTCAGCCCCTTTCTCTGGGCCGATCTGCCCGGTGCGCTCTGGCCGCAATCACTGCCTTCCGAGGCGCGCGAGGTGCTCCGGCTCTCGACCACCGGCCATTGGGAGGTGCCGCTGATCCTCCCTGATGGCAGGCGGCTGCGGCTGCTGACCTGGCATGGCGCGGCTCCGGTTTTCGGTGCGCCGGGCGAGGTGAATGCGCGGCGCAACCATGATGAGACCGCCTTCTGG
This sequence comes from Rhodobacter sp. 24-YEA-8, assembly GCF_900105075.1. Classification (NCBI taxonomy): domain Bacteria; kingdom Pseudomonadati; phylum Pseudomonadota; class Alphaproteobacteria; order Rhodobacterales; genus Rhodobacter; species Rhodobacter sp. 24-YEA-8. Next base: position 3,285,405 of record NZ_FNSK01000001.1, read on the forward strand.
ACCGCGCTGATCGAGGGGCGGCTGCCATGGGCACCGCCTGCGCCCCCCTTTGTCGTGATGGGCGTCAGCAATCTCGACCCGATTGACGGGGATGGCCGGCATGATGCGATCCGCAGCCTGATCACGCATTCCGCACTGCAGGACCCGGCGCCGCGCGCGGCTTTTGCACCGGCAGATCCGGGTCAGCTGGGCGATCCGGCGCTGGACACGGCGGTTTTTGCAAAAACCGGGGGCCTGCGCACGGCGGTAATCCTGCCCGGTGCCGCGTCTGAGGTGGCTGAGGCGGGGATCCTGCGCCCGGCATCGGAGGATCCGCTTTCGGAAGCCTCCGGTGCCGCGTCGCGCAGCTTTCCGATCTGGATCAGGCTGGCGCCATGAGCGCGGCGCTCAGCCCATCCGGCCCATCTGGCGCCGGATGCGGCGCGCCTGATCCAGCTCCGCATTGATTGCCCCGCCTGCGAGAATTGCCCAGACCGAGAGGTAGAGCCACATCATCAGGATTACCGCGGCCCCGATCGAGCCATAGATCCTGTTGTAACTGTTGAAATTCTCGAGATAGAGCGAGAAGCCCATCGAGACCCCCGCCCAGGCCAGGGTCGCGAAAATGACCCCGCCCGAGAACCAGCGCGAACGCTCGTTCCGGGGGACATTGGGGCCGTAGCGGTAGAGGATCGAGAGGCAGATCAGCACCAGCAGCAGCATCGCCGCCCAGGGCAGAAAGCGGGTCAGCCGTGGCGCGAAATCATCCAGTGGCATCCAGGACAGGAGGATCGGCACCACCACCACCGTGGCCAGCGTTCCGATCAGTGCGCCGATCAGCGCGAGCGTCAGAACAAAATCACGTGCCATGCCGCCCAGCCAGGAGCGCGGCACTGCGCGATGCACCACATCAAGCCCCTGGACCAGCGCCGAAACCCCGTTGCGCGCCGAATAAAGCGCGACCAGCAGCGAAAGCACCGTGGCCCAGCCCAGCGTTGTGCGCGGTGCATTGACCAGTCCCATGACCTGCTCATGGATCAACAGGCTGGCATCGGGGGGCAAAAACCGCTCGGCCACCTGGAGATAGCCCGCGATCACCACCGGATCGGCCATCATCCCCCAGATCGCCACCACTGCCGCAAGGCCGGGAAAGACCGCGAACATGGCGTAAAAGGCCACTCCGGCGGCGACGAGGCCGAAATGGCCATCGGTCATCCGCTCGCCCACCGCCGGGATAAAGCGCCAGATCCGGCGCAGCGCCTTCATTGCCGGATCCATGTGGAGAAATCTGCGCCTGGCGGCATTTCGCGCGCGCGCGGCGAGATCAGGGCGCGGGCGCGCTTTTCGTCCAGCGTGCCGGGCCCGGCAAGGGCGCCGAGGCGGTCGAGATATTCCGGCAGCAGGCCCGGCATCACGAGGCTGCGGTCCAGCGGCAGATCGGAAGACAGTACCCGTGCCAGCTTCCACACCACCGAGGCGCAATTCGCGGTTACGGTATTATACCAGGCGGGCCGTTCGTTCAGGTCATTGCCCAGCCTGAGAAAGCCAAGAAAGACCGCGATCTGCTGATCCTGGGTCAGATCCAGCGGGTAGAGATGCACCTCTTCGGCGCGCGGCACGGCGCGCCATTGCACGATATCTGCCTCATCAGCGGCGATCAGCGACAGCTCGAACTGGCGGAAGAAACCGCCAAGCGCCGAGAAACTCTCGCCTTTCTCGCGGCGGATCTCGACCGAGAAGGTCAGGGGGGTGCCGTCCTGAAAGCGGAAGCTGACCAGCAGATGTGCGATTTTCGGATTACCCCAGGAGGAGGTGATCATATCGACCCCGTCGAGTTTCGCCAGGTCGACGGTCCGGCTGGTCCAGCCCTCAACTGCCGCATCGGCGGTCTTCCAGCGGAAGGTGCGGATGTTTTCCAGATGAACCAGGCTGCCTTCGGCCTCGCCCTTGACTATATACGCGACATCGGGTGCCCAGTCGCGATCCTGGCGCGGCTGCAGGCTGAAAAACCAGCCCAAGACCAGAACCAGCAGCAGGGCAAGCCCGGTCCAGCCCCAGCCGGGCCCCAGCCGCGCCCAGGCCACCAGGAGGACCGCAATTCCCAACCCGGCCAGTGCCAGCAGGCGTGCATGCGGGAACTGTACCCACAGCGCCGCCGCCGCCCAGGCCGCAAAAAGACTAAGGACAAGCCAGAACACCACTGCTTTCACCGTTTTACACTCGCCGTGACATAATTGACCGAAAGATCGCGCGAAGACAGGCTCCAGCGCCAGGAGACCGGGTTGAAGACCATCCCCTTGCGATCCACCGGGTCAAGCCCGGCCTGCCGGATCAGATCGTAAAGCTCATCCGGCGTGATGAATTTCGCCCAGTCATGCGTGCCTTTCGGCAGCCAGCGCATGATCCATTCGGCCCCTATGATCGCCATGGCGAAGCTTTTCGTGTTGCGGTTCATGGTCGAACAGATCATCAGCCCGCCGGGCTTCAGCAGCTGCTGGCAGGCGGTCAGATAGGCCAGCGGATCGGCGACATGCTCGACCACTTCCATATTCAGCACGACATCATAACGCTCACCGGCGGCGGCCAGTGCCTCGGCGGTGGTGTGGCGATAGTCGATCCGGAGACCCTGGGTCTCGGCATGGACGCGGGCCACCGGGATATTGCGCTCGGCCGCATCGGCACCGGTCACATCAGCCCCCAGCCGCGCCATCGGCTCGGATAAAAGCCCGCCACCACAGCCGATATCGAGGAGACGCAACCCGTCAAAAGCGCGCGGTGCTGTCAGATCACGGCCAAATTCGCCGGCAATCTGGCTGGTTATATAGTCAAGCCGGCAGGGGTTCATCAGATGCAGCGGGCGGAATTTACCCTTAGGATCCCACCATTCCTCTGCCATGGCCTGGAATTTGGCGACTTCGGCAGGATCGATAGTGCTTGCGGCTGACATCGCATGTCCTCGTTCGACTTTGTCTTTTCATCACGTTATATAGACCGCAATGGACCAGAGATCAGGACAAAAACGCGCATCGGATTTCCTTTACCCGCCGGTCGAGCCTTTCGACCAGCGTATGATGGATATGGGCGACGGCCATCAGGTCTATGTTGAACAATGCGGCAATCCGGATGGCGTTCCGGTGATTGTCTTTCACGGCGGTCCCGGGGGCGGCTGCAGCCCGCTGATGCGGCGCTATTTCGACCCTCGCCATTACCGGGTGGTGCTGTTCGATCAGCGCGGCTGCGGAAGATCGGTGCCCCGCGCCTCGGTGATCCGCAACACGACATGGGATCTGGTCGCCGATGTCGAGCGTATCCGCGAGGCACTTGGCATCGGGCGCTATATCGGTTTTGGCGGCAGCTGGGGGGCGACGCTGGCGCTGATTACCGCCATCACCCATCCAGGCCGCGTTTCGAACCTCGTGCTGCGCGGGGTCTTCCTCATGACGCGGCGCGAGCTCACCTGGTTTTACGGCGGCGGCGCGGGGGCGTTTTTCCCCGAACTGTGGCAGCGCTTCATCGACCCTATTCCGGAGGAGGAGCGCGGCGATCTGATCGCGGCCTATCACCGGCGGCTCTTTTCGGGCGACCGGATGACGGAAATCCGCTACGCGCGGATCTGGTCGGGCTGGGAAAACGCGCTTGCCTCGATCAGCAGCGACGGCTGGATGGGCGAAAGCCCCGCCGATTATGCCCATGCCTTTGCCCGGCTCGAGAACCATTATTTTATCAATGGCGGCTTTCTGGACCAGGACGGCTGGATCGTACAGAACCGTGCCCGGATCGCAGATATCGACACCGATATCGTCCAGGGGCGCTATGACATGGTCTGCCCGCCGCAATCGGCCTGGAACCTCGCGGAGGGCTGGGCCAAAGCGCGGGTGCATTTCGTGCCCCTGGCCGGTCACGCGCTGTCGGAACCCGGCATTTCCGAAGCGCTGGTGCGGGTGATGGACCGTCTGCGCTGAAGCACCGTGCTTAATTGGGACAAGACTGCTGATAGCTGACAACGAAGTTTGCACCGCGTGACACGCGAACCTGCAGCAGACCAGTTCAGCGGAAACAAGGCACTGCCTTTGCTCTTTATGGCCAACGTATCGGTCTGCAGCGGCTTCGCACTGATCGGAGATGTCGGCGGGGTTCTCGAAGAAGAATTTCCATTTCGCGATAAGTGGCTTCAGGTGACGCAGCACTTCGCGAGTGAAGCACTACTCCCAACCGTGAGGCCTGTCTGTTGCTATACGCTGGATGACGGGCGGATAGCCGGCAAGAAACTCGAAGGGAGCCATTTCCATCTTGTAACGGAGGCATTCACTTAGCGCTTCAGTCCCGGCCTCTGGTGGATCGGGGTAATGACCCGCTGTAGCCGGGAATGGACCCCAGAGCGAACAACAGTCCCTTCACCAGTCCTGGGTTGAAAGGCTTCTCAATGTTATTGCCTTTCCAGGTCTGGCGCCCCTGATTTAGCATCCTCGGAGCTATCGTGCCCCAGATGACATTGTTCGCGGTACCCCCCAACCGGCTCGCTGCGATCTTCTGTGGTCTTGTGTGAACAGGCGCCGGATATCACCAGAAATTGTGCTTTTCCGCAGGTGTGGCCGCGACATATCGGCGATCACCTCGCTGAACAGCCGGAAAATTCCTGCCGTACAGAGGTGATGCCCGCATGACTTTGGCCCGGTGAAAAAGCCCTTGTTTATCCGGCCTTCGCTCAATATACGAGGCGGTGGAGATGTGGCCGAGTGGTCGAAGGCACACCCCTGCTAAGGGTGCAGGCCCGGAAGGGTCTCGAGGGTTCGAATCCCTTCGTCTCCGCCACTTGGCCTTCAAAGCATTGAACGCCAACGTTATTTTCAAGGATAATCTGGTCGAACCTGTTCCTGCTACAGCACACTGCTACAGCGGGGGCCAAGGATGGGCACCACATCACGACTCGTCAGACGCGGAGCGGTCTTCTACTTCCGCATGAGCGTCCCGCGCCGCCTCGTTGCCCGAGTCGGGCGCAGCGAACTCTCCTTGTCGTTGCGGACTGGCTGCCGTTACGCTGCGACCCAGAAATGCCGGGCGCTCTCGATCACGCTCGACCGATACTTTCTGGGGCTGGAGCGAATGACGAAGACCACGATTGAGCAGATCAACGATCAGCTCCGGCGCTATTTTCAGACTTGCCTGAACCGCAATGAGGAAATTGCGACGATCTACCCCAGCGATCCGGTCTTCGATATCTATCCCGAGGCTGAGGGCCTGTCAGAGCGTGTTAAGGGATACAGAGAACAGCTCCGCAGTCGCGTATACGCTGAGGCCATTCAGAACGAGGCCAGGGAACTGCTGGAAGGCATCCCGGCCAGCGCGTCTACCTCGGGGCTGGATGCCTTGCACCACGCCTGCAGGGGCGTCCTGCGCGCCCGCATAGATAGCGCGCAGCATCTTGTGGCCGAACTGACGGGAGAGCCGCAAGCGCCTCGTGATGCTATGTTCGTCGGGATCACAGCGGATGATCTGCCCTTGCCGCCGGGCGAAGAGGCGGACCCCAAGCAACCTGCACCTGTCTCAGCCCTTGCTGCTGTCGAAGACAGTGTCGAGCAAATCAGCGTCACGGAGCTGGTGGAGCGCTTTCAAAAGGCCAAGAGTAAGGGAAAGTGGTCCGTCAAGACCGCCAGCGATCTTGGTTACACCATGCAGATCGTCTTTTCGGTCATACAGCCGGAGATGCTGATCACGTCGATCACGGACAAACACATACGTGCTTTGCGGGATCTGATCGTGAGCCTGCCTCCCAATGCCCAAAAGAGCAAGGAAGCGGCAGGGGAAAGCCTGCTCGCGCTGGCCGAGGCGAACACCGAAGGGGCGACGCTGAGCTATGCCACGCAGGAGAAGCGGCTGCGCTTCTTTAAGACAATGTTGGGTTGGGCTGTTGATGAAGGCTATCTGGCGAAAATCCCGGGGGCCAAAGTTAAGGTTGAACGGCCCGAGCGGGATGCGGAGGAAGACCGCGCTCCGTATTCGCAGGACCAATTGCGCAAGATCTTCCGGTCGCCCGTGTACACTGGGCGTAAGAGCGAGGCGCATTCCAATACCGCCGGAACCCTGTTGTTGCGTGACGGCAAGTTCTGGGTCCCCTTGATCGCGCTGTATTCGGGGATGCGGCTCGGGGAGATCGTCCAGCTGCTCAGAGCTGACATAAAGCAGGAGAACGGGGTTTGGTTCTTCGACAACGCCAAAACGCCGGGGGTAAGCAAGCGGCTCAAGACCAATTCGTCGATCAGGCAAGTGCCGATCCACAAGCACCTGATCGAAGCCGGGTTTCTCAGGTACGTCGACGGTGTGAAATCTGGAGAGCGCTTGTTCCCAGAGCTTAAACCGGGGAATGACGGATATTTCAGCACCAATTTTTCAAAATGGTGGACACGCTACGCGAAGGATTGCGGTTTCTACGGTAAACGAACCGCCTTTCACAGCTTCCGCCACAGCTTCATCGACGCGATGCGCGCGGCAGAAGCCCCTGCATATGCGATTGAGGCCGTGGTGGGCCACAAGAACGACTCGATTAACGCACGCTATGGCTCCGGTGTGAAACTGGCCCATATGCGGGAACTTGTTGATCAGATTTCGTATGATTTGCCTGAGCAGGATGCCCTGAGAATGGCATGATGCCCCTGATCTGGCGGCCAGAGACAAATCGGCCCGAGAGACACATTGAGAGAATTGCTCCTGAAACGTTAACTTATTTGCCCGCACAGTTTTTTGCGTTTGGCACTCGTTCTCTACACGCTCATTCCGGCCTGTGAGACATGTGCAGTTGACCGCTTGCCGCTGCCGCTTCCATCATTTGTCCCCATGTGAATTAAGATATTGAAAAGTTAACTATATTATCGCCGTATCCGCATTTTCCTTCCCTGCGCCTCGGTCCTGAATACGTTATACGAGGGCACAATGGGCTTGCTCCCCTTCGCTCAAGGAGGAGCTGAATGTCCCAGAACGACCAATTGGAACGCTTTCGAGAAGCGCTCGACCATGCCACCGCGAACGGGGGTATACCCCCCCGTCCAACCCCCATTAGCATCACCGTGTGGCAGGCTATGAGCCTGCTGCAAAAAGCTGTCAGGCGTGGGCGACTCGAACTGGCATTGCAAGCCGCATCGACATTGCTTGAGATAGCGCCGGATCGCTTCTGGCGGCGCGCGGGAATCATCGCCTTCGAGGATATAGGAGTTGCAGACCTGACAACCGCCGGGATTGTCACCGTCGCACTGGAGGGTAAGCGGTTCCGGCAGCGCCTTGGCGGGGAATGGGCGGTTGCGGCGGCCATAACTATCCGCATGGTCGCCTGCCCGAAGAACCTTGCTGCCGACGATCTCTTTTGCGTACTCGAAAGCTGGCCGGGGCTGTCTGATAATCGTCAGAGACTGGCGCAGCTGCCCGCTCCCCGGTTGAGACTGATCGCGCTCACGACCGATCTCTTGCCTCTGCGCGCATTGGCCCTGCGGATGATCTTCATGGATCGCCGTCTGGATCTTCCACGCCGGGGAAGCGCTGATTTGGGTCTCGACCTGCTTGATGAGCTTGGTGTCGCCCCCACTACGCTTGCTATCGCCCGTGAGGGCTATCGTCGAACGGGCGAAATGCTTGCGCCGCTGGTTGCGCTGCTCTCGCTGGAAAACGGTTTGCGCGATGAGGTCCGAGACGATCTGCTCCCGCCAGAAAAGATGATCGGTCTGCCACCTCACCATCGTCCTTCGATGAATTGATGGAGTGCGACTTCATCTTGTACCTGCGGGGGGCGTTGGCAGGCACAGTGGGATGGGGGCCGCGAACACTCGGCTACAGGATGACCGGCAGCCCCATGAGGGCATTTCAGCGTGCGAGATCACAAAAAGAACTCACACGGCTTCTCACGTACCTTGGTGTGGAAAAGAAAGCTGACCTCGGCAATTTTTTTGAGAGGGCAGCCAACAGGGAAGTTTGGGTTCCTCGGATCGGCTGGCGAGGTTTGGGGCCGGACCTCCCCGCGATTACCGGCTACGATAGCCTTGGCACGTACCCCTAGAACGGGCGTATGGCCCGAATCTTGTTTGCTGCAACCTTGCGTGTCACGCCCTGCAAACTTCGCTGTCAGCTATCACTCCTGCCTCTGCGCGCATTGGCCCTGCGGATGATCTTCATGGATCGCCGTCTGGACCTTCCACGCCGGGGAAGCGCTGATATCGTACTCTACCCAGACGAGACATTGGGGGAAGTCGACTTCGCGGACATAGTCCCGAATGTGGGCCTCCTGCGGCTCCTCCCACGGCATGCCTCGGACACGCTATCGTCATAGGCCCGGACGATAGCGCGCGCCTTGGCCAGCAGCGCGCGGCCCGGCGGGATAAACTCCGGCGTCCTTTGTGGCGCGGTTGAAGATCTTACCTGCCATTCCTCCTCCAGCGCCTGCATCTGCTGGCTGACCGCGGCAAGGGTGACGAAAACCGCCTCGGCGGTGGCGCTGCCCTTATCTGCAGGGGAAGGGGCGGTTTATGGCAGCTATTCTTTACTTTGATCTGTAGTCGGGGCTGGTTTGCAAAGATGAATTTACAGATCCCGCAGGGCCCGGCCTGCCTTTCCTGGCGGGGGCAGCCGCGAAAAAGACTGTCCTGCCACGAATGTATGAACTTTGTAACGAAATTATGACGTTTACTGTCGATCATCGGATGCGGGCCTGTTAGGGGGCTGACTGGGACAGGCCCGAACCCGGGGGGTGCGTATGTTTAGGAAAATCTGGACCGATTTCGGGGCGCTGATCCTGCGCCGGCCTTCGCATTACCAGGTGGCGGCGCTGTGCTGGCATGAGACGGATGTCGGTGGGATCGAGATTTTGCTGATTTCCTCGCTGACCACCGGTCGCTGGATCCTGCCGAAGGGCTGGCCGCAAATGGGCCGCGACGGCGCCGGGACCGCGCTGGAAGAGGCCTGGGAAGAGGCCGGGATCCGTATCGAAGACCCGCAGCCGCAGCTTGTTGGCCGTTACAGATACCAGAAGCGGCTCGCGGGCGACGTGCCGGCGCGCACGATGGTCGATGTCTGGGCGATCCGCGTCGACCGGCTGCTTGACAAATACCCCGAGGCGGGGCGGCGCAAACGCGAATGGTTCGCGCCGGAAAAAGCCGCGAGCCTCGTGGATGAGCCGGAGCTGGCCCGCCTGCTGCGCGCCGCGCCGCAGCTGATCACACCCGCCTGATCGCATCCCGGCGGACCCTCCGCTGCCCGTTCCCGATTTCCCGCCACCTTCCACGCCGTGAGACCCTATGAGCGACAGAACCGACCCGCAGCTGCGCGATCAGCCCGAGCCCGGCTGGCAAGTGCTGGACCGCGACCTGAGCCGGATCTCCCGGCTGGAACTTGCGACCTCTTATGTGGCGCAGCCACTGGTCGCGGTGGGTCTGGGGCTTGTCTTCGTGGCGCTTGCCGCGCTCTGGGCGGCACTGGTGTCCGGGGGCGGCTCGGGCGGGCTGGTGATTGTGGTGGCCGCAGCTTTCGCGGCCTATCTGGCGCTGAATATCGGTGCCAATGATGTGGCGAATAATATGGGCCCGGCAGTGGGCGCCAATGCACTGACCATGGCCGGCGCTTTGGCCATCGCCGCGATCTGCGAGACCGCCGGTGCGCTGATTGCCGGGGGCGAGGTGGTCGATACCATCGCCAAGGGGATCATTGCGCCGTCGAGCCTCGGGGATGAGGCGTCTTTCGTGGTCGCGATGATGGCGGCGCTGCTGTCATCGGCGCTCTGGCTGAACCTTGCGACCTGGGTGGGGGCCCCGGTTTCGACCACCCATGCCATTGTCGGCGGCGTGGTCGGAGCAGGCGTGGCCGCCGCCGGCTTTGGTGCGGTGGACTGGGGCGGCATGTCCCGCATCGCCGCCAGCTGGATCATCTCGCCGGCAATGGGCGGGGCGCTGGCGGCAGCGGCACTGTGGGTCGTGCACAAGCTGGTGATCGACCGCGACGACAAGATCGCTGCGGCGCGGGTCTGGGTGCCGGTGCTGATCGCAGTGATGGCCGGGGCCTTCGCCACTTATCTTTCGCTCAAGGGGCTGAAACATCTGATCGATCTCAGCTTTGGCCATGCGCTGCTGATCGGGCTGATCGCCTGCGGGCTCAGCTGGGCGGCGGCAAAGCCCTATATCCTGCGCCGCTCCAGGGGGCTGGAAAACCGCAATAAATCGCTGAAAGTGCTGTTCCAGATACCGCTGGTGCTTTCTGCGGCGCTGATGAGCTTTGCGCATGGTGCCAATGATGTTTCGAACGCCATCGGGCCGCTGGCGGCCATCGTCTCGCTGCTGCATGGCGGTGTGGCCACGGCGGCGGTGCCGCTTTGGGTCATGCTGATCGGGGCGCTCGGGATCTCGGTCGGGCTTTTGCTGTTCGGGCCCCGGCTGATCCGCATGGTGGGCGGCCAGATCACCCGGCTGAACGCGATGCGCGCTTATTGCGTGGCGCTCTCGGCGGCGGTGACGGTGATCGCGGCCAGCTGGTTCGGTCTGCCGGTCAGCTCGACCCATATCGCGATCGGTGGTATTTTCGGCGTCGGCTTTTTCCGCGAGGCGGTGGAGGCGCGGCGGATGCGGCAGATGACCGGGGCGGTGGAACTGCCGGAAATGGCCAGCGAAGAGCGCCGCCGTCGCAAGCTGGTGCGCCGGTCGCATTTCATGACCATCATTCTGGCCTGGGTGATCACGGTGCCCGCAACGGCGCTGGCTTCGGGTCTGATGTATCTTGCGCTGAAAGCCCTCGGCGCGGTTTCCTGAAAAGAGGCGAGGGCTTCAGCCGGTGATCTCTGCGCGGATCACGGTTTCCAGCCAGTCGGAAACGGCGGTGATCCGGCGCAGCCCGCGCGGGCGGCCGGGAAACAGCAGATGCATAGGCATGGCGGGCGGACGATAGGCGGTCATAATCTCAACCAGCTCGCCCGAGGAGATATGGGCGGCGACATCATAGGCGGGGATCTGGATCAGCCCGAGCCCCGCCAGTGCCGCTGCAATATAGCCCTCGGCACTATTGGCCGAGACCCGCCAGGGCACAGCGCAGCTTTTGTCTTGCGCGCCTGCCTGCCAGTCCCACTCCGCCACCCGCCCGGTCGAGGGCGAGGCATAGGCGACCTGCCAGTGTCGGCCCAGGTCGCCCGGGTTCTGCGGTGTGCCATACTGCGCAAGATAGGCCGGGCTTGCGACATTGATCTGGGCGATTTCGCCCAGGCGCCGCGCCCTGAGCCCGGAATCCGTGAGGGGCCCGACCCGCAGCGCCAGATCTATGCCTTCCCCGACCAGATCCACCGCCCGGTCGGTCATGCCCAGTTCGACCTGCAGACCCGGCCAGCGCGCCATGAGCCCGGGCAGTTGAGGCGCCACGATCAGCCGCCCGATCCGCGCCGGAAGATCAATCCGCACCCGCCCCTCAACCTGGCGCGCACCACTGCGAAACAGGCTGTCGAGTTCTTCGCTTTCGGCCAGAAAGGCGAGGCATCTCTCATGGAATTCCTCGCCCTCTGCGGTGGGGGCGACAACGCGGGTGGTGCGGTTCAGCAGCCGTATCCCAAGCCTCGCCTCCAGTTCCGCGATCGCGGTCGAGACGCTGGAGCGCGGCATCTGCAATATATCCGCAGCCCTGGTAAAGCTGCGGGTGGCCACCACACGGGTGAAGATCTGAAAGAGGGTCAACTGGTCTATTGTTCGAATCCTGCGACATATGAAGCCAGAATTTGTGAGTTTATTTAATTCATTCAGAACATAAATTCCACTCCGTAACCAGTAGGAGTGCGACGATGACACGGAGTATCACGGGCAAGACCATCTTCATCGCAGGCGGGGCCAAGAACCTGGGCGGGCTGCTGGCGCGCGACTTCGCCGCTGCCGGAGCAAAGGCGATTGCGGTCCATTACAACAGTGCGGCCAGCGCGGCCGAGGCCGAGGCGACTGTCGCGGCGGTGCGGGGCGCAGGGGCGAAGGCGATTGCGATCCAGGCCGATCTGACCACGGCGGCGGCGGTCACCCGGTTTTTCACCGAGGCCGAAGCCGCGCTTGGCCGCCCGGATATTGCGATCAATACGGTTGGCAAAGTGCTGAAAAAGCCGATCTCAGAGATCAGCGAGGCCGAATATGACGAGATGAGCGACGTCAATGCCAAAGCGGCCTTCTTCTTCCTGAAAGAAGCCGGGCGCGCGGTGCAGGACAATGGTGCGATCTGCACATTGGTGACCTCGCTTCTGGGCGCCTATACCCCGTTTTATGCGAGCTATGCCGGCACCAAGGCGCCGGTCGAGCATTTCACCCGGGCTGCCTCGAAAGAATTCGGCGCGCGCGGGATCTCGGTGACCGCAATCGGCCCGGGTCCGATGGATACGCCGTTCTTTTATGGTCAGGAAGCGCCTGACGCGCAGGCCTATCACAAATCGGCCGCAGCGCTTTCGGGCTTTTCAAAGACCGGGCTGACCGACATCGAAGATATCGCGCCCTGGATCCGGTTCCTCGTCACCGAAGGCTGGTGGATGACCGGCCAGACGATCCTTGTGAATGGCGGTTACACCACGAAGTAACCACCACTCCTGGCCCGGTCGTCCCCAGCGGCCGGGCCGCCCTTTATCGGTTGGAGCCCCGTATGTTGCCCTTCACCCCCAAAACAGAGGATGTCGTCACCTTCTGGCAGGAGGCCGGCCGGCGCGGTGACTGGTTCGCGCAGCGCCCGGCTTTTGACCGCATTTTTCACGACCGCTTTCTGGCGCTGCATGAACATGTGGCAGCGGAGGATCCCGAGGGCTGGATCCGTACGCCCGAAGGGGCGCTGGCGCTGATAATCCTGCTTGACCAGTTTCCGCGCAACGCCTTTCGCGGTACGGCACGGATGTATGCGACCGACAGTCAGGCCCGTGCTTTCGCACGCGAGGCGGAGGCGCGCGGTCATGCCGCCGATGTTGACCCCGAACTGCGGCTCTTCTTCGCGTTGCCCTTTTCGCATTCCGAGGATCTGGCCGATCAGGAGGTCGCACTGCGGCTCAACCGTCGGCTTGGCCAGCCCTGGCTGTCCCATGCCGAGGGCCATCACGAAATTATCCGACGATTCGGCCGCTTTCCGCACAGGAACCGGATCCTGAAACGTGAAACCCACCCGGATGAGGCGCGTTTTCTGAAAAATGGCGGCTTTCGCGGCTGAGGCACAGCTGTCGCGGCCCGTGCTGAAACCACACGCCGCCCCCCAGGGGCCATAAGGCAGGAAAGCATGCCGGCATCGACCTGACACCGCCCGGGCGCGATAATCTGATGGCTGTGATCAGCGCGGCGATATAGCGGGCAGCCTGCGTGCAGAAACCGCCAGCCTCCCGCTGCCCGCAATCGCGCATGAGATCATGGGGAGCGCTGAGATGCCAGCGCCTGGCACGTTGGGCCAGCCTGCGCCCGGTCAACCGGTGATCAGCGCGAAGAGATGCGCCGGCGCATGGGCTGCCCGCATCCGCGCCAGTGCCTCTTCGCCCTCGGCCAGCCGGTTCAGCGCTTTGAGGCACATGAGATATTCGAAATCCATCCAGAAGGCATAGATGTCGAACCAGAGAAACAGCCGCGTCCGCGCCGGCAGCGGGATCTTCAGCCCTTCGCGCGCGAGGATCAGTGCCATTTCCGGTCGCCCTTCGGCCCGGAGCAGTTGCACCAGATGGAACAGGCATTCGGCGCGGTCGGAACAGACTTCATGTCCCTGCATAAAGGCCTGGATCGCACCTTCTGTGTCGCCGGTCTTGCGCAGTTCGATCCCGAGCCCCATCCAGGACAGGCAGAGCTCATCCTTCCAGCCGCCAAGGTCGATGCGGCGGCGATACCAGTGGATTGCCTCATGCGAGGCGCCGGCATCGCGCCAGGAATTGGCGCAGTAAAACGCGTAGCGTGGCAGCAGGTCGCGGTCGGCGTCAGGCAGCGTCGCGACCGCTTTCGCCAGCATCGCAGCATCGCGCAGGAAGGTGACCGGATCGCGCGAGCGCGCGCCCGCGGAACGGCTGATCACCGCGTAATCGCCGGGCACATGCACGACTTTTTCTGCGCCACCTAAGGGAGCGCGGTCAGGTGCGCCCTGGAAATACAGCCCCTCATGCACCACGCCGCGCCAGCGATAACGGCCATCATTGCGCAAGATCAGCTTGGTCGGATAGGTGATCGCTCCGCGCTTCATGTTCAGCGTCAGCGAGTCACAATCCTGCGGCATCTCGGGCAGGGTGCCTTCGAACCCGTCATCGGCGTCGAAAATCAGCGCAAATTCGGCGCGGCCCTCGGCATCCTTCAGCGCATATTGGCGGTTGGCGCCGAAATTCTCCCAGTCGCGGAAGGCCAGCTGCCCGGGAATGCCGCGCGTCTCGAAGAAATCGCGGATGATCTGCGGCGTCGCATCGCGCGAGCCGGTATCATGGATCACCCAGGTCGAGATTTCGATATGGTCGAGGATATTTGCCAGCGTTTCCGCAATGATCGGCGCCTCGTCGCGCACGATCATATTGAGACAGAGATCCATCCTCACCCCCCACAACACCTGCGCTTTCAATAGCGCGGAACGGTTGCGGGGCGAAGGGGGCTCAGGTGGCGCGACCCTTATGGGCGGTGATCTCGGTGCGGATGCGGGCGCGCTTATAGGCGTCGAAGATCGCCATGGCCCAGACGAAGAAGCCGCCGGCATAGCGGCCGACAAAGGAGATGTCCGGCCCGGCGGTGACCATGGTGAAACCGCCCAGCAGGAAGATGAAGAACAGGAAGATCAGCCCGCGCAGCGGCTCGCCGTTCCAGACCTGGCCGGAACCCGGAAGCACAATGGCAGACGCCAGCACGAGATAGGGGTTCGGGGGCGTTTTCATGCGGATTTCCTTGCGTCTTTGTCAGAGGCCCCGGCGAGGATATCGGCGCGCAGATCCGCCAGCGCCCCGAGAAGGGGCGCGAGAGTTTCGGGCTCCAGCGGGTCGCGGCCCATCTCGGCCTCGCGGAAAATCAGGTAGCGGCCGCGTTCGGCCTGATCGGCGAAAAAGGTCAGGCGCAGGCCCTCGGGGGCGATGATCAGCTCTTTGATGCGGGGGTCCTGCAGCAGATGCTGATGGCGCTGAAGAAGGGCGGCCTCGCCGGGTGAAAGCGGGGTCTCGCTGCGCAGGCAGGCGTCAAAGGGAAAATCCTGCGGCAGGCTGGTCTGATGCGGCAGGGTGTCAAAGGTCGAGAAAGGCTCGATCCCGCGCGGGCGCACCATGAGGTCGATGCGCTGCGATACCGGCAGCGCGCCGGGTTGCGTGACCAGAAGCCAGAGCGTTGGCAGTTTCCGCCAGGTCAGCGTGTCGGGGATCAGTTGCAGATCGGTCAGCTGGCCGCCGATCTGGCCCGAGATGCGGGCGAAACCCGTGGGCATTACCGCGCGTCTGAGGCCGGTCATATGCGGAGCGATCAGGTCGAAATATCCTTCGCGCGCGATGCGGCGGGCGCGGGTCGCGCGCGAAAGACGGAGGGCCAGAATGACCAGCCCCCCGCCGAGAATAAGGGCGAGAATGCCCGCTTCCATTTCAGTAGCCACGCGGTTTCGGCCAGGGCATGGTGAATTGCGCCCCCCGGTTGACGAAGCGGTAGCGCCAGAAGTGGAACCACAGCGAGACGACGATATAGAAGGCGATCATCGCCACAAGCTGGGTGCCATAGCCGAGGAACACCGCGAAGAATGTGGTGCCACACAGCGCAAGCAGCACGAAAGCCGGCACCGGATGGAACGGATGCTCATAGCCGCGCTTGATCGAATCGAGCGGCCATTTGCGGCGGAACAGGATGATGTTCAGTGGCATGAAAGTATAGCCGAGCAATCCTGAAAGGATCGAGAAGGTGATCACCTGGTCGATCGGCGCACCAAGTGCGAAGATCAGCGCGATCGGCACCAGAAAGATGATCGCGCGATACGGGGTGCGATAGCGCGGATGCACCGCCCCGAACCAGCCGGGCAGATAGCGGTCGCGCCCCATCGCGAACCAGGCGCGGCTCGCGTCATTGATACAGCCATTGGCCGAGGCCAGCGTCGCGAACAGCGTGCCGATGCCCAACAGCACCATCAGGAAGGTCGATCCCGACAGCCGCGCGGCGTCAAACAGCGGCACCCCGGCCTGGCCAAGATATTCCCAGGGCATCAGGCCGGAGCAGACATACCAGGTCAGCGTGGCCGCAATCGCCAGCGTCATCACCCCTGCAAGCGTGCCGAAGGGCAGCGACCGCGCCGGTGAACGTACTTCTTCAGCGGCCTGGGTGGTGCCCTCGATCCCGAGGTAATACCAAAGCCCGAAATGCATCGCCGCCAGGATGCCAAGCCAGCCATAGGGCAGGGAGGCGGGGCCGCTCATCAGTTCCGCATGTTGCAACGGGCTGGTGGTAAAAATGCCCGAAGTCGCGAGGAACAGGATGATCACTGCCGAGAAGGCAATGGCGGTGATGACGAGGTTGAAGGTCAGCGTTGCCAGCACGCCACGATAGTTCAGCCAGGCGAGGAACATGATCGCCAGAATGATGAACGGCCGCTGATCCAGCACGCCGGTATGGCCCGACATCGTGGCCACCGTATCGACGAGGAAGCCCACCGTGATCGCATTCGCCGCCTCAAGCATCGTATAGGCGAAGACGAGATAAAGCCCCACATTGAAGGCCATCAGCGGGCCGACGATATGCTTGGCCTGGGTATACTGGCCGCCGGCAGCTGCGACCGTCGAGGTGACCTCGGAGTCGATCATCGCAACGCAGCTGTAAAGGATGCCCGCGAACCAGCAGGCGATCAGCGCCGCATAGGCACCGCCCTTTCCGACCGCGAAGTTCCAGCCCATATATTCGCCCACCAGCACGATGCCGACCCCGAGCGCCCAGACATGGGCGGGGCCAAGAACGCGGGCAAGGCCGACATGTTCGGTTTGTTGTTCCTGTGCCATTCCCTCACCCCCGATGATGCTGTTCTTCGGTGAGCGCTTCCAGCTCGCCTTCGCGCGACGAGGTCAGAAACTCTTCACTGTACTGGCTGTCGGTCTTGATCCAGTCGATCACGATGAACACGCCAAACAGCGCCGATGCGGCCCAGGCCGCATATTCAAGATAGTTCCAGAGATCCATGTGCTGCCCTTACTCGCCGAATTTTTCAGCGATAACATCGCAGTATTCTTTTTCAGAAAACCGCAGCAGAATTGCGTAATAGCCCACGATGACCACGATCATCACGATCAGCGACGAGATCGAGAAGGAATAGTCGAAGCGCGCGGTGATCAGCTCGGCGGCGGCGGCCGGGTCGCTGAAGCCAAGCTTCTCCCATTGGCCGACCATGGCCGGGTTCTGGCCAAGCGCGTCCCAGGTGGGGTTCTCGACGGCGACGGGTTCCTTTGAAGAGCCGGCCATGCCCATCCACAACGGAATATAGAGCGCGCCGATGGCCATGATCAGAAGGACGATCACGTCAATGATCTGGCCGATCTTGCTTTGCACGGGGGCGGTATATTTAGCCATGTTTCCGCCTCCGCTTCGCGTCGCGGGCCTCATCAAGGAACTGGATATCCAGCCCATACATGAAGTCGCGGTCTTCGCGGTAATGGCGCAGCATCGCGAGAATTGCTGCGGAGTTAAACAGGAGCACAACGGCGCCGCCGATCAGCAGCACCGCGCGCGTCGCACCCGAAGGCGCGAGCGACCATGTGCCAATGGCGACAAAGATGATCGCAAACCACAAGCCCAGAACGAAGGCCCATGCCACGGCGACGTCGCGCCGGTGCATGGTCTCGATCCGTTTCGTCAGATCTGACACTTTGCATCCCTCCCTGAGGCCCTGATGATGGATATTTCCGCGCCGGGCCCTGGCGTTTGTTTTCTGTGTTTGAAAACTTTTTCCCCACAGTGAGCGCGTGCTGCGACATTCTGTCAAGTTTCTTGTGCAGGAAATTCAGGCTTTCTGCGCAGAAAACGGGCAGAATAAGAACGCTGAAAACGACGTCTGAAACGGTGGGATATCGCCTGAGAAGGGCGTGATAATTTCGAATATCCCTGTTGTTTCCGGCCGGTACTCTTTCGCCGCGTCGCAGCATGGCATTGCCCGGAACCCCCCGGTTCCCGCGCAATGCGAGACGGGCCCCGTGGGTGACGATGACGGGCTCTCTGCTCTGTTCCGGCCCCTGATCCGGCGCATGATCAGATTTCGGGCCCGGCTCATTCCCGACCTCGCGCGTTCCGGCAGGAGATGAGACCGGATGTCCCTGCCGCAGGATCTGCGACATGCGATCTCTCCGGGGGGATCAGCCTTGCGCGGGGGCTCTCAGACCATCAGGCAAAGCCGATCAGTCACAGAACAGGTGACCGCGTTAAGCGCGCCTGGGGCGCCTTATTGCGGGCGCAGCCGGGAAGGGCCGGCAACCCCCGGAAGAGGGCGGGTAATGGTCCCGGCAAGACGGCAATGATCAGGCCCGTACCACCAGAACCCGGTTCCGGC
Source organism: Rhodobacter sp. 24-YEA-8 (assembly GCF_900105075.1). Lineage (NCBI taxonomy): Bacteria > Pseudomonadati > Pseudomonadota > Alphaproteobacteria > Rhodobacterales > Rhodobacter > Rhodobacter sp. 24-YEA-8. The sequence continues at coordinate 3,303,855 of NZ_FNSK01000001.1, forward strand.
CGCCGGCTTTGGCGCGGTAAAGCAACTGATCCGCCAGGGCCAGCGCATCGCCCGATTGCGCCAGTGCTGTCGCAGGTACCACAACCCCGCCCCCGCTGACCGTCAGCCAGTCTGAGGTCGCCGAGCGTTCATGGGGGATCCGGGCATCTTCAACGCTCTGACGGAAGCTGTTCATCACCTCCTCCAGCTCAGAGCAGCCCGGGAGGAGCAAGACAAATTCTTCGCCACCGTATCGGGCCGCCAGCTCGCCGGCGCGCCGCGCGAACCTGGTCAGAGTGACTGCCACAGTGCGCAATGCCTGATCCCCGGCGCCATGGCCGTAGTGATCATTATACTGCTTGAAATGGTCGACATCGAACAGGGCGATGCCCATAACATCATTGCTTCGCGTGGTCTGGCGGGCCACGCGATCCATGGTTGCGTCAAAGCAGCGCCGATTGGCGATGCCGGTCAGGCCATCCAGCGAGGCGAGCGCCTCCATCTCGTTGCGCTGACGGGCCAGCCGCAGATGCGTCATGACCCTGGCGCGAACAATGGCCGGACGAATGGGCTTATGCACGAAATCGGCGGCGCCCAGCAGCAGCCCGCGTTCTTCATCTGCGGCATCTGACATGCCGGTGATGAAGATCACCGGAAGATTGCTGGTATGTTCCGCTGCGCGAATGGCGCGCAACACAGCATAGCCGTCCATCCCGGGCATAGAGACATCCAGCAAGACGAGGCTCACCGCCTCACGCGTCAGGATCTCGAGCCCGGATGGACCATCCCTGGCCATCAGTACCCGGAAATCCGGCTGCAGCAGCTCTGCCAGCGCAACGCGGTTCAGCCGGTCGTCATCGACAACCAGAATTGTCGCGAGCTGAGAGCCTGCCTGAAGGGCCGCTGCTTTCATGCATCTGTCCTTCGCATCATGGTGGCGAGCGCGTCGCTGACTTCGCGCAGCGTGACGATCGCCGGTCCCAGCTCCAGATCCTCGAATTGTTCCAGCCCGAACCTTACCTGCCTGCGCAGATTCGTATCTGTCAGCCCCTCGGCCAGAGCATGCAGATTGGCACGTGCCGCAAAGTCACCGGCAGCGACCAGCGGCAGGGTGACTTCCAGCTGTTCCCAGGCCTCCTGCGCCGACAGACCTGCCGCACCCGCTTGCGTCGGCTCAGCCTGCATCTCTCTGGCCAGCTGACGCAGCCCGGCCACGCATTCCGCCATCAACTGTCGGAACTGTTCCGAAACGGCCTCTATGCCGGCGATATCGCCCTGACGTGCGGCCGTCTCGACCGTGCCGGACATAGCGAAGAGGCTCTCTGCCTCGACATAGCCGACCACCCCCTTCACCCGATGGGAGAATTCCGCGACCGTGGTGATATCCGTCTCGATATTCATCTCTGCGAACCGTTCAGCCATATCGCCGAAGTCACGCAGAAAGCCGTTGATAAATCGCAAAAGCCGGTCACGCGAGCCGCCGAAGCGACGCAGAAGTTTAGGCAAATCGGCGTGATATTCGGGTAGTGCGGGCGCAGCGGAGGGCAGCGAGGCCGGCGGGGGATCCGTTTCTGCCGTCTCATCCTTTCTGGTGATCAGGTCGCAAAGCAGGTGGAACAGGGCCTGTTCATCAAGCGGTTTGGTGAGATGCGCGCTCATGCCGGCTGCGATGCTTTCACGCTCGTCCTCGACCCTGGCCTGGGCCGTCAATGCGACAACCGGAAGGTCCGACCATTCCGGGTGGCGGCGGATCTCGCGGATCGCTTCAAGCCCGTTCATCACCGGCATATGCACATCCATCAGCACGACGTCAAAGCGACGTTCTTTCATCCGTGCAATGGCGTCGAGACCGTTATCCGCCATCGTGACCTTTACCCCGACGAGATCGAGAAATTCGCCGACGACCTCGCGGTTCAGGGCATTGTCATCGACGACGAGGATCTCGCGACCGCCGAGAATCCGTTTCAGATCAGTATTTTCCGTTATCTTAGGTTCCGGGGCACGGTTGAAGCCATCGACAGGTGCGACCGACAGCACCTCCATGAACGTGTTGAGGATCATCGAACGCGTCACCGGCTTGAGCAGCACGCCCTGCAACCCGATCCGAGTGGCCTCTGCGATCACGAGCTGGTGGCCATAGGCCGTCACCATCAGTACGGCGGGCATGTTCACCAGATGCGCATCGCTGCGGATGGCGCGGGCAAGTTCCAGCCCGTCCATCCCCGGCATCCGCCAGTCTGACAGCACGATATCAAAAGGCTCGTCTCCGGTCTGAGTGCGGTGCAGCAGACGCAATGCCGCCTCACCACTGTCGACCGCGACCGAGGACATGCCAAAACTGTCAACGATCTCAGAAAGCGCCTCCCGCGCGGTTTCGTTGTCATCGACGATCAGAACGCGCCTTGTGCCGAGGCCTGCGGAAAGCTGCATCAGTGACCCGGGGACAATCTCGGGTGCGGCGGGTTCGAGTTCGACCGTAAAGCAGAAGGTGCTGCCCTGGCCTGGCCGACTTTCCACCCAGATCGTGCCACCCATCAGTTCGACGATGCGCCTGCAGATCGCAAGACCAAGCCCGGTGCCGCCGAATTTGCGGGCGGTATCGCTGTCCCCCTGGGAGAAGGGGCGAAAGAGCCCGTCGATCTGATCCTGACTGAGGCCGATCCCGGTATCCCGGACTGTGAAGAACAACTGATGCACCCCCGCAGGCGCCTCGGGAAGCGTGCAGATCGAGACGACCACATCGCCTTCAGTGGTGAATTTCACCGCATTGCTGACGAGGTTGGTCAGAACCTGGGCCAGCCGCAGCGAGTCGCCGCGCCAGTGTTGCGCCGTGCCGGGGGCCACTACGAAAGTGAGCTCAAGCGCCTTTTCCTCGGCCTTGAGTGCGGTGACCGATGCTACTGATTCCAGCACGGATTCCAGCCGGAATACGGATTTTTCCAGCACCATGCCACCCGCCTCGATCTTGGAGAAGTCGAGGATATCATTGATTATTCCCATCAGGACATTGGCGGAATCATTGATCTTGCCAAGATAGGCGCGCTGTTTGGGGTCAAGCTGCGTCTGCAGCGCGAGCCGGGTCATCCCGATCACGGAATTCATCGGCGTGCGGATCTCATGGCTCATCGTGGCGAGGAAATCGCTCTTGGCATGTTCCGCAGCCTCGGCGTCTTCCTTGGCCCGACGCAGAGCTTCTGCGGCCTCATGGGCCGGGGTGACATCGAGGATGATCCCGTCCCAGATACGCCCCGCCTCGGAAGCGCGCGGCGCCGAGCGGACCTGGATCCAGATGATCTCGCCATCAGGGCGGATCAACCGGAATTCGCATTCGAAATTCGTGCCCGAAGCGGTCGCGAGACGCGAGGTTTCAAGATAGCGGGCGCGGTCCTCGGGATGGACGGCTTCAATAAAGAGCGAGGGATCCCGGATCAGCGCGTTGTGACTGATGCCGATCAGAGCATCGATGCCGGCGCTGACATAGGAGAAGCGCATCTCCTGGCGCGTTACCGTCTCTCCGGTCAGGCCAAGCTCGGGGGTCAGGAAATCGAGCCGGTAGATTGCCCCATTGGGCAGGCTGTCGGCGATGGCGGCCATCTGGGCGCGGGACGCCTCGCGCTCGCTGACATCCTGGACGGTGCCGCTGAGGCCACAGATGGCACCGGCCTCGTCGCGCAGCACGCTGCCGCGGATCTCGGCCGCGAAAGTGCCGCCACCGGGTGTGTAATGCTGCACATCAACGGTATAGGCTTCGCCGGTTTCGAGGCAGCGGGCAATGGCATCGCCAACCCGTTTGAAATCCGCCTCGGGCATCATCCGTTTCAGATCTTCCACCGTCACCGGGTCTTTGGTGGACCGGCCGTTCATTTCGGCCATCATTTCCGAAAAGTGGAATCTGCCGCTGGCAAGATCCAGCGTCCAGGAGCCGATCCTTGCAAGTCGCTCCGCCCGCTGCATCGCGTCGAGATTGGTGCGCGAGGCCGCCTCTGCGGCGCGGCTTTCTGCAAGGCGCCCGCGCATTTTACGGTCGGCCAGTTCCAGGCTGCGCCGCAATGTTTCGAACTCACGGATGCGGGCTGGTGGGATGCCGACGGAGGCCTCATCCGAGGCACCGCCGACGCGCGCGATCTTGTCGGATCGCTGCGCAATATCGTGAATCGGCTGCAGCAGGCCACGCACCAGCACCAATGCCAGCAGCAGCGCCACTGCGATCGTTCCCACCGACATAAGGATCATCGAGCGGATCGGGTGCTCCCAGCGGGCATCGAATGTGACCAGCGGCTCGCCGACCACGGCAACCCATCCCGGCGTATTCGGGATCTTCTGGAACGAGAACATGATGGCGCGACCCTCCATCGTGGTCGCCCGGAAGCTGCCACTGTCAGTTCCCATCGCCGTCAGCTGTTCCCAGTCGGGTACCTTGCGCCCCAGCATACGGTCGCCATCGACCGAGCGCGCCAGCAGCCGCCCTGTGCCATCGGTGATCGCCAGCACGGCGTTGCTCTCTCCCATGCTGTCATCAGTGAGCGAGTGGAGCAGGCTGGACGGGTGGTCGGTGACCGCGACAACATGTATCAGCTGCCCGCCATCCGCCATAGCGCCTTCGGGAGCGGCTTCAGGATAAGCGATTGCCACCCGGGGCCTGTCGTCGTCAAACCGTGGAGGCAGCAGGTTCGAGATCTGCATCCTGCCGCTCTCGGCGGCCTGCAATACCAGTCGGGCGACCTCGGCCTCACTGAACTCAGGCGCGATGATCTTACCCGAGGCATCACGCCGCAGGGTGAAAAGCTTATAGGTGCCCTCTTCTTCGCGGTTGGACAGGATCAGGACGCCCGGCGATACCTCGTTGCTGTCGCGGCTTTGTCCGCTGCGGACCGCATGCAGCAGCCGCCCGGTGACGCTGATCTCGCTTTCGGTCGTGCGCGCGAGGATATGCGCGGTTTCCAGCAGCCTTTGCTCTGACAGTGTCCGGAAGGATTGCCCGACATTCAGCAAGGCCATTGCAACGACGCCCAGGGTCGGCAGGAGCACGACCAACAGGATTGCGATGATCGACATTCTGAGTGTCGGGTGGGTTATCCAGCCTGGCAGACGAACTCTCATGTTATCGGGATCCGGTAACCAAAGTAGGTGACTGTATCTTCTTTATGATACAACCCTTTCTGATAAGTGAAGCATTTAATACAACCAGAGATGGGTGTTCAGCCCGTTTTCGCGGGGGCAGGGGCGGTGTTTCTGTGCGATCGCTACGGGTCAGCGTTTCAGGCCGGCCGAAATCACGCAGAGAAGTTCGAAGAGAATTGTTGCTCCGGTCAGCGCCGTCAGCCCGCAGATATCGAAAGGCGGAGAGACCTCGACCACATCCGCGCCCCGGATGTTCAGGCCGGCAAGGCCGCGCACCATGGTCTGGGCCTCGCGGGTGGTGAAGCCGCCGATCTCGGGTGTGCCGGTGCCGGGCGCCATTGAGGGGTCGATCCCGTCGATGTCGAAGGTGACATAGCAGGGGGTGTCGCCCAGAATGCGATGCACTTCATCCACCACACCTTGTGGGCCAAGCCTGTCGGCCTCCTCGATATAGATGATGCGGATGCCCTGATCTTTCGCCCACTGATGTTCATCAGCGGCATAGACCGAGCCACGAATGCCGATCTGCACGATCTTCTGCGGGTCGAGGATCCCCTCTTCGATGGCACGACGAAAAGGGGTGCCATGGGTGTAGAGATTGTCGCCGAAATAGCGGTCATTGGTGTCGGAATGGGCGTCGAACTGCACAAGACCCAGCGGCCCTTCCCCCCGCGCCTTATGGATCGCACGCAGAACCGGCAACGTCGTCAGATGGTCACCCCCGACCGACAAGGGCAGCGCACCCGCCGCGCAAATCGCGGCGATCCCCGCCTCGATCTGGGCCAGCGCCGCCATCAGGTCGATGGGCTGCACCTCGATATCGCCCACATCCGCCACTGCGACCAGCTCATAGGGGATCACGCCCGAGACATGATGGCCGCGCCGCATCAGGCTTGACTGGTTGCGGACCTCGCGCGGGCCATGGCGGGCGCCGGCGCGGTTGGTGGTGCCCCCATCCCAGGGGATGCCGACCAGCGCGATATCAAGGCCCTCGGGCGTGTCCGGGGTGGGCAGCCGCATAAAGCTCGGCCGGCCGGCGAAACGCGGCACCCGGGACGCATCGACGGGTTCGTGGAGGACGCGGGTCATGTGATGGGCTCCTTACAGCGCGCGCGTCATATAAAGCGAATTCGGGTCATGGCTGTAATCGCCAAAGGCCTCGCATTCGGTGAACCCGGCCTTTTCATAAAGCCGCTTTGCCGGGGTGAAGATCTCTTCGCGCCCGGTTTCCAGCGAAAGCTGCCCGTAACCATCCCCCTGCGCCGCCGCGATCAGATGCGCGAGCATCTTCGACGACAGCCCACGCCCGCGCGCCTCAGAGAGCACATGCATGGATTTGATCTCGGCATGATCCGGCGTGATCCGTTTCAGCGCTCCCATAGCCAGGGGCGTCCCGGCCTCGCGCAGCACGAAAAACCGCGCATCTGCCGCCGCCAGCGCAGATTTATCCATCATATAGATGCTCTCGGGCGGGGTCTGGGCGTGCATATCAGCGGTATGGCGGTCAAACAGCAGCGCCAGATCGGGCGTAAGCGGGTGTTCTTCGGAAATGATTGCGGTCATGGCGGATACCCCTTTGCACCGGGATATGACTATCCAGGTCCAGGCGCGGGTCAAGAGCGCAAGGACAGGGACGGGCAGAATGGAAAAGGCCCCCCGATCAGTCGGAGGGCCTTTGTCGTTTCAGGCAGCGTCTGGTGCAGCCGGACCGCTTATTCGGCAGGCACCTTATCCGCCAGCGTGGTCAGCGGATGCGCCAGATGCGGCAGCATCTCTTTCGGGCAGACCTGAAGGAAATTGCCGCGCTCGCTCTCCCATTCGGCAAGGATCCTTTCGGCCTTGCGCGAGCCGGTCTCGGCACGGTGGCGTTCCACCAGGTCTTTCAGCTGCGTCTCCCAATGCGGGTGACCAAGGCCGTTCGTGAGCAGCCCCTCGGGGTTGACCAGATCCGCAGCCCGGCCTTCGGGGTCGTAAATATAGGCCATGCCGCCGGTCATGCCTGCGCCGAAATTCGCGCCGACCTCACCAAGGATCACTGCCACGCCGCCGGTCATATATTCGCAGCCATTCGAGCCGCAGCCCTCGATCACCACGCTCGCGCCCGAATTCCGGACCGCAAACCGCTCGCCCGCCTTGCCGGCAGCAAAGAGGAAACCATCGGTCGCGCCGTAAAGCACGGTATTGCCGATGATGGTGTTGTCTTCGGCTTTCAGCGGCGAGGCCATCATCGGCCGCACCACGATCACGCCACCCGACAGCCCCTTGCCGACATAGTCATTCGCGTCACCCTGGACCTCGATCTTGATCCCGTTGACCGCGAAAGCGCCAAGGCTCTGCCCGGCATTGCCGGTCAGTTTCACCGTCAGATGGTCATGCTGCAGGCTGTTCTTCATTCCGAACTTGCGCACGATATGCGACGAGGCCCGGGTACCGATGGTCCTGGACGTGTTCCTGACCGCATAGGACAGCTGCATCTTCTCGCCATCCTCAAAGAAGCGGTGGCCATCCTTGATGATCTCGGCATCCAGCGTATCGGGCACTGCATTGCGCGGCTTCGAGCGGTCATAGGTGATCTTCTGCGTGCCATCGACCGTGATCAGAAGCGGGTTCAGGTCAAGATCGTCAAGGCTCGCAGCCCCACGCGAGACCTGGACCAGCAGATCCGGCCGTCCGATGATCTCATCCATCGACCGCGCCCCGATGGAGGCGAGGATTTCCCGCACTTCCTGCGCGTAGAAGGTGATCAGGTTGACGACCTTATCGGCATTGCCGGTGAACTTGTCGCGCAATGCCTTGTCCTGCGTGCAGACGCCGACCGGGCAGGTGTTCGACTGGCACTGACGCACCATGATACAGCCCATCGCGATCAGCGCAGCGGTGCCGATGCCGAACTCTTCCGCGCCCATCATCGCCGCCATGACCACATCGCGCCCGGTCCGCAGGCCACCATCGGTGCGAAGCGTCACCCGCTCGCGCAGGTTGTTCATGGAAAGCACCTGATGCGCCTCGGTCAGGCCCATTTCCCAGGGCAGGCCGGCATATTTGATCGAGGTCCCGGGCGAGGCCCCGGTGCCGCCATTATGGCCGGACACGAGGATCACATCGGCTTTTGCCTTGGCGACACCCGCCGCAATCGTGCCGACGCCGGAGGCCGAGACCAGCTTTACCGTCACCTTGCAGCGCGGGTTGATCTGTTTCAGGTCATAGATCAGCTGCGCCAGATCTTCGATCGAATAGATGTCGTGATGCGGCGGCGGGCTGATCAGCGTGACGCCTTTCGTCGAATGCCGCAGCCGCGCGATCAGATCGGTGACCTTCATCCCCGGAAGCTGGCCACCCTCGCCGGGTTTTGCGCCCTGGGCGACCTTGATCTCCAGTTCCTCACAGGCGTTCAGATATTCCGCCGTGACGCCAAAGCGCCCGGAAGCCACCTGTTTGATCTTGGCACAGGGGTTGTCGCCGTTGGGGAACGGGTATTGATGCGCCGGATCTTCGCCGCCCTCTCCGCTGTCCGACTTCGCGCCGATGCGGTTCATCGCGATGTTCAGCGTCATATGCGCTTCGGGCGACAGCGCGCCCAAAGACATGCCCGGAGTCACGAACCGTTTGCGGATCGAGGTGATGCTTTCCACCTCTTCAATCGGCACGGGTTTCCCCAGCGTCTTGATGTCGAGCAGGTCACGCAGATGGATCGGCGGGTTCGACCGCATCGCGGCGGAATAGGTCTTCCACAGATCATAGCTGGCGCGGTCGCAGGCCGCTTGCAGCATATGCATGGTCTGGGCTTCCCAGCCATGCTTTTCACCCGAGCGCCGTGCCTTGTAAAAGCCGCCGATCGGCAGCACATCCGAGCCGCCGAGCCAGCCACGCGCATGGACCTCTTCGATCTTCTGCTCGATCCCGTGCAGACCGATGCCCGAGATGCGGCTGTGCATTCCGGGGAAATATTCCGCCACCATGGCGCGCGACAGGCCCACGGCTTCGAAGTTCAGACCACCGCGGTAAGACGAGATCACCGAGATCCCCATCTTCGCCATGATCTTCAGAAGCCCGGCGTCAATCGCATCGCGGTAACGGCGCATCGCCTCGACAAGGCTGCCTTCCAGGAGGCCCCGGTCGATGCGGTCAGCGATGCTGTCCTGCGCGAGGTAAGGGTTCACGGTGGTGGCGCCACAGCCGATCAGCACCGCGAAATAATGCGGGTCGATACATTCCGCCGAGCGCACATTGATCGAACAGAAGGTCCTCAGCCCCTTGCGCGTCAGCCAGCTGTGCACGGCGCTTGTCGCGAGGATCATCGGCATGCCGACTTTGCCCTCGCCCTGATGCTCATCCGTCAGAATAAGCTGGCCCGCGCCAGACCGCACGGCATCCTCGGCCTCGGCCCGGATCCGTTCCAGCGCATTTTGCAGGTCGTTCAGCGTCGGGCCGACCGGGAAGGTGCAGTCGATGAAAGCGACATGTTCGCCGAACTGCTTCACCATCGCGTCAAATTCGGCATTCGCGACGAAGGGGCTTTCCAGCACCAGGATCTCGGTCTGGCTGGAGTTTTCATCCAGCACGTTGCGCAGATTGCCGAAACGCGTTTTCAGCGACATCACCCGGCCTTCGCGCAAGGAGTCGATGGGCGGATTCGTCACCTGGCTGAAATTCTGCCGGAAATAATGTGACAGCGGCCGGTAGATTTTCGACAGCACCGCCGGCGGCGTGTCATCGCCCATCGAGGCGATCATTTCCTTGCCGTCTTCGGCCATCGGGGCCAGAACCTGCTCCAGATCCTCGACCGAATAGCCGGCCGCAATCTGGCGTTTGCGCAATTCGCCCGCCCGGAACATCGCATGTTCCGGCAGCGCGTCGAGATCGGGCGAGAGATGGGTGATCTTGCCGACCCATTCGCCGTAGGGCTGGGCAGAAGCGAGTTTGTCCTTCATTTCGGTGTCATGGTAGAGCTTGCCATCCACCATATCGACCGCGATCATCTGGCCCGGCCCAAGCGCACCTTTTTCGCGGATGGTCAGTTCATCGACCGGCACCATACCCGCCTCGGACCCCGCGATCAGCAGCCCGTCGCCGGTGATGACATAGCGCATGGGCCGCAGCCCGTTGCGGTCAAGCCCGCCGCAGACCCAGCGGCCATCGGTCATCGCCAGAGCTGCCGGGCCATCCCAGGGCTCGATCACCGAGTTGCAATAGGAATACATATCCGCCCAGGCCTGGGGCATGGTATCGGTCTGTTTCGACCAGGCTTCGGGCACCAGCATGGTCTTGGCCATCGGGGCCGAACGGCCCGAACGCACCATGACCTCAAACACCGCATCCAGCGCGCCGCTGTCTGACGTGCCGCCCGGGATGATCGGCTTGATGTCTTCCGCCATCTCGCCGAAAGCGCTCGATGCCATACGGATCTCGTGCGATTTCATCCAGTTGACATTGCCCTTCAGCGTGTTGATCTCGCCGTTATGCGCGAGCATCCGGAAGGGCTGTGCCAGCCACCATTGCGGGAAGGTATTCGTGGAATAGCGCTGGTGGTAGATCGCGAAAGCCGAGACGAAACGCTCGTCCTGGAGGTCGGGGTAGAAGACCGAGACCTGCTCGGCCAGCATCATGCCCTTGTAGATCACCGAGCGGCAGGACAGCGAACACAGATAGCAGCCATAGATCCCCGACGCGGTGACCGCCTTCTCGATCCGGCGGCGGATGATGTAGAGTTCACGCTCGAACTGCTCGCGGTCGATTTCCTTTTCGCAGCGGATCAGGATCTGTTCGATCTCGGGGCGGGTCGCGTTCGCTTTCTCGCCCAGAACCGAGATATCGACCGGAACGTGGCGCCAGCCATAGATATAATGGCCCATGCGCAGAACCTCGGTTTCCACGATGGTCCGGCAACGCTCCTGGGCTGCGAAATCGGTGCGCGGCAGGAAGACCTGGCCGACTGCGATCCATTTCTGCGGATCTGGCTCATGCCCGGTGCGGCGCACCACGTCATAGAAGAAATCGACCGGGATCTGCACATGGATGCCGGCGCCGTCGCCGGTTTTGCCGTCAGCATCGACCGCGCCCCGGTGCCAGATCGCCTTCAGCGCGTCGATGCCCGCCTGCACCACCTTGCGCGAGGGCTTGCCCGAGACCGCCACGACGAGACCCACGCCGCAGGAGGAATGTTCGTCCTCATCGCGGTAAAGGCTGTTTTCAGCCATGAAAGCGCGCTTGGCTTCTTCCGCTTTCACCCAGGCTTCATCATAGATCGTCATGGCTCACTCCTTCAGGTGCTGGCGGGGTCGGAATCGGCAGAGATGCCCATCGAGGCAAGCAGCTCGGCTTCGGTCATTTTCTCGGTCGGGCCGGCAAAGGCCCAGGCATCGGGCTTGGCGTCGATATAGATCTCGCGGGTCAGCCTGATGTCGGTCAGGTCATCCAGCAGCCCGGCCGCGATGTAATAATCGTCATGGCCCGGCGCATCTTTCAGCCGATACCAGAGCGTGGTGCCGCAGGTGTCGCAAAAGCTGCGCGAGGCCCAGTCTGACGAGGCATAGGCGCGCACATGACCGGCCCCTTCGATATGAAGATTATGCGGCGCCACATCGATTGTGACAAAGGCCGACCCGGTCCAGCGCCGGCACATGCCGCAATGGCAGACACTCAGCTCTGACGGCGGGCTGGAAATGGTCAGCCGCACCGCACCGCACAGGCATTGGCCGGTTTTTTCAGTCGCCATAACGCGCCCTCCACAGCCGCTCCAGCGCCGGATTGGCAGGAGCCTCGGTCATCAGCGGATCACAGTCATAAAGCGGGCGGGGGGAGGCAAAGCCGGGCTCTCCGGGGAAGATGAAGTCGATCGGGCTGCCGTCGATCGGCAGCCATTGGCCATCGCCCAGATCGCTCTGGCCGGGGCCGGAAAAGAACAGCCGCATCTCACGCGAGATATATTCATTGCCGCGCGAGCGCCGGACCTGGGCGCCATCGGCATCGGTCTCGGTCGCCTCGAATTCGGTTTCCTCCAGCACGACACCGTCAATCGTTACGCTGCGGCCGGTCAGCCGGTCAAAACCGGTCACCGTGGTGTCAAAGCCGGTATTGCGGGTCAGCGAGAATTCAAACGTGTCGATCCCGGTCTCAATCAGTTCCGAGAACGAGGCCGGATCGGCGGGGGCCGGTGCCAGCATCTGCACCGTTCCGGCGCCTTCGCCTTCGCTGATGCTCTCGACCCATTCGGTTTCGGAATTGATCCGCGACCGGAAGAAAAGCCCTTCCTGGTCGAAATCGGCGCGCCACTGATCACCTTTCGGATCGGTGGTGCAGGTATAGTAATTCGACACCCGGCAGCCCTTGGCCTGCACGGTCATAAAGATCTCGCAGCTTTCCGGGGCAGACCAGGTGCGCGCCTCTGCCAGACCCGCCAGCATGGGCAGCAGCGCGGAAGACAGGGTTACGGTGAAAAAGCGGTTCATATCGGCGAGACCTCGTGATCAGGGAGCACTGCCCCCGACTGTACCTTGCTTCTGATGGTATCGGTATTCACTTCAAAGCCATCGTCGCCCGAGAGGATCATGGCGAAGGGGCGCAGATGACGGGCCTGTTTCGCGCCTTCACAGCCCTCGCCGCACGCCCCGCCCGGGATCGCGGGGGAGGTCGCGTCAAAGGGTCTGGCTGCGGCCAGGGCAGGCGAGACCACCACGGCGCAGAGCAGAGCAAGGCAACGGATCATGGCGCTTCTCCCGGGAAAGGGTCACTCGGCCGCTACAGCGGCATGACCAAGGGAGTCGATGATCGCATCTGCCGCCTCGCGGCCGTCACGGATCGCCCAGACGACAAGGCTTGCCCCGCGCACGATGTCACCCACGGCATAGACGCCCGGAATTGAGGTCGCATGGCTGCGGAAATCGGCCTTGATCGTGCCCCAGCGGGTGACGGTCAGCTCGTCGACGCCCCAGAGTTTCGGCAAGGCTTCGGGTTCGAAACCGAGCGCCTGCACGACGAGATCGGCGGGTTCGACATAATCGGCGCCCTCGATCACCTCGGGCGACTGACGGCCCGAGGCATCCGGCGCGCCAAGGCGCATCTTCTGTACCATCACGCCCTCGACCGCTGTGCCGCCCGAAAAGCCCTTCGGCGCCGCGAGCCAGACGAAGTCTACGCCTTCCTCTTCGGCATTCTGCACCTCGCGCTGCGAGCCGGGCATATTGGCGCGGTCGCGGCGATAAAGGCATTTCACCGAAGTCGCGCCCTGGCGGATCGCGGTGCGCACGCAGTCCATCGCGGTATCGCCGCCGCCGATGACGACGACGCGCTTGCCGCTCGCGTTCAGGCTGCCATCTTGATATTCCGGCACGCTGTCGCCGAAAGAGAGCCGGTTCGACACGGTCAGATAGTCAAGCGCCCTGACGATGCCGCGCGCGCCCGAACCGGGGGCCTCGATCTCGCGGATCTTGTAGACGCCGGTGGCGATCAGCACGGCGGTATGGCGCGCGCGGATTTCCTCGAACGAGAGATCAACGCCGACGGTGCAATTCAGGACAAAGGTGACACCCGAGGCTTCCAGCTGTTCCACCCGGCGCATGACAACCGGCTTTTCCAGTTTAAACCCCGGAATGCCATAGGTCAGCAGCCCCCCGGCGCGGTCATAGCGGTCATAGACGGTGACCTGGACACCCGCGCGGCGGAGCCGTTCAGCAGCGGCAAGGCCGCCCGGGCCCGCACCGATGATGCCGACCGATTCCATGCGTTCGGCATGCGGGGCAACCGGCTGCACCCAGCCTTCTTCCCAGGCGGTATCGGTGATGTATTTCTCGACCGAGCCGATGGTGACCGTGCCATGGCCGGATTGTTCGATGACGCAATTGCCTTCGCAAAGCCGGTCCTGCGGGCAGATACGGCCGCAGATCTCGGGGAAGGAATTGGTGGCCTGGCTGATCTCCCAGGCCTCTTTCAGCCGGCCCTCGGCGGTAAGGCGGAGCCAGTCGGGGATATTGTTGTGCAGCGGGCAATGCGACTGGCAATAAGGCACGCCGCATTGGGAACAGCGGCTCGCCTGCTCGGCCGCCTTTTCTGCCGCGAATTCGCGATAGATCTCGTCGAAATCCTGGTTGCGGTCAGAGGCTTTGCGTTTCTCGGGCATCTCTTTGCCCAGGGAAACAAATTTCAGCATCTTTTGCGTGGCCATGGCTGCGCTTCCCTCAAAGCAGGTTCCGGGTGCGCCTTCCTACATCTGAGGGGTTTTGAATAAAAGTCAGCAGTTCTGACCTATATATCGTTTTCGAGGGCTTTCGATTAGAAATCCTCATCTGTGTGTGTAAAATAGGTCAGTATTGGTTCCAAACATGCCTATTTGCCAGCCATGAGCGCGATCAGCGCTGCCGTTCCCACGATGATTCGCCACCAGCCAAAGATCGCATAGCCATGGCGGCTGACGTATGAGAGCACCCATTTCACCACGAGAACCGCTGCAAGGAAGGCCACGGCAAAGCCGACGGCGATATCCCAGACCGCGCTGAAATCGAGATCATTGCGGCTTTTGAACAGATCATAGGAGACTGCGGCGATCATGGTCGGCAGGCTCAGCAGGAAGGAAAACTCGGCTGCGGCGCGTTTTTCGACCCCCATCATCAGGGCGCCGACAATCGTGGCGCCCGAGCGCGAGACGCCGGGGATCATCGCAAGACACTGGCAAAAACCGATGGCGAGCGACTTGCCCAGCGGCAGTTCCAGCGCGTCGAAATGCTGCGGCTTCGGCGCGATACGGTCCACCACCAGCAGAATGACGCCGCCGATGATCAGCATGATCGAAATCAGCTTCGGCGATTCAAACAACACGCTTTTGATATAGCCATGTGCCAGCAGCCCGATCACCACGGCGGGCAGAAAGGCCAGTGCCACTGACACAATGGCACGCCGCGCCGCCATATCATGGCGCGCATCCATGAAAAGCCGCCCGACCTTGACCGCAAATACCGAGGTAAGCGCCAGGATCGCCCCAAGCTGGATCACCACCTCGAAGGTCCGGCTTTCCGAGGTGAAGCCAAGGAAATGCCCCGCCAGCAGCAGATGTCCTGTCGATGAGACCGGAATAAACTCAGTGAGCCCTTCCAGGAGACCCAGAAAGGCGGCAATCAGCGTGTTGTCCACAATCTCAGACCTTCTTCAGGTTTTTTGCCGAGTTCTTGATGGCGGCATATTGCCCCGAAGGACGGAAGCGCCACAGGTAATCCGGAATCACCGCTTCAAAAGCGGAGGCAGTCACGCCCAGATCGGCGAAGCCGCGCGCGCCCTCAGTCACCACATTATCGGCCTTCAGCATTTTCAGCTGATCGCGGGTGAGGATCTTGTTGACGATCAGGCCACCGGTCAGCACTTCGGCCATGTCAAAGCCGAAGGCCGGCAGCGACATCAGCCCGCCTGGCAGGTTGAGGATCAGGCGGCGACGCTGGATCACCGGCAGCATACGCTGCAAAAGATCCTGGAGCGGCATCGCCTCGGGCCCGCCCAGCTCGTAAATGCCGGCAGCGGCGTCAGAGGTGACGGCATTCACGGCCGCCAGGGCCACGTCATCGACCCAGACCGGCTGGAAGCGGGTCTGACCGCCGGCAATCGGCAAAATCGGTGCGAATTGCGCCATGCCGGCGAATTTGTTGAAGAAACTGTCTTCGGTGCCGAAAATCACCGAGGGGCGCAGAATGACCGCATCGGGGAACTCCGCCGCGATTGCGGTCTCGCCGGCTGCTTTGCTGCGGCCGTAAAGCGAGGCGCTGCCGGCATCGGCCCCGAGCGCCGAGATATGGATCAGCTTTGCGACACCGGCCTCGCGCGCGGCGCGGGCGATGATCGTGGCGCCGTCGACATGGACGGCCTGGAAGTTGTTCCGGCCGCCGCGACGGAAGGTGCCGACGCAATTGACCACAGCATCCGCGCCAAGGGCTGCGCGTTTCACGCTGGCTTCATTGCGGATGTTGCACAGGATCGGTTCGACCTGGCCCGGGGCGCCATAGGGTTTGACGAAGATCGCCTCGTTCGGGCGGCGTACCGCGACGCGGACCCGCCAGCCAAGGCCGGCGAAGCGCCTAGCGATATAGCGGCCGACAAAGCCCGACCCGCCGTAAATGGTGACCAGCTTGCTCATGCGGAAATCTCCCCTGCGGGCGTCGCGTCCATTCCCCGTTCCATAGCCCCCGGATGCCGGGCCAGCAAGCCCAAAGCCCCATGAGAGGACCGCGCCAGCGAGCCTTTCGCACGAGTGTCAAAAAATCTTGCGATTTCCGCGCGAGCCCGTGTTGACAACCCTTTGCCCCAGGGCTACATCGCCCTCACTGAAAGCGTGCCCAGATGGCGGAATTGGTAGACGCACTGGTTTCAGGTACCAGCGCTGCAAGGCGTGGAGGTTCGAGTCCTCTTCTGGGCACCAAATCTATACCAAGCAATTGTTTTTGCTGGATAGCCCCCGATCAGGGGGCTTTTCCATTTCTGATATCCGCAAAAACAAGAGCGACCAGTCGCCACCAATGACAGCCAGTATTGCGGCAGAGTCTCCCCCAACCGAAGCCGGGGGCGGAAGTCGTGATATCAGCCCGGAACGCTCCGGACGCGGCTGGGGCTGCGATTGAGATATCAGCCGATCTGCCGGAGGCTTGCACCGCCATTCCGGATCCCGACTATCTTTCGGCGCTAATGCGTAACTCTCGCCTGAGACAGGATTCGCCCTTGCCCCGCTGACATCACCCCACGCGGAGGATCTCTGCCGTTCCGGCGGCCGAGAAACGGTTGATCAGTGCGATACGGATCTGAATTTCGGCAGGCTGGCGGGCCGGTAGTGGATTGCTCATGCGGACCATCTGACCGCCTGGATTCACAACTTGAGTCCTTTGCGGCCAGAGGCATGCAACAAGGTCCGGCGCGAGGCAAAAGCCACACTCGGTGAGGTCCGGTCAGCGCCTCTGATAGAGGAAGTCAGAAAGGATGCGGGTGATGGCACCGGCGCTGTCGCCTGTACCGTAATCGGGTATCGACCGGCGCTCGGTCTGGCCTTCCTGGGTCCAGAGCCGGTTCCAGCCGGCTTCGATCGTCTCTACCCATTCGGTTTCGTCACGCAGCGTGACGCAGGGGACGGAATGGAAATAGGCTTCCTTCTGCACCCCGCCGGAGTCGGTCAGCATCAGCCGGGCATCACCAAGCAGACGGTGGAAGTCGAAATAACCCTGCGGCTCAATCACCATGATCCCATCCAGATCCAGGTTCGCGGCCACTTGCCGGGTCCTCGGATGCAGGGGAAGCACCAATGGAACACCCTCAGCCGCCGCGGCCTCGCGCAGATAGGTGATAACCCGTGCCAGCTTTTCGGGCGAGGAGGTGTTCTCTGCCCGGTGGATGGTGGCGAGGCAATAGCCCTTCGGCGTCAGGCCGAGGTCCCTGAGGATATCGGAGCGGTCGGCCGACAGGCTGCGGGCGTGCAGCGTGGCGTCGAACATGACATCGCCCACCTCATGCACCTGCGGTCCGGTGATTCCCTCGGCGGCCAGGTTGCGCACAGAGAGGCCAGTCGGGCAGAATAACAGGGCGCTGAGGTGGTCGGTCAGGACGCGGTTGATCTCCTCGGGCATGGCACGGTTGAAGGAGCGTAGCCCCGCCTCGACATGGGCGATCGGAATGCCCAGCTTTGCCGCCGCAAGCGCGCCCGCCAGGGTGGAATTGGTATCCCCATAGACAAGCACTAGATCCGGGCGGTTCTCGACCATGACCGTTTCCAGTGCAGCCAGCATCCGGCCTGTCATCTCGCCATGCTGGCCACCATGAATGTCCAGACTCCAGCGCGGGGCGGGAATGTCCATTTCGGTGAAGAAAATGTCGGACATATTGGCGTCGTGGTGCTGGCCCGTATGAACGATCCATTCGGTTAGTTCCGGGTGGGCCCGCAGTGCCCGGCTGACCGCGCCCGCTTTTACGAATTGCGGCCTGGCGCCGACCACAGTCAGGACGGATTTCGTCATGCTTCCATTCCCGTTTTCTTCTGGGTGAAGGAATGCCCGGTCAGCCGGCCGATCTGCTCAAGCAGTTCGAGGGTGCCGCCGCGGCGGGTGAACCTGTCATTATATGACGCGTCGCGCCGAGTTGCCGCGGGCGTGTAATCAGCGATGAAAGAGGCAAGTCCCTCAGGCGTATTCTGTGCCCAATAGATTCCCTCAAGCCCTTTTAGCACCTCGGCAACCGCGCCGCCATACAGAGGGCCATGGGTTACGATCAGGATATCCAGACCATAGGCCAGGTAGTCGTAAAGCTTGGTTGGCGTTTCGAATCCGGTTTCCGAGACGAAGACGATGCCACAATCGGCCTGCGAGATCAGGCCCAGCACTTCGGGATAGGGCAGCGTGCCATGCAGCTCCACCTGGGGAGCCTCCTGATCGGCGGGATCGATTCCTGCGAGGTTACCGATGTGATGCAACCGGTGGCGCGTGGGGTCCAGCGCCCCGATCAGCGCCGTGGGCGAGCGATCATGGAAGATCGTCCCGGCATGGACGAAGTGGATGGAAGAATCCGCCTCCCGCCAGCGTGTCCGCGCTTGTACCAGGGTGCGCTCGTCAAAGCCGTTCGGGATGACTTTGACCGGCACATCTTCCAGCGCCTCTACTTTGGCGATGCAGTCGTCGTTGACGACGGTCACCAGGTCGGCCTGGAGGTTATAGCCCTGTTCGAGGTAACGGACAGCTTCCCGCGCCTGCGGCGTGAAGGCCATGCGTGGATTGTTGGCAAAGGGGTCGCGGTAATCGAGGATCACCCGCGCATACCAGCGGCGTTTGGCCCAGGTGGCGAAGTCGAAGACCGCAAAGGGATTGCCTGACAGAATCACCACGTCGTATTGATCGTCTGCGGCTTCGAAATGCCGCTCCAGTGCGATGCGCCAGTAATAGGAAAGCGTCGAGGCGCTCTTGGCGTTCAGCTTCTCGCTGTCGAGGAAGGGAACTGCCCAGCTTTCAGGCTTGCCGTCGGGCCTGATCAGCACGGCAGGGCCCCAGTCGGGGATGATCCGTACATTTTGGGGAGGATTCGGCCATGGTGTCGCCGTGGCGAGGGTGATCTCCACCTCTCCCTGCGACAGGGCTTCCATCTGAGCGTGCCAGTAATTGATCCGCTGCACTCCGACAGTTCTGGATGGGCCGGAGAAATAGGCGATCAGCAATACCTTCAGCTTCCCCGAGCCGGACTTCCCGGATGGTTGGAGGCTGACCGGGGTGGCGCACACCGGCTCCAGCGCGCGGGCGATGGCCTGTGGACCATCGGAAGCCAGGACACCGGTGTAATGGGGAACATAGGCGCGGCGGAACTGTTCCTCTATGTCGGCATCGGCAAAGATGCACAGCGAAGCTGACCCGATCAGGGCATAGTCCCCGACGAAAACGCGCTGAAGCGCCTGCGCGAAGGTCAGGCCATAGGAAAACAGCCCCTGGGCCGAGCCCAGCAGTGCCAGGTCGCGCAGAGGATTGGCATGCGAGATGATCAACGCGCGGTCCGGACCCAGGCGGTCTGAGATCCAGCGAGCGACTGCAATCCATTCGTCGAGCTTCCCGGCGGTGATTGCCGCAGCCACATCCAGTCGCGCAGCGGGAAGGGCAATGCGGTGGCCCTCGAAACTCAGCTCGCCCGGGACGTGGCGGATGCGGGGAAGATCGTCGAGGCCAGGCAGGGCGGCATCGCCAAGCGCAAGCGCAGACGTGAGGACCGGGGCGTTCATCGTCTCAGGTTCCTTCTGCTCCAGCTGTGGCGGCCAGCGCGGGGTGTGCGGCTGGCGGGGCGGATACCTTGCGAACCCGAATATACGATCCCCCGCAACAGGGATAGTCTTGTAAGCTTGTCGTGCCAGGTTGTTTCGGGGCAAGGAGTGGGTTGATCGAGCGAACAGGAAGGACGAGAGCCTGCGTAGCAGTTATCGGGATGGCATTGCTGAAGGGCCGCCCAGGGCATCCCGGGCTCCGCTCACCACCGCCCGGCCATCCGACGAGGCCACCAGTACCGTGGGATGATCGGCCCGTGCTGCCCGCGATCCGTCACAGAGCGCGTCACCGCTGGCTGGCGTTCCGTTCAGGCAGCCCGGCCAGCGCGCCCTCGATCTGCTCAAGAACGAACGCCTCGGTGAGGGCGATGTCCAGTTCGGCCTTCTGGTCATTGCGCGAGAGCTGAGTGATGAAATCTGCGGGAACCCCGACAGCGTCAATTTGCCGAAGGGGCGGGCATGAGCGACGACACTTCCGAACTCACTGCAATCAGGACGGGCACCCCATGTGACAACCTCATGGCGGCATTCGGCATCTTGCAGCAGGCGGTCCTCGCGACCGATCACATCTGGAATGCTGATGCCGTTTCTCGCAATAGTTGATGATGCCCGGTGGGAGGCCTGATCCGTGACCTGGTCTGACAAGGACCGGGCCGAGGTCGCTACTCGCAATTGCGCCCTGGTACGCTGTCCCGTGCCGATCATCCCGCCCGGGGTGACCGCGGCTGACACAGACCCCTGGGCAACTGACGGGGCTGTCCGATGTGCACGGCTTCTCATTGCGAAAGCGCACGAAAATACGGCCGATCTGCGGGACAGCGGCGCGAGCTTCCGGGAGATCGGGCGGTATCTCAACCGTAGCTACAGTCACGTCCATAGCGTTCCTGGCGGATTCTCGTGATGGCCGAATTACCCCTCGGTTACGACGGAGGGGTGATTTGTCGCGCTGACTTAATGCCGCCACTGGTTAGGATCGGTCGCCATGCGTCGTTTTGCTATAGGCGGGCAGATAAGCGGAAAGATCGGGTCAATCCCAAATTTTCCGTTTAAAACCAACCATTATGATTGAAAGTGGTGGCGAGGGAGGGACTCGAACCCTCGACCTTGCGATTATGAGTCGCACGCTCTAACCAGCTGAGCTACCTAGCCACTGGGCGCGGGGATATGCGGGCCGGTCAGAAGCGTCAAGGGGGTATACGCGCTTTTTGCCTCAGTTTGCGGACTCATCTGCGCCAGGGCCATGGGCGATGCGGGGTCTGCCGGTGGCGGTGACGGTTACCGTGGCTTCGATAAACAGGATCTGCCCCTCGATCCCGGCCTCGGAAATCTCGCGGCTGGCGGTCAGGTGAAGGTCGACTGCCCCGGCCTGGCGGGCGCGGGCGGCGGCCTCAGCGCGCAGCGCGGTTTCCATTGCCTCCAGCGCCTCGTCGCGGTCGCCATAGGCCTTGGGGCCAGAGGTGAAATGCGCGACAAACCGTCCCTGGGCCGGTGATGTCACAAGGCCCGAGACGCGCTGGCTGACCTGACCCGCTACGGCCCCGATCGCATTCGCGACACCGGCATGTTCCGGCAGGATCATCTCGCAGCCCAGTCGCGCCCCCACCGCGCCATAATAGGACGGCGCCGAGGCGCCAAGGCCGATCACCGGCAAAGCCAGGTGTGCTGACAGCGCCATGACGCCCTGGTGCTGGTCAAGCCCCGCCACCAGCAGCGGATGCCGCGCCAGTGCGGCTGCATCTTCGTCACTGAACCGGGGGTCTTCGGCGAAGGCGGCCTCCAGCAGGCAGCCGGCGGTCTGGGCGGTGACCTGATCAATGATCCGCCGCGCCATTTCGTCAGGGCCGGGCGCGAACCGCTCGCCCGCGCCATTGCGGCGCAATGCCAGCAGACGCAGCGCTTTTTCGGCAGCCTCCCGGTCCCAGTCGCGCAGGCGACCCGCAACATGGCTCGCATCCGAGGGGGTCACGCCGGAAAGCATTACCAGCCCACGCGCGACAAGGCGGTCCAGCGCTGCTGCTTCGAGCCGCGAGGTCAGCGCCTTTGCGATCGGCATCGGCGCGGTGATCCGCTCCAGCAGGGCGCGGTCACGGGGGCCAAGGCCACCGGCCTGTTCGACCCCCTTCATCGGCACGACAAAGCGGCCATCATATTCGCCCGGCGCCGGGCCCGAGAGCCAGCGCTCCAGCGCTTCATGCACCATATCGCGCGCCGTCATTGCCAGCAGCGAGACCGGCAGCAGGCGGCGCGGCCCGAGGCGCAGCCGCCCCGAGAGGCCCTCATTGATCAGGTGCACTTCCGAATCGCCGCCAAGGCCGGTGGTGCGCATCGCCACAGCCTCGACCATGGTGCGGAACCCCCCGACGCGGGCGCCTTCGGGGTCGATCTCGGGCAGGCCACCGCGCAGGATCGCCACATCCGTTGTGGTGCCCCCGATATCCGAGACCAGAGCGTCCTGCGCACCGGTCAGCCAGCGCGCGCCGACAATCGAGGCGGCGGGGCCGGAGAGGATCGTCTCGATGGGGCGCTCGCGCACCATCGCGGCCGAGATCAGCGCACCATCGCCGCGCACCACCATCAGGGGGGCCTCGATGCCGATCCGGGCCAGATGCCGTTCGCAGGCGGCGACAAGACGGTCGATCATCCCGATCAGCCGCGCGTTCAGCACTGCAGTCAGCGCGCGTTTCGGGCCATTCAGCCGCGCGGACAGCTCATGCGAACAGGTGACCGGGCGACCTGTCACCTGGCGGATCAGGTCGCGTGCCGCAAGCTCATGCGCGGGGTTGCGGGTGGCGAAACGGGCGGCGACGGCAAAGCCCATTACCTCGGGGCCAAGCGCGGTCACCTCTGCCCTGAGCCGTGCGAGATCAGGGGGGGAAGCCTCTATTCCGGCATGGCTGTGGCCGCCGGCAATGCGGATCACCGGATCGCCCTTCAGCGCATCAGAAAGCCCCGCGCGCGCGAGGTCATCTTCATCGAACCCCATGGTGATCAGCGCGACACGGCCGCCCTGGCCCTCGACCAGCGCATTGGTGGCCAGCGTCGTGGACAGCGAGACCAGCGCGATCTGCTGCGCCGATACGCCCGATTGCGCCAGCGCGCGATCGACGGCACCGCCGATGCCTTCGGCCAGATCATGCCGCGTCGTCAATGACTTGGCTGTTCCCAGAATGCGGTTCTCCGCCTCGTCCAGAATGACCGCATCGGTATAGGTGCCACCGGTATCGACCCCGAGGAAAAAGGCCATGACCCGTCCTTCACTGCTGTTCGTCGCGCGCCTCTTGCTACTGCGGCGGGCAAGGCGGGTCATCCCCGGAAACGACGTTTTCCGCTCGCTTTCGCGTCGCGGATGACAGTTTCGCCGCCTGTTTGCGCCGGGAGGCCGGCGGGATGCCCAGCTGCTCGCGGTATTTGGCGATGGTGCGCCGGGCCAGGGGCGCGCCGGCACCGGCCAGGGCTTCGGCCAGCGCGGCATCGGTCAGGGGCGCGACCGGGTCTTCCGCCGTGATCATCTGCGTCAGCGCATCGCGCATCGCCGCCCCTGCCGGCCCCCCCTTGCGCACTGCGGGCGAGAACATCGCGCGCAGCCAATAGACCCCGCTGCCGGTATCGACCGAGGTGCCCTGGACAAGCCGGCTTACCGTGCTCTGATGCAGGCCAAGGCTTGCCGCCACCTCGCTCATGGTCATGGGGGAAAGCGCGCGCAGCCCCTGTTTCGCCACCAGCGGCTGGCGGCGCAGGATCTCGGTCCCGATGCGCAACAGCGAATTGTTGCGGCTTTCCACAAGGCGGATCACCTCGCGCGCGGCAGCGCGGTCGCCCGCTCCTGTTGTGGGCTGCAGCCGGATCGAAGGCAGCGCCGAATGGTTCAGGCTGAGTTCCGGCCCCGAAGATCCCTCGCGCAGCACAAGGTCCGGTTCGGCCACCGGTGCGGAGCCGGGCTGAAACCGCGCGCCGGGCTTCGGGTCATAGCTGCGCAACATGCGGATGCGGCGCGCGATTTCCTCGACCGTTGCGCCGGTCTTTACCGCCAGCGCCTCCAGATTGCCGGCCGCGACCAGCGTCAGATTGGCCAGCACCGCCTGCATGACCGGGTCGAGCTCCCCTGTGTCGTGGGCCTGGAGGCTCAGGCATTCCGCAAGGTTGCGCGCAAAAAGCCCGGCGGGTTCCATCGCCTGGAGCTTAAGCAGCACCGCTTCAAGCGCCGCCGGTGTACTGCCGGTATCGCGGGCGATGCGGCTCAGCGGCGGCCCGAGCCAGCCGCTAGGTTCCAGCGCCGAACACAGCGCCAGCGCCAGCGGCATTTCGGCAGGCGCCAGCCGCATCAGCGCCACGCCCGCCGCGACATGGGCCTGCAACCCCGGCGCGGGGGCGGCCAGCGCCTCTGTCCCGCCACCCGCCCCCGATTGCCGCGACAGCGCATCATGCCAGCGCGGCGCCCAGATTGCGGGCAGCGCCGGCGGAGGAACCAGCTGCAATTGCGGGTTTTGCGCGGCCATATCCTCGAGCCAGTCGCCAAGCGAGCCCGCATCCGATTTCAGCATCGAGATCGCGCTGACCAGGGACAGGTTCAGCGACAGGCGCTGTTTCTGGGCGATGGTGATGCGGTTGCGCTGTTTCATGGCGCGACTTTGCCGGGGTGCGGGCGGCACTTCAATCGGCAAAGAGGGCCAGGTGCCGGTGATCGCTTTGCGGCTTCTCTCTCGCCGCGCTTTGCGCCAGGATTGACCGGGCAATGCCCCTTTGCCTGCTGTGTCCCATGTTCCGCGCGTCTCTGGCCCTGATCCTTTTCTGTTCCGCCCCCGCGCTTGCCGAAGGCGAGGCAAAGGCTCCGGGCCCGGTGGCCACGCTTGCGCTGGCGCTCAGGCTTTATGATCAGGCCGAGGGGCAGGGCGATGCTTTGGGCATGGCGGTCGCGGCGCGACTTGCGGCGACGATCCGCCAGCGCGGGGCGCGCCATTGGGAAAAGCAAAGTGGTAAATACTCCGGGCCGGTGCTGCAGGACGCAGGGACGGCGCGCCTGCGGGCGACGCCCGATCTGCTGACCTCCGGCGCGGCATGGTCGGGCGCATTGCTGATGGCCGAAGAAGACGAGGCGCTCAGCGATCTGCTTTATGAATTATCGCCGCCGGTGCTGCGTGGTGGGGTCAGCCAGGTGGCGGCAGAGCTGAAGCCGGGGCACGAGGATCGCTGGACGCTGCCCTTTGCCGGGCAAAGCCCCGCCGAGATCGCGGTCTTCGCCACGGGCACAGACAGCGATGCGCCCCAGAGTGATCCGGGTGCGGCAGGCACATTGCTCTGGGCGGTCGAGGATGGCGCGGGCGGCATCCTTTGCCCGATGCGGCCCGTTGCCGCCGGTGTCTGTAGCTTTACCCCGGCCGAGAATGGGTTTTATGAGGTGGTGATCGCCAATCCTGCGGGTGGCTCGACGGCGCGGGCCGGGGCCTATCTGCTGGTCGCCAACTGACGGGCGCGGATAAGCGCATTTGTCACCGCTGTCTGGCTTCCCAAACCCCTGCCTGGCTGCGACACTGCCTGAACGACCCCTGACGAGGAGCCGCCATGTCTTTCCCTGCCTGTTCCGCACCCCGTCGCCTTGCTGCGGGGCTGTTTGTTGCGGCGCTCATCGCCGGTCAGGCAGCCGGTCCGCTGGCCGCCGAAGAGGCGAAGGGGCCGAATATCACCCAGGGGGCAAATGGCGCGATGGGCGCCGTGGCGACGCTCGTGCTGGCGCATGAGCTTTTTGTACTTGGCCGGGCGCATGGGGATGCGCTGACCGTGCTGGCGGGTGCCCGTCTGGCCGCCTCGGCAGAGGTTGCGCCCGGCAGGGATTTCAGACGCAGCATCAGCGGTGAGGGCGCGGCCGGTGCAGAGCCTGTTGACGCACCTGTCGATGCGGCGGCGATGTTCGACCTCGCGCTGATACTGGCGGGGCAGGATGAATTCCTGACTGACGTGATCCTGGATGCACAGAGCGCGACCGGCAGGGGCCGCATCGGGGGCGCCTTTTCGCAACGCGTCAGCCTTCTGGCGGGGCGGACCGACAGCTGGGAGATCCCCTTTGACGGAGGCACCACTGCCGAACTGGCGGTGCTTGGCAGCGGGACATCCGATCTCGACATCGTGGTCACCGATGAGAATGGCAATGTCATCTGCTATGAAGGCGGCCAGGAAGACAGGCTCTATTGCGATTTCGTGCCCGCCTGGGATGGGTTCTTCTTTGTTGCGGTCGAAAACAAGGGCACGGCTGCGGCGGCTTATGACCTTGTGACCAACTGAGCCGCGCGCCTGCGCCGAAACCAGAAACCCCCGGACGCCATTCCGGATCCGGGGGTTTTGCTGGTGCGGTGCGGGCGATTGCGGGCGCCGGGCGGATCCCGGTCAGGGATTGGCGGTGATGACCTCATTCAGCCAGGGCACAAAATGCGACACATCGGTATAGGCCGAAAACTGCGCCATTTCCGGGCAGCCATGGCCAGAGGCATCGCTCAGACCCCAGCTGACGATTCCGGCCTGGATGTATTTTCCATTGTCCAGCGGCACCACCAGCGGCCCGCCGCTGTCACCATTGCACGAGCTTTTGCCGCCCTCGAAAGTGCCCGAACAGATCATATTCTCGCTCATCGGCATCGGCGCCGCAGCCATGATCTCATCCCAGAGCGCATAGGCTTTGTCCTCTGGCACATCCATCAGATTGACGGCAAAGGCAAAGCCCTCGACGGCCTCTTCGGCGCGACCTTCCAGCAGGACCTGGTTGCACAATTCGCGGTCCAGCATCTGGATCTGCGCCTGCATCAGCTGTGACGAAGGCACCGCGCCTGCCTGAAGCCCCCATCCGGTGACGACCGTGGTGATTCCCGGCTCGCGCAGAAGATCGCCGTAAGTGGCATCCGGCACCTCGACCGTCTTATACGGGACCTGCGGTTTGCGCGCGAGTTTGACCAGCGCGATATCATAGTCGAAATCATTCACCGAATAGGACGGATAGGTGAAAACCGCCTCGACCGGCACCCGGTCGCCGCTGCCATCCAGCAGGTTGGTGCCGACAAGAATGTCGAAATCGCCGGGCTTCAGATCGGCCCCATTGCCGGCGTCATCCGCCATATGGACGCAATGGGCGGCGGTCAGCACCCAGCGATCCATCACCATGGATCCACCGCAGAACTGGCTGTCGGTGCTGATCGGCTGACCTCCGAGCAGGAAAGCAACCTGCCAGGGCCAGGCGCCATCGGCTGCGGGCTGGCCGCCGACCACTTTCGCCCCCGAAGGTTCGGCTTTCGCGGCTTTCTCGCCGCGCTCGGCCTTGGCGCCCGAGGCGGCAAAGCTGTAGGGCGAGCTGTCGGCGGCGCTGGTCTTCGCGCCGAAGCCCGGGGCGGCGGTGGGGCTTTCCGCCAGGGCCATGCCGGTGACACTGCACAAAAGCACCAGGGCGGAAAGCGGCCTGACAACGGTGGCAGGCATGAAGCGGGAGGTCATCTCTTTGATCCTTCTGCGGAACTGGGCTGGGGCCGTGATGGCCATCTATTCGGAATTGGTCGGGTTCAGCCGCACGATCTGGCGGATCATCGTCAGATCGGCGGGTTTGGTGGAAAAGCCGCGCATCGAGGTCTCGTCTTTCGGTGCGATCTGGCTTTCCAGCCAGAGCGCGGCGTCGCTGCCGCCCTCAGCCGTACCGCGCAGCGTTGCGCTGGCAAGCGGGGTCAGATCAGTCCGGAGCGCATGGGTCTCGTTCATCGGGACGGCCAGGATCCAGATCTCCTCGACCCCGGCATGGCTCACCGGATCGATCTGCAGCCCGACCCGCGCGGCCTCGCCCGGGGCGATGCGGTTCACGATATTCTGTGAAGGCCAGATCGGCAGCACCTCCATATCGGAGGCGAGGTAAAGCACTGTGACATCCTGCGCCTTGCCCGAACGGTTGGTCAGCGTGAGCCAGAGCTGGTCGCAGCCATTCACCCCCTGTGCCGGGTCATGCGCCGCACCTGCCCCCGCCTTGCCGCTGCAGGAGGCACCTTGCGCCGGGTCGGTGATTTCGGTGCCGGGGCGGCGCTCGATCGCGACCGATATCACCTCGGTCTTCGTAAAGCCGCGCCCGGCGGCCTGGGACAGCACGTCGCGCAACCGCGTCGCATGGGCCATGGTTGAAAGCACGCGCTCCAGGGCATCCGCCTCGGTTTCGCCCCCGGTGACCACAACGCGCGGTGACGTGCCGGGCCCGCGTGCGTCAAGCACCGCATCGGGGCCGGCAAGAGCCAGCAGCCCGTCCGTCAGGACCGGCACCAGATCCGGCACCGCACCCGGCACCGGTCTTGGCGCGGCGGCGACGGCCGCATCCCAGAGGCTATAGTCCAGCCCGTCTTCGGGATCCGCGCGCACGAGGTTCGCCAGAGTCAGCGGCACAGGATCGGGAAGCCTGCCGGGCGCGGCCCAGATCGTCGCGCCTTTCGCGACCTGCGGCAGCGGGTCGCTGATCTTCGCCTCGCGCGCGCCGACCTTGCCGAGCGTCACGGAGCCGATGCTCTCGCCCCCGGCGCCGGATGCGAAAAGCACGATCTCGCCCCCCTCGGCAAAGCCCTGCAGAAGGCCCGCCTGCAACACGGATCCGGTGATGCGGTAGCGCGCGGTGCCGGCGCCTTCGCCAAAGACCCGTTCCTGCAAAAGCGAGCCCTCGGCATCGGGGAGTTGCCGCGCCACGCCCTGGATCATCGCATCCGAGGTGGCGGCCAGCACCTGCTGCCAGGTCGCATCCTCGGCGCTGGCCAGAACCTGCGCGAGGCGCAGGGTGAACTCGCCATGCCAGATCCCGGTATCGCCCAGCGGATATTCAAATGATCTTTCATCCGATTGCGAGGAGTAGAGAAAGACGAAATCGCCGGACAGCTCTGCCGCGCCGGTGAACGGTACCGGCGGCAGGTCATCGGGAATGCCAAGCGCATCGGGGGGCAACGAACGCGCAACGCCTGCTGCCGGATCGGGATCGATAGCGCGAAAGCCGGTGGCCGAATGGCAGGCGTCGATAATGCCGACCAGCTTTACATCGCGTGCAAGCAGGGCCCGGGCCCAGAGGTTCAGCTCGTCATCAATGATGGCGTTTTCCACCATGCCGATCTCGCCCCGCCAGTTCTTTGCATCCATCGGCAGGAAGATCTCATCATAGCCGCCGCCCTCGTCGCCGTTCAGATCGGGCGCCTGGGAGCCGTGACCGGAAAAATAGAAGACCAGCGTATCGCCTGGCGCGGCATCGGCCGCCGCCTGGTCAAGCGCGGCGAATATCCCCGCGCGGGTTGGTGCGGCGATGGTGGCTCCCTCGGGAAGATTGGCCGGATCGGTGGTCAGGATGGTCATGGCCTCCGGCGCGATGCCGCGGCCGCTCAGCACTTCGGCCATCAGCCGCACGTCATTGGGCGGCCCTTTCAGATCTGCATCCAGATACTCATAATCGCCAACCCCGATCAGCACGGCCCGGGTGTCGGCATGGAGCGTCGTGCTCCAGAACAGGAGGCTGGCGGTCAGGGCATATGTGAGCTGCGGTTTCATGCGCGAAAACATGCCTGGACTTCCGGCACCGGGCAAGGGGCCAGCGCGAGATGACGGCATTTGTCACCTCTGGTCTGTGGTGCAGGCCGGGGGGCACAGCCCTGCCCCGAGCCGGAGGCATCCGGCCTCAGCCAGGGGAGAGGGGCTGCCATTCGAGGCGAAGCGTCAGGCCTTTGCCGGTTGCAGGCAAAGAGAGTTTTGCGCCGTGGCGCATAGCGATCGCGCGAACCAGGGCAAGGCCCAGGCCATGGCCCCTGATCCCGCGGTCACGATCAGCGCGGGTAAAGCGTTCGAAGACGTCCTCGCCCATACCGTCGGGCAGGCCGGGGCCGCTGTCGGCGATCTCGAGCATATGCAGAGGGCCGGGGGTGAGGGTCAGGCTCAGCCTGTCGCCGGGGGCGCAATATTTGATCGCATTATCCAGCAGATTGGCCAGCATCTGCGAGATCAGCGTGCGATCCCCCAGCACCATCAGGTCAGGGGCGATATCCGCCGCCGGGATCAGGCCCTTTTCCTCGGCGGCCGCTTCGTACAGCTCCCACACCCCTTCCGCTAGGGAAGAGAGATTAACCGGCAGCAGACCACCGCCGGAGCCCTGATCCGCCTCGGCGCGCGAGATGTCGAGAAGCGCGTCGAAGATCCGGATCGCCCCCCGCATTTCTTCGCGCAGCTGGCTGACAGTGTCTTCCTGGCCCTCGATGGCCGAGAGCCTGGCCGCCATCCGGTTCAGCGGCGTGCGCATCTCATGCGCAATGGTGTCCGAGAGGCGATGTGTCGCGCGGTTCAGGCTTTCGATCCGGTCCAGCATCAGATGCATATGGGTTTCCAGAAGACCGAACTCATCCGCCATGCGCGGGCCGGGCAGGCGGGCTTCGAGATCCCCGGCCGCGACCTGATCCGCGAGCCGGTTCAGCCGTCCGATCCGTCCCATCACCTGGCGCGCCGCGATCCAGCCCACCAGCGCCGCCGCGATCAGCAGCGCGAGGGCCAGCCCGATCATCCCCTGCCGCAGCGCCGCCAGTGTCGCGTCGACGGGGGCCAGCGGGCGTCCGGCCAGAAGGCCGAAACCGCCGGGCAATTCACGCGCCACCACCAGCCAGCGGCCCGTGCCCCGGGTGATCTCCTGCGGGGTGGAAAGGTCAAAACCCGCACCTTGCGGTGCCACATCGGCGGGCCAGCGGTCTTCGGTTCCGGCGAGGATCCGGCCATGACGGTCGGTCAGCAGCAGGAGTTCCTGCCCGCCCGAGGCGGCGCGATAATCAATCGCCTGGCGCAGCGCGATGATGCGGCGCTGGTCATAAAGCGCGCCAAGACCGCTGAGATCGGCGGAGAGGAGTTGTTTTTGCGCCTCGGTCAGCCTGGTCGCCACCAGACGGTATTGCAGCGCCATTGCACCCAGCGACAGCACTGCGACCGCAGCCGCCATCAGGCCTGCCAGTCGCAGCGTGGCACGGGCTCTGAACACCGGACGCCAGAATACCGGGTGCCAGAATACCGGGTGCGGCCCCGGATCAGCCGCCACCGGGATCTCCGGCCATGGGCTGCGCAAACAGATAGCCTTCGCCCCGGACCGAGCGGATTACATGGGCACCGGCCTCTTCCAGTTTGCGCCGCAGCCGCCCGACATGCACGTCAACGACATTGGTGCCAGGGTCGAAATGCAGGTTCCAGACGGTCTCCAGCAGCTGCATCCGGGTGACGACATGGCCGGCATTCTGCGCGAAAAAGGTGAGCAGCGCGAATTCGCGCGGCGAGACCGGCACATGGCTACGCCGCACATGTACGGTGCGCGCCTTCAGCCGGATTTCCAGATCGCCAAAGGCCATAAGGTCATTATCCGCGACCTGGATCGTGCCGCGCCTGAGCAGCGCGCGCAGCCGGGCGCGGAGCTCCTCGGGCTCATAGGGTTTCGGCAGATAGTCATCGGCGCCCATTTCAAGCCCCTCGACCCGCTCAGCCGCGCGGCCAAGCGCCGAAAGCACCAGGATCATCGCGCGCGACCCTCCGGCGCGGATCTGCGCCATGGCGTCAACCCCGTCGCCGCCAGGCAGCATCCGGTCGAGCACGATCACCCGGTAGTCTCCGCTGGTGGCCTCGGCGAGGCCGCCGGCCAGGGTATCACGATGGCTGGGCTCGCAGCCAAGCGCGCGCACCTCTGTGGCCACAGCGGCGGCGATTTCGGGGTCGTCCTCGATGATCAGGATGTGGTCGGTCATGGTCATCGCAGATTCAGAACACCACAACCGCCGGGTCAAGCACATTCGCGCCGCCGATGGCACGCGGCCCTGCCGCGGTGCCCCAGGGATCGAGCCAGAGATGCCGCGTGACCCCGTCCGGCGCCTCGACCAGCAAGAGCGTGGCGGCGGTGATTTCCAGCGCGTCCAGCCCGGCCCCGTCCATTGCCGCACCATTCACGGCGCGGATACGGTCGCCTTTGGCGAGGCCCGCGAGCGCGGCGGGGGAGTTGATTGTCAGATCCGAGACCCGGCCGTCTTCGCCCTGCACCACACCAAGCGCCGCGAGACGGTAGCTCCGGATGCGCTCGGGGGCGGGGGACGCGTCTTCGGGCCCGCGCAAGGTGAGGCCGATCAGGCCGGGCTCGGGCGCGGCGGCGCTGAAATCCAGCACCAGGGTCAGGTTTTCGCCCGCGCGGGACAGGGTGATGCCGGCAGAGCCCGCCGCCAGAACGGCATCAAGCAGGAAGGCGAAATCGCCGGGATTTTGCAGCTTCGTGCCATTGACCGACAGAATGATGTCACCGGCAAGGATGCCTGCGCTTGCGGCCAGCCCGCCAGGGCTTACAGCATCGACCAGCAGCCCTTCGGCTGGTACCCCCAGCGTATCGGCAAGCCTGCGCTCCATCGGCCGCGCATTCAGGCCGAGCTTGGGGAAGGGCAGCAGGCTTTCGTCGATCAGCCCGTCGACGATGCGGCGCAGATCGCTGCCGGAAATCGCATAGGCGATGCCGACAAACATGCGGCTGCCATCGGCGATGCGGCTGTTCATACCCATAAGCCGCCCCGCTGCATCGACCAGCGGACCGCCCGATGATCCTGGATTCACCGCCGCATCATGTTGGAGGAACATCAGGGGCACCGCGAGGTCGATCTGGCGTGCCATGGCCGAGACCATGCCCCGCGTCAGGGTGAATTCCGCTCCGAGCGGCGCGCCAAGCGCATAGAGCTCAAGCCCTGGCAGGGGGGGCGCGTCTGAGATCCCGATGCCGGTCAGCACGGCACCATCCGGGCCGGAAAGCCCCGGCTCCAGCTGCAGGATGGCGACATCGCGGGTGCTGTCGCGGCCGATCACCGTGGCGATCACCACATTGCCCTGCCGGTCGGTGACGCGCACCTCTTCCGCCGTGCCCACCACATGGGCATTGGTTACGGCGATATCCGCGACGCCTGCCCAGATAAAGGCCGAGCCGAGAAAGCCATCCTCGCGATCCGCGCTGCGCACCACCAGAACCTGATCCATCGCCAGATCGGTTGCGGCGCGGGAAGGCGCAGAGGCGAGCGGAACGGTCTCGGCCTGCGCTGCGGTGGAAACCCCGACCATTTGCACGGTCTGAACAGCGAGGATGGCGGCAAGCAGCGGGGCCGCAAATCCGGACCAGGCCCTGTTCCGGACCCTTTTATCGAGGCGCATTCTTATAGTCTCCGGCTCATTCTCAACGGTACCGGCAGGTTAGCCCGCCGGGCCGCCCGGGGTCACATGACAAAGCCCGTCATCCGGAGATTGTGCGTTTACAGCCCGCATCCATCACCCCATCCTGCCGCGATCCGAAACAGCCCCGTGACCAGAGCAGAGAACATGACCCTTTCCGCCCGTATCGCCGCCCGGCTGGCCAGTTCTGTCATGATCGCCCTGCTGGCCTCTGAGGCAAAGGCCGAAGGCCCGGGCCCCCTGCGCCAGGCGGCGCTGTCGGCCGAGCTTTACGCCCGGGGGGTGGCGGACGAGGATCCGCTCCTGATCCTTGCGGCCGCGCAATTGCGCAAATCGGTCGATATGCAACCGCTGGAACCGGCGCCCGAGGGGGCAGCGCCCGCCTTCGCCCCGCTCGGATGGGAGGCGATGATCGCAACTGCGGTCACGCTGACCGATGCCGGCGACCCGCTCAGGGATGTGGCCGAGGATATCACCGCACAAAGCTGGAAGGGCGTCATCCATGGCCCGGTCTACCGGATCGGCGCGCTGGAGGGGGGCGCGGAAACCCGGTTGCCGGATCTGTTGTTCCGGGGTGGTGAATATGCCGAAGTCTATGCCGAGGCCGAGCCGGGCCTTGATCTCAACATCACCATCCTCGATTCCGAGGGCCGCGAGGTCTGTGCCGACACGGATCCCACCCATGTCGCCTATTGTGGCTGGACCCCGGCGGCGGATGGCAGCTTCACCCTGGTGATCGTGAATTCCGGCACGCGTGATACCGGGTTCGCGCTGATGACCAACTGACTGAATACACGCCGGAAAGGGCAGGACATGATCCGCAGGTTTTTTCTGACCACTGCGCTCGGGCTGATCGCCTTTCCGGCGCTGGCGCGCGAGAATTATGCGCTCCTGATCGGGGCGAGCGATTATCAGAATATCGAAAAACGCTGGTCCCTGAAGGGGCCGAAAAACGATATGGAGCTGGTGGCGAATTACCTTCTGACCGAGGCGCCGGTGCCGTTTGAGGCGGAAAATGTCACGGTTCTGACCGATAAAGAGGGCGCCGATCCGGCGACTTTGGGCAATATCCGCGCGGCTTTTGCCGATCTGACCGCAAAAGCGCAGCCGGGTGATTTCATCTATCTCCACCTTTCGGGCCACGGCACCCGCGCCCCGGCGCTGGATCCCGAATCTGAGCCCGATGGCCTCGACGAGCTGTTCCTGCCGGTGGATATCGGCAGCTGGAACAACACGGTCGGCACGGTCGAAAATGCGCTGGTCGATGATGAGATCGGCCAGCTGCTCGACGGGTTGCGCGCAAAGGGGGCCGATGTGTGGATCGTGCTCGACAGCTGTCATTCCGGCACTGCCACTCGCGCCATCGAGACCGAAGACGATGTGGTGATGCGCCAGCTTGAGCCCGCCGCGCTGGGGATCACGGATGAGATGATCGACGCGGCGGTCGATCGGGCGTCAGCCATGGCGGAGGCTGCGAACCGTGGTGTCGGCAGCGGGGCTGCGGCCAATGGCACCGGGGGCGGGGTTTCCTTTCTGCCGAAGGAGGCAACCGTCGCGGCTGAAGGCGTGGAGCCTGGCGGTCTGGTGGCCTTTTACGCCGCGCAAAGCACCGAGATGACGCCCGAGATGCGGCTGCCGCGCGGCGCCCCGGACCGCAAATCGCAGGGCGTTTTCACCTTCACCCTCTTCGAGACACTCGCGGAATATCCCGGTGCCACTTACGGCCAGGTCGCGCAGGAGGTTCTGCGCAAATATGCGCTGCGCGGCACCGCGAAATCGACGCCCTTGTTCGAAGGCGATCTGGACCGTGTGGTCTTTGGCGGCGAGGCGCGGCCGCGGGTCTCGCAATGGCCGGCTGTGGCGACGGATGCAGGTTTCACGCTGAATGCCGGCACGCTGCATGGGCTCGCCGTCGGGACCGAGCTGGCCGTTATGGCATCCGCTGCCGATGGCAGCGACAAAGCGCTCGGGCTGGTTCAGGTGACTTCTGCAGATACGTTCAGTGCGACGACCGGGGCCTTCGCGGGCGAGCTGCCTGAGGGGGTCTGGCTCCGGCGCAAAGAGGCGGCGCTGGATTTTTCGCTGACCGTAGCGCTGCCGCCCGAGGGTTCGGCCCCGGCGCTGGCCCTGGCTGCCGCAATGGAAGATCTGCGCGAGATCGCGGGCCCGCGCCTGAACTTTGTGAAGGCGGGATCCGAGGCCGATCTGGCACTGGCGGTGCTCCCCGACAGCGCGACGCCGGATGCGCTCTGGATTCTGCCCGGCACCGGGCTTGCCGAAAGCGGGATCCAGGCGCCGAAGGTGGAAACCGCCGGTGTGACGCCGGGTGATCTTGCCGGCAATCTGCAGGAAAAACTGACCGCAATCGCCAAGGCGGTGAACCTGATGAAGCTTGGCGCGGCACTTGGGCCGGCGAACGGGCCGGGGGCGCTTGATGTTCAGGTCGAGCTTCTGACCCGCAATGCCGATCACCCGACTCTGCGCGGGTTGCCCCTCGTGCCGGTGCCGGAACTGGTGACCAATGACGAGGTCCATGTTCTGGCCAGAAACAATATGGACCAGCCGGTCGATGTGAATGTGCTTTATATCGGCGCCGATTACTCGATCACACATTTCTATGCCGGGCGGCTGCATCCTGGCGAAGAGCTCAAAAAGGGGCTTTTCGCGATCGGAGGCGAGAGCATGGGTCAAGAGCGGATGATCGTGGTGATGACGCCGGCGGCAACCCATAGCAAGGTCGAGGATCTGAGCTGGCTTGCCCAGGATGCCGTGCGCAGCACCGGCCTGGGCGGCGGG
Organism: Rhodobacter sp. 24-YEA-8; assembly: GCF_900105075.1. NCBI lineage: Bacteria > Pseudomonadati > Pseudomonadota > Alphaproteobacteria > Rhodobacterales > Rhodobacter > Rhodobacter sp. 24-YEA-8. The sequence goes on from NZ_FNSK01000001.1 coordinate 3,339,703, forward strand.
TTTGCCGGCTCGCTTTATGAGGCGGGGTTTGGCCAGGGCACGCGGGGTGCGATTGCGCTGAGCGATGACAGCGCGGTGTCCGGCCCGGCGCCGGCGATCCTTCAGGTCGAGCTGCGCACCAGAGCGGATTAATCGGGGGCCGCGTGATCAGGTCCTGGGCGGCGCGCCTTTCGGCATCGGGTTCTTTGCCTTGTTATAGGGCTTCCAGTCGCTGATATCGGGGTAGAACTGTTTGCGCCAGGCACGCACCCGCGGGTTCATCGCGCGTTTCCACAAGGGCGGGATCATCGCGAGGCTGGTCATCACCGGATAACCATAGGGCAGCTGCGGCGCCTCGTCTTCCTCGTAATTCTGCAACAGCGGGAAGCGCCGGTCGGGTTTATAGTGGTGATCCGAATGGCGCTGAAGGTTGATCAGGAGCCAGTTCGTGGCCCTGTGCGCCGCATTCCAGGAATGGCGCGGCAGGGCATGTTCATAGCGCCCCTCGCCCAGATGACGTCGGGTCAGGCCGTAATGTTCGACATAATTCACCAGTTCCAGCTGCCATTGTGCGATCAGGGCCTGGGCCACGAAGATCACGAGACCTTCCCGGCCGCCAAGCGCCAGCGCGAGCGCGAGGAAAGCGGCCTGAAATGCCCAATAGCGCCAGAACGGGTTCGTCCGGTGCCACCAGGGCAGGTTCTTGCGCGCCAGCATCGCCGTTTCCGAGGCAAAGGCCGAACGGCGCTGGCCGATCAGCACCCGGGGGAAGAAACGGTGGAAGCCTTCGTTATAGCGGGCGGTGACGGTGTCGCGCGGCGTGCCGACATAGAGGTGATGCACGCGCATATGTTCAGAGCGGAAATGCGAATGCAGCACCGAGGCGAGGAGGAGATCTGCGGCAAGGCGCTCGGTCTTCGGTTTCTGGTGGAGAAGTTCATGTGCGTAATTCAGCCCGATAGTGCCGGCCATGACACCCATGCCAAAGATCATGCCGGCTTTCTCCCAGCCGGTCATGGCGCTGCGCGGCAGGTACCAGAGGGTGACGCAGAGGGTTGCAAGCTGGATCGGTACCCAGATCAGTGTCAGCAGCGTATAGACCTTAAGCTGGTCATCCGGGGTGTCGGGGTCCGCATTGTCCTTGTTCAGGCCCAGAGCGGCGTCGAGGGCGGGGAACAGGATCCAGCAATAAGCGGGGAGGGCCAGCACCCAGAGCCCGCCCCAGGTGAGGCCGGCGACCGCGACGGGCAGGGTGCCGAGAGAAAGCCAGAAGGGCAGGGCTTGCGCGGGGCTGGCCAGGGTTTCGGGTGAGAGCTGCGCCATGATCGTCCTCCGGTCGCGGCGGATGGTAACGCCGGAGTGGTCGCGGATCAACGCGACGAAATGGACTGATATGGCAGTGCGGAGCCCTCGCTCAGAGTGAAGGCCATTTTGCGGAAGCCGGAGGAGGCGCGGCAGATGCCCGTGGTGACCTGCAGGTCAGAGGCCGCGCCCGTCACTTTTCCATTCCGGATTTTGCGGCAGAAGATGCCACCCGTTCCGGGGTGAAAAGCGAGAAGCCTGCGGTGATCGGCATCACGGCGGCGGAGGCCTCGCCATCAGTCACTTCCGGCCAGTCCGGCGGCGCCGAGGTCGAAAGCCTTGCGAAAGACGGTTGGCAGACTGTCGGGGTTGAAGTCATGCGCGGCAAAGAACTCGCCTTTGTGGGGATTGATGTCGGAACGGGCGATCATGACGCGCAGGATGAGATGGAAATGGGTGAAGGTATGGCGGATTTCGCCAGCCATCTGCCAGTCGGCATCGGCGGGCGCCGTGGTCGGGCAGGGTGTCCCGGGGGGGGCAGGGGGGGCAAAGCCCCCCCTGCCCCCCCCGGGACCGTGCGCGCCGGACTTTGTCCGGCGCGCACGGTCTTCGGCCGGACTATCGTTGCGCGGGGCTTTGGTGGCGCGCTGGTCCCAGTCGTCGCCGGGAAGGCCGATCATACCGCCCAGGAGGCCGGTTTCAGGGCGCCGTTCCAGTAACCATCCTTGCGGGCTGCGCAAAAGCCAGACCACGCCTTCCCGGACGGGCTTTTCGGGTTTCGCGAGTTTGCGGGGCAACTCCGCCTGGATTCCGGCGGCACGGGCCACGCAGGGCAGCATCAGCGGGCAGATCCCGCAGGCCGGGGATCTCGGGGTGCAGATGGTCGCGCCGAGGTCCATCACCGCCTGGGCATAATCGCCCGGCCGTCTGGCCGGCGTGAGCCTCGCGGCCAGTTCCGTCAGCTCTGATTTTGCCGCCGGCAGCGGGGTTTCCACCTGGAACAGCCGCGACATCACCCGCTCGACATTGCCGTCCACGACCACGGCGGGCTCGTCGAAAGCAATCGCCGCCACCGCCGCCGCCGTATAGGGGCCGATCCCCGGCAGCGTCAGCAGCCCGTCACGGCTCTCTGGAAAGCCGCCACGCGTCGCGACCGCACGGGCGCATTTCAACAGGTTGCGCGCCCGTGCATAATAGCCGAGCCCGGCCCATTCCGCCATCACCGCCTCATCCGGCGCCGCCGCCAGCGCTGCGACATCCGGCCAGCGCGCGGTGAAGCGCAGGAAATAGCCCCGCACCGCCGCTACTGTTGTCTGCTGCAACATCACCTCTGACAGCCAGACCCGGTAGGGATCAGGGCGAAGGCCCGCTGCCCGCGCGGCGGGGCCGACCCGCCAGGGCATCTCGCGCGCATGGCGGTCATACCAGGCCAGCAGCGCCACACTTATATCGGCCGTCTCCCCGCCAGGCATCCGGGCCGGCTGCTGATTTCTTACAGCGCTTTCACGCAAGATTTATGGCCTCCGATGCCGCCGGCATTGCTTCCGGGCTTTCCGCCGCGCCTGCTTGCTCTAAGATAGGCTGCGAATTTGGCCGGGGAAACCGTCTCTGCGCGCTTTATCTGCGCGTGCTCTTACGGCCCTACCGATCTGGCAAAGACAGGACCCCATGGCGCGCAAGCCTGCCAGTCTTCCCTCAAAAGAACACCGCCGGCGCGGGTTCGAACCGGCATTCTCGCTGGTCTCGAACCAGGTGCGCGGCGCGGGAGAGGCGCGGGGCTTTGCGGTGGCGCGTCTGGTGACCCATTGGGCCGAGACAGTGGGAGAAGATATCGCAAAGATCACCAGGCCGGTGAAGATCGGCTATGCGGCCGCAGGCCCGGGCGGTAAAGGCTCGGGCATGGGTGCCACGCTCACGCTGCTCGTCCAGGGCGCACATGCGCCGATGATTGGCATGCAACTTGACCGGATCCGCGAGCGCGTCAACGCCGTCTATGGCTACAACGCCATTTCGCGCGTTCATCTGACCCAGACCGCCAGCACCGGCTTTGCCGATGGCCAGGCGCAGTTCACCCATGCCCCCGCAGTGCCACGCCCTGACCCGGAGGCCGAGGCAAAACTCACCGCCACTGCCGCGCGGCAGACCGAAGGCGTCGGAGATCCCGGCCTTCGCGCAGCGCTTGAGCGGCTGGCGCAGAACATATTATCCCGCCCAGACAGGAAATGAGGACGAGACAATGACCATGATCAACCGCCGGCTGCTGCTTTCGATGGCTGCAACGCTCGCCGCAGCGCCGGCCTGGGCGCAGGAGACCACCGCATCCGAAGGCGAGGCCGCTCCGGAAGCGGCCACTGATGCGCCTGCCTCAGCCGCTCTCACCCCGCGCGATTTCACCCTGGGCGACCCGGATGCGAAGGTGAAAATCGTGGAATATGCCAGCTTCACCTGCCCGCATTGCGCCAATTTCCACGACACGATCTACCCGAAGCTGAAGTCTGACTATATCGATACCGGCAAGGTCCATTTCACCCTGCGGGAGGTCTATTTCGACCGCTACGGATTCTGGGCCGGGATGATCGCGCGCTGCGACGACAACAAGCGGTATGAAGGCATCTCGGACATCGTCTTTTCGACACAGGCAAAATGGCTCGATTCCTCTGACCCTACCGTGGTGATGGACAAATTGCGCACCATCGGCCTGACCGCGGGCCTTACCAATGAGCAGCTGGATGCCTGCACCGCGAATGAGGCTTTCGGTGAAGAGATGCTGAAACAGTTCGAGGCGAATATGGCCGCTGACAAAGTGACCGGCACGCCTACCGTCATCCTGGATGGTGAAAAAGTTGACAACTGGGCCTGGGACAATCTCAAATCCCTGATCGACGCGAAACTGGCGGGCTGATCCCGATGTCCGCGCCGCTGGAAGGCATCCGCGTCGTCGAGCTGGCGCGGATTCTCGCTGGCCCCTGGGCGGGCCAGATCCTCGCCGATCTCGGCGCGGAAGTGATCAAGGTCGAGGCTCCGGAGGGCGATGATACCCGCCGCTGGGGCCCCCCCTTCATCACTCATGAGGGCGAGACCTCGGCCGCCTATTTCCACTGCTGCAACCGTGGCAAGAAAAGCGTGACCGCCGATTTCCGCGACCCTGCCGATCAGGCGCGGGTGCGTGAGCTGATCCGGACCGCCGATGTCGTGATCGAAAATTTCAAGCTCGGCGGTCTTGCGAAATACGGGCTGGATTATGCCAGCCTGCAAGAGATCAATCCGGGGCTGGTCTATTGTTCGATCACCGGTTTCGGTCAGACCGGGCCCTATGCGCATCGCGCGGGCTATGATTTCATCATCCAGGGCATGGCCGGGCTGATGTCGGTGACAGGCCCCGCCGATGGTCAGCCGCAAAAGGTCGGGGTGGCGGTGACGGATGTGTTTACCGGCATCTATGCCTCAAATGCGATCATGGCAGCGCTGATCCAGCGCGGCCGCACGGGTGCTGGTCAGCATATCGATATGGCGCTGATGGATGTGGCGACCGCGATCATGGCCAATCAGGCGATGAATTACCTCGCGACCGGCACGGCGCCGGTGAAAATGGGCAATGCCCATCCGAATCTTGCGCCCTATGCGGTGTTTGACTGCTCGGATGGCTGGCTGATCCTTGCGATCGGAAATGACGGCCAGTTCCGCAAGCTGTGCGGGCTGCTTGGCCTGAGCGACCTGGCTGATGATCCGGCCTTTGTGAGCAATGCCGACCGCGTGACGCATCGCGCCGGGCTGACCGACAGACTGTCTGCCGCGACCCGCGCCATGACCAAAGCAGAACTGCTGGCCGCCTGCGAGGCCAATGGCGTCCCTGCCGGCCCGATCAATGATATGGCCGAGGTCTTCTCGGACCCGCAGGTCATTGCCCGCGCCCTGCAGATCGCACCCGGCGGCGTGCCGGGGGTGCGCAGCCCGATGAGTTTCTCGGGGGCGGAGCTGTCGCTGGGCGCGCCCTCGCCGCGTCTGGGTCAGCATCAGGCCGAGATTTTCGGCTGAAGGGGAGAAGGCGGGGGGCCAGCCCCCCGGCGCCCTTTCAGGGCGCTCCCCCCGGGATATTTTCCGACAGATGAAGAGAGGCAGCCTATTCGGGATAGGCCGCCTTGCATTGCGCGATCACGGATTGCGCCTGGCGCGACAGATCGCGCTGTTTTACCTGCAGTTGCGAGAGCTTTTTCGCCTCAAGCGCGAGGTCGATTGAGCGCGGCCTGGTGCGGACCTCGGTGTCCCAGCTGCGGCAGGTGGTCGAGACCGGGCGCGGCGTCGGGTCTTCTTTGGTGCCGGGCACATAGCGGATACAGGGCCGCCAGTCGGGCACTGTGACCTCGTATCGTTCAATCGCATAGCCGCGCTGCAGGTTGCCCTGCGATTCGCCGATCAGCTTTTCCACTGTCCGCAGATCGCGCGTATTGCGGCTGATACATTGTTCTTGCGGCGTGCCGCAGGCGGCGAGGGTGGTGAGGATAAGAAAGGCGGCGGTTTTTTTCATGATGCGACTCGCGAGGGTCTGGCGGGGAGCGGCTGGCGACCAGCATGGCATAGCCGGGACGGGGGCCAAACGGGTTGGAGGCTCTGGCTTGCGGTGATAGGCAAAGGCTGGCCGAGACGATGGATGTGACAATGGGCAACGATCTGACCGAATACAAGATACGGGCTTCCGACTGGTTCCGTACACTGCGCGACCGGATTGTCGCGGCGTTCGAGGATCTGGAGGATCGTGCACCCGGCGATCTTGCGCCCGGCCGGTTCGAGGTCACCCCCACCAGCCGCGAAAATGACGGCGGCGGCGGCATCATGAGCGTGATGCGCGGCGGCAGGGTATTCGAGAAGGTCGGCGTCAACTGGTCCGCGGTCCATGGGGCACTGGGTGCGCGGGCGCAAAAGGCGATGGCGGCGCGTGGTGTGCCAGGGATGGAGCAGGATCCGCGTTTCTGGGCCAGCGGCATCAGCCTCGTGGCCCATATGCAGAACCCGCATTGCCCGGCGGTGCACATGAACACCCGCATGTTCTGGACGCCGCATGCCTGGTGGTTCGGTGGCGGCGCCGATCTGAACCCCTGTCTGGAATATTCCGGGGACACCGCGCATTTCCATGGCGTGTTGCGGGCCGCCTGCGATGCCCATGACCCGGGCTATTACGCGAAATTCAAATCCTGGGCGGATGAGTATTTCTTCATCCCGCATCGTGGTCGCGCGCGCGGTGTCGGCGGCATCTTTTATGACGACCTCAATACCGGCGACTGGGAGGCCGATTTCGCCTTTACCCGCGCTGTGGGCGAGGCCTTCCTGCCTGCCTTCCTGCCGGTGACCGAACGCCATATTTCCGAGGCTTTCGCCGGACCCGAGCGCGAGGCACAGCTTGTCCATCGCGGGCTTTATGCCGAATATAACCTTGTCTATGACCGGGGCACGAAATTCGGCCTCGAAACCGGTCATGACGCCAATGCGGTTCTTATGTCCCTGCCACCCCTGGCAAAATGGATCTGAAACATGTCTGACATCACCGTCAAAGCCCTCTATGTCTCGGTTGTCGAGGATGAGGGCCAGCTGTTCATCGGCTTTGTCGAAGGCGAGGATGAGGAGGAGCCCTATGTCATGTTCCGCCGCGACGCCTTTGGCGGCCCGGTCTGGTTCGAGGTGTCCGACGAGAGCCTCGGCGCCGAAGAGGCGGTGGAAAGCGTGACCCGCACCGAGCGCGGGTTGTCGATTCTGATCGACCCTGCCAAAGCGTCGAAATTCCTCATGGCGCGTGAGATCGTGGTGAAGGTCACTGCCGCGACCGAGAATGGCGAAGAGGCGATTGAGGCGCTCAGGGATCTGATGGGGGAGCGGTTTCGGGGGTGAGGTCAGCAGGCTTGCTTTGTTTCGCCAGCGTCAGATTATTTCGGAACAAATCCAGAAACCTGTAACCATCCGGCGTGATGCTGATCGTGTATTCGCCTGAACTGCGGTCGCCCCCCGTCTTTACAAACCTGCGTTCGATCAAAGCCTCCAGTGCCGCTCTCAACTCAACTCTTTCCCGCTGCGATTTGGGGGAGAGATTGAGGTTGCCACCGGTAATACTCACGAGTCTGTCGTCCCTGAACGTTACGGTCGCTGGTCCATCTATGCCATTGATAGATAACAGCAAAACCCCGATACGATTACTGAAGGCGGCCTGCGTTGTTGCGGCTTCCGCCGCTTCTGCGCTGTTCCGCAGACGAGCTTCCTGTTCGAGAATCTCCAGCATCTTTTCAGCATTTACTTTGCGGGTCTCCAGGCCAGCCCGATGCAGCGTCTGATAGACGGCCTCCTCCTCTGCATCAAATGTTCGTCTGGAGGAGCGGATACTGGCGCTGCGACGCGCCAGTACTGATTTGCGCCAGAGTTCAACGCCTGAAATCACGAAGCTCAGCACTGCATGAAGTATTGCAAAACCAACGCAAACCAAAGCGGCGGTGCCGGCCGGGTAGAGGAAGGAACGAAGCGGCCCCGTTACAGTCTCGATCCGCTCCAGCTTTTCAACTGTCGTCAGATCACCGGCAAACAGGAGCAGAACTACCCGCCAGTTCCACAATACAAGGCTGCTCAGGAAAAACAGCGTGAAATAGCCGCTGCCGGTTTTGTCGCGCCAGTCGGCGTAAAAGTCTTTGAAAAACGCGGTCAAATCAGGCTCTGCAATCAGGAAATGATTGCCAGGCTATGCCGGATCACAGGTGGAAGACAAGCGCTCTCACTCTGCCCAGACGGGTGCCGGATCGCGGCTGAAGCGATAGAACAGGTTCGGCTCGGATACGATATAAATGTCGCCCCGCGCATCAATCGCCAGCCCTTCGGCCTGGGGGACATCATCGCGCAGCCCATGCCAGCCGGACCAGAGCGGCATCACGCTGACCGGGCTTCCATCCGGCGCATATTCGGCCAGCGCGCCGGTCATATCCGACAAAAGCAGCAGATTGCCGGTCGCGTCATGGGCCGAAAGCGAGGAAAGATCGGTGGTGAAATGGCCGAAGCGGTCGCCTGGCGCCCATTCGGTCACGCTGATCGAAAAGCCCTCACCGGCAATCGCCTCGGTCAGGCCCCTGACCCGCAGCACCCGGATCGGCAGCATTTCCTGGGCGATGAACAGCTCGTCACGCGCGCTGTCCCAGGAGACGCCCTCAAAGCCCATATTGTGGTACGTTCCGTAGTTCAGCACCAACTCTGGTGAGCCTGCCAGATTGACCTCGCTGGTCTCCGGACCGATCACCACCCAGTTCAGGCTTTGCCGCGCCTCATCGGAAATGACAAAGATCGTACCCTCCACATGCGAAATCCCCTCCGGATCCACCGCACCGATCAGCGGGATCAGCCGCAAAAGGGCACCCTCTTTCGACAGTTCCGCTATCCCCGGCGGGCGGTTGATCACCGCAAAGAGCGTGTCACTCTCGGGCGCCCAGGTCAGGCCGGAAAGGTTGCTGTCAACCCCCACTACCGGCTGCGCCTCGATCTGCGCAGTGTAATAGGGCAGCCATATCCCCTTTTCATGCCAGTCGGCTGCGGTCTGGCGCATGTTCATATATTGCAGCCCGAGCCCGAAAAGCCCTGAAGCCCAAAGCCAGAAGCCGCCGCCCGCCAGCACAAGCGCCGCCAGTGCCCAAAGGAGAGGGCGCTGGCGTCGGGCAAGGGGCAGGGCTGTGCTTAGGCTCATCCCCCTTCCCGCACGGCGTCGATCATCCGCTGCACATTATCGGGATCCGCATCAGGGGTGATGCCATGGCCGAGATTGAAGATATGCGGGCCTTTCGAGAAGGCGCGCACCACATGGCGGGTCTCGCGGATCAGATCTTCGCCGCCGGTGACCAGATGATGCGGTGCCAGATTGCCCTGGACACAGATCTCTTTCTGCACATGTTCCGCCGCCCATTCCGGGCTGACCGAATTGTCCACCGCGACGCAATCGGCGCCGGTCGCGCCTGCGAAACCGATATAGCCCGCGCCCGCTTCGCGCGGGAAGGCAATCACCGGCAGGCCGGGGTGACGAGCTTTCAGCGCGGCGATGATCTTTGCCGCCGGTTTCACGGCAAAATCCTGAAAATCCTGGCCTTTCAGACTGCCGGCCCAGCTGTCGAAGAGCTTGATCACCTCGGCCCCGGCCTCGACCTGGGCCGAGAGGTATTCGATTGTCGCGCCGGTCAGCCGGTCGATCAGCGCTTCAAAGGTCGCGCGATCCTCGCGTTTCAGGCGATGCGCGCCCGCCTGTTCCTCTTTGCCGCGCCCCGCGATCATATAGGTCGCGACTGTCCAGGGGGCCCCGGCAAAGCCAATCAGCGTGGTTTCCGCCGGCAGCTCGCGCTTGAGGATCCTCAGCGTCTGATAGACCGGGGCCAGGGTCTCGTGAATCGCTTCATCCGGGCGCAGCCCCGCCACTTCGGCGGCCGAGGTCGTGGTCTCCATCCGCGGCCCTTCACCGGTTTCGAACCACAATTCTCGCCCGAGCGCCTGGGGCAAAAGCAGGATATCGGCAAAAAGGATCGCCGCATCGAAGCCATAGCGCCGGATCGGCTGCAGCGTCACTTCCGCCGCAAGCTCGGAATTGTAGCACAGCCTGAGAAAGTCGCCCGCCTCGGCCCGGGTCGCGCGATATTCCGGCAGGTAACGGCCTGCCTGGCGCATCATCCAGACCGGCGGCACCGGCTGAACCTCTCCCCTCAGGGCGCGCAGGATCTTTTTCTCGCTCATGGCAACCTCCGGCTTATCCCAAGCGCCGTGCCCCGCCTGCGACCACAAGTCAAGCGACCATCCGCCCGCAAGGCCCCTTGGCGCGTCCATCTGCCGCGCGTTCCTCCTCAATTCCGCCTGTTACAGATACGCCCGCCGCCACCCGCCAAAGGGCCGCAGAGATTGTCATTTCGCACCGGATCAGCGATGGTGCCGCAGATTTCAGTCAAAGGTGCCCTATGTCTGCCGATCCCCTTGCCGCCCCGAAAAAGCGGGTCTCGACCAGTGTTTTGCTGCTGGTCTACCTCGCCTTCATGCTGTTCGGGATTGTGATCGTCGCGGTGATCTGGATGGTGGCAGACCAGTTCCTGACCAGCTCATCGCAAAACAGCGCGATGGGGGTGGTGGTTCCGATGATTGCCGCCATGTCGATGTCTTCCTTCTGGGCGAGGCGCGAGGGACGTCCCACCTCTGGCCGGCAATGGTGGATTGCGCTGCTGGCCACTTTGCTGACGCTTGCGCTGAACGGCGCGCTGATCTGGGCCATCGCCTCCAGCGGGGCATGGCGGGAACTTTCCTTCCGCAACGGCTTCAGCCGCGATGACCTGGTGTTCGGCAGTATCGTTGGCGCGGTGCTGCTGGTGCTTTTGACTCTGGTCGTCCGGTTCGGCTTCTGGCTGGGGCTCAATGGCTGGGAAAAACAACAGGCCAAACTCGCCGCGCTGAAGACCCGGCGATGAGCGGCGATGATCTGTCGCATAAGGTGGATCAGGTTCTGGCGGAACCTCCGCGCCGGGTGACACGGCTGGTCTCGGAAGGGGGCCGGACCTGGTGGCTGAAACGGGTGGAGCACCTGTCGCTGAGGCTCAGGCTGCAAAAGGGTGACCCGTCCCGCGCTTTCGAGGCCGAACGCAATGGTCTGAAAACCCTGGCGCAAAAGGGCATTCCGGTGCCTGAGATCGCCATGGAGGGGGCGGATTACTTCCTCCTCCCCGATGCGGGTCCGACGCTGCAGATCCTGGTGGAAGAGGCGGCGGATGATCCTGGGACGCGCGCCGCTTTTGCCGCCGCCGGGCGGGCGCTCGGGCTGTTGCACTGGGCCGGGCTGTCGCATGGCCGTCCGGCGCCGCGCGATATCTGCTGGGACGGCACGACCGCGCGTTTCATTGATCTCGAACGCTTTTCCGCCGCGCATCGCAGTGGTTTCTGGCAGGCGCTGGATATCGTGATCTTCATCCAGAGCTGTTATGGGCGCTGGCCCGATGACCCGCGTTTCCTTGATGCTGCCCTTGAGGCTTACCGGGTCAACGCGCCCGAAGATGCGCTGGCGCGCGCCGGGCGGCTGGCCTTCTGGCTGGGCTGGCTGAAGCCAATGGCGCGCCTTGTGACCAGGTTCAAACCGCGCAGCCGCGAATTCCGCGCGATCCCGCTGACGCTTGCACGCCTGGCGGGATTCCGGCGGGGCGATTAACCGTCTTCGCGCAAGACCTGCGCCGGTTTGACCGCCAGCGTTCGTCCGGCAAAGACCAGCCCCGCCAGCAAAACCGCCGCCACGCCACCGAGGATGATCAGCGCGGCCGGGACCGGTTCGAACCGCCAGCTGCTCTCCATCACGAAATACATCACGGCCCAGGATGAGATCGCGCCGGCGACCACCGCGACAAGCCCGGCCGCCAGCCCGAGAATCGCGGCGCGCAGCGTAAAGCTCGCGATGATCCGCGCCCGGGTGGCGCCGAGCACCTTGAGAATCGCAGCCTCGCGGGCGCGGCGCCGCTCGCCTGCCGCCGCCGTGCCGATCAGCACCGCAAAACCGGTCAGGAGGGTTCCCGCCGCCGCCCAGGCCGTGGCGGTCGCGATGGCGGAAAGCGCCTCGGACACCCGGTCCACGGCCTCGCGGATGCGGATTGCGGTGATGTTCGGCCAGGCCTTGGTGACCTCGCGCAGGATGGTCGCTTCGGCCTCGGGCGGCGCGTAGAGCGTGGCAATATGGCTGTGCGGTGCGCCGCGCAAAGCGGCTTCGTTCATCACGATCACAAAGCCCATTCCCGCATTCGAGAAATCGACTTCGCGCAGCGAGGTGATGGTGCCGGTGATGTCGCGGCCCAGAATATTGACCGTCATCTCATCGCCGATTTTCAGCCCGGTCTCTTCCGCGACCTGGGCCGAAAGGCTGATCTGCGGCGCGCCCTGATAGGCCTCGGGCCACCAGGAGCCGGCGGTGATCTTTGTGCCCTCGGGCATCGCAGCGGCATAAGAGACGCCGCGGTCGCCGCGAATGATCCAATGCTCGCCGATCACTTCGCGCGCGGGGCGGCCATTGATCCCGGTGACCACGCCGCGCAGCATCGGCGCGGTTTCATACTGGCTGACGGCGCTATTGGCTTGAGCCATCTCGATGAAGGGGTCGATCTGGTCGGGCTGGATATCGACAAAGAAGAAGGCCGGCGCCCTTGTCGGCAGGTCACGGTCAATGGCGGCGCGCAGATTGGCGTCGATCTGCCCGACAGCGGCCAGCACCGAAAGCCCGAGACCCAGCGACAGGATCACCGGCAGTGCCTCGGATCCGGGGCCGCCAATTGCGGCCAGGGCCGCGCGCAGGCCCGGGCGGCCTTGCGCGATGCGGCTATGCGACAGACGCCGCGCGATCCGTCTGAGGGCCCAGGCGGCCAGCGCCAGCACCGCAAGCGCGGCGAGCACCCCGCCGGCCGTGCCAAGCGCCAGTTCGGGAATGCCCGAGGTGAAGACCGCCACCACGACCAGAAGCACGATCAGAACGCCAAGCAGTGCCAGCCAGCGCTTGCGCGGCCAGCCCGAGACACCGCCGCGATAAAGCGCCGCCGCCCGGATGCGCTCGGCCCGCGCCAATGGCAGAAGGGTGAAGATCAGCGCCGTCAACGCGCCGTAAAACGCGGCCTCACCAAGGGCGGCGGGTGCGATGCCGACCTTTGCCGGGAAGGGCAGCGAGGCCTCGATCCAGGGCGCGGCCATAAGTGGCACGCCCGCCCCGATGATCAGCCCCAGCACGATCCCGGCCAGCGTCAGCACCGCCACCTGGATCAGATAGGTCGAGAAGATCAGACCCGAAGAGGCCCCGATGGTCTTCAGCGTCGCGATGGTCTTTTCCTTGCCCTGAAGCCAGGCCCGGACGGCGGCGGAAATGCCCACCCCCCCGACCGCCAGCCCGGCCAGCCCGACCAGCACGAGGAAAGACCCCATCCGGTCGATAAAGCGCTCGATCCCCGGGGCCGGGCGGCGGCTGTCGGTCCAGCGCATACCCGACTCCTGGAAGGCCTGTTTTGCGGCCTTTTCAAGCGTTTCAAGATCGGTCCCCGGGGCGAGGGCGAGGCGGTATTTCGTCTCATACAGCGTGCCGGGGGCGAGCAGACCCGATGTCGCCAGCGCCGGTGTGGCGACGATGCTGCGCGGCCCGAGCGAGAAACTGTCGGCGCCGGTGTCGGGTTCGTCGATCAGCGCGGCCATGACAACAAAGCTCTGGGTGCCAAGGCTGAATGTGCCGCCGATCGCAAGCCCGAGACGTTCGATCAGCAAAGGGTCGAGCACCGCACCGGGGAGGCCATTCTGCCCTTCCAGCGCCTGGTCCAGCGGGATCGCCGGGTCGAGCGTGACCGTGCCGTAAAGCGGCCAGGCGGTGTCGATGGCCTTGACCTGGGTCAGCGCCTGGTCCTCTGGCGTGATCGCCATGGAACGGAAATCGACGATCTCCGACACGCGGGCGGCATGGGTGGCCATGAAAGCGCGCTCGCTGTCACTCGCGAACCGGTAGGTGAAGCGCATCTCGGCATCGCCGCCGAGGAGAACCGAGCCCTGATCGGCCAGCCCGGCCTGGATCGAGGCCCGCAGCGTCGCCACGCCGGCAATCGCCGCCACGCCAAGTGCGAGGCAGATGAGGAAGACGCGCAGCCCCCTGAGCCCGCCCCGGAGTTCGCGGGCCGCTATACGGAAGGCGAGGCTCATGCGACCACCTGGCCCGATGCGCTCTGGTCTGGCACGATCTGGCCATCAATCAGCCGCAGCACCCGGTCGCAGCGTTCGGCCAGCTCCGGCGCATGGGTGACCATGATCAGGGTCGATCCGTCCCGGTCCCTCAGCGCGAAGAGCAGATCCATGATCGCCTGGCCATTCACGCCGTCAAGATTACCGGTCGGCTCATCGGCCAGCAGGATCGGCGGGCGGGCGACGATGGCGCGGGCCAACGCCACGCGCTGCTGCTCGCCCCCGGAAAGCTGCGCCGGGTAATGGTCGATGCGGTGCTCCAGACCCACGGCTTCCAGTTCAGATTTCGCACGGGCAAAGGCATTTTTCTCGCCGCCCAGCTCCAGTGGCAGGGCGGTGTTTTCCAGCGCGGTCATGTTCGGGATCAGGTGGAAGGACTGGAACACGACGCCCATATTGCCACGCCGGAATTTCGCGAGCTGGTCTTCGTCCATGCGGCTGAGATCCTGGCCGAGCGCCTCGACCTGGCCGGATGTCGCGCGCTCCAGCCCGCCCATCAGCATCAGAAGCGAGCTTTTGCCGGAGCCGGAAGGACCGGTCAGAGCCAGGGTTTCCCCCTGGTTGACCTTGAGCGAGATGCCCCGCAGGATCGGCACCGGCCCGGCATTGCCCTGTAGGGTGAGGCCAATATCGGTCAGTGAAAGGACGGTCCCGGTCATGCGCAACTTCCTGAAACGAATAGGTCAGACCGGATATGCCGCATCGCGGCGCGTTCGCAACCTCACGTTTGCGTTGGGTCTTGTGGTTTCGCCGGCTTTCGCGGCGGAGCCGGTGACGATTGTGGCGCTTGGCGACAGTCTGACGGCGGGCTACGGGCTGCCGGCCGGCGAGGGGTTCGTGCCGCAGCTGCAGACCTGGCTTGACCGTCAGGGGGCAGGGGCGATTGTGCTCAATGCCGGCGTGTCGGGCGATACCACCGCGGGGGGGCTGTCACGGGTTGACTGGGCGCTCGGGCCCGAGGCGGATGCACTGATCGTGACGCTGGGCGGCAATGACATGCTGCGTGGCATTCCGGTGGCGGAGGTGCGGGCCAATATGACCGGTATCATGGAGGCCGCGAAAGCGCGGGGCCTGCCGGTGCTGATCGTAGGGATGAAGGCGCCGCTGAACTGGGGGCCGGATTACAAGCGTGATTTCGACGCGATCTATCCGGAGCTGGCGGCGGAATATGGCGCGCTGCTCGCGGATAATTTCTTTGCCGGGCTTATCGCGACAGGGGCGGATCCCTCGGACCCGGCTTCGCTGAATGCCTGGATGCAGCCTGACGGGATCCATCCGAATGCGGCCGGGGTGATCCTGATTGTCGAAGGGCTGGGGGCAGAAGTGATGCGGCTGATTGCTGCGGCCCGGGCGCAATAACGGGCAGACCAGCAACCTCCGGCGGGAGGATTTCGTCAGGGGAAAAGGCCCCGCCGGAAGTCTGGTGGAGGACCTGTGATCAGCCGACGCGCCGGCCTGCGACCCACGTGCCGCGAATGGCCCCGGCGGCACCGACGCGGTGGACGCGGATCAGGTCGGCGCGTTTGCCGATGGCAATGTCGCCGCGATCGGTGAGGCGTGCGGCCTCAGCCGGGGCTTTGGTCACGGTGCGGATGCCGCGCGGCAGATCACCCCAGAGATCACCCAGCATCAGCGAAGCCGACAAAAGCGACGAGGGCACGTAATCCGAGGACAGGATGTCGAGAAGATCGGCCTGCGCCAGATCCGCCGCGGCGACATTGCCCGAATGCGAGCCGCCCCGGATCAGGTTCGGCGCCCCCATCATCACAAGGATGCCCTGGTCACGGCAGGCGCGCGCAGCCTCGACCGTGGTGGGGAATTCGGCAAAGCTTACGCCCTTTTCGCGGCTGGTCACCACCTGGTCTTCGGTCGTGTCGTCATGGCTTGCGATCACGGCGCCATAGCGGCGCGCGGCTTTGACGGCGGCCTCTTCATGCGCGCCACTCACCCGGGCCGAGAGCGCCTGCTGGCTTGCGATATGCTCGGCGAATTGCGTCTCGGACATGCCGCGCTTGCCCATGACATAGTCGCGGAGTTTCGTGATGTCGCGGAACTGGCGCTGGCCCGGGGTGTGGTCCATCAGGCTGACGATGCCGATGCGGTCCTCGGTGCCGAATTTGTCGAGTTCCTCGATGAGGGTTTCCGAGCAGACCTCGGCGCGCAGATGCAGGCGGTGGCTGATTTTCAGCGCGCCCATCTCGCGCAGGCCCATGATCTCATGCGCCAGCGCTCTTGCATATTCGCCGTAACCGGCATTGTTTGACGAAAAGATCGATCCCACCCGCAGCGCGTCGAACACGGTTGTGATGCCCACCGAGGCCAGTTCGGCATCATGGGCGATGATTGCACTTGCATGGGGCCAGTCGACGCGGGGGCGGGGCTGGAGATGGCGTTCCAGGTTGTCGGTATGCAGTTCCACAAGGCCGGGCATCACCAGATCGCCCTGCATATCTTCGGCGCTTTGCGGGGCTGTGCCTGTGTCAATGTCGTCAATCAGCCCGTCCCGGATCACGATATTGCCGGTGACGATTTCATCGGCCAGAAGGATGCGGGCATTGGCGAGGATGGTCTGGGTCATGACTGGGCTTTCTCGGCAGGAGGCAGGGTCGGCAGGCGGGAGAGCGCTGCAAATGGCACCGTGATGTCACATCCGTGTGACAGATGGCGGTTAGGGCGAAACTGGTTCCGAAGGATGATGCGGGATCGGGCTGAGAGGACGGTGGCGATGAGCGATTTCACGAGATATGCGGTCTATTACGCGCCGCGCCCGGGGGCCTTTGCGAGAAGGGTGGCGGGCTGGCTCGGCTGGGATCCGGAGGCAGGGCTGCCGATCGCTTTCGCAGGGCCCGAAGGATTGCCACGCCCCCAGGCCGAGCTGACGATGAGCCCGCGCAAATATGGCTTTCACGGCACGATCAAGGCGCCGTTCCGCCTGGCCGAAGGTCTGGAGCGTGCGGATCTTTCCGGAGCGCTTGCGGACCTTGCAGGCAGTCTGGCGCCGGTCGGGACGCGGGGGCTGGAGCTGCGCCGGATCGGGGGATTCCTTGCGCTGGTGCCGCAGGGGGATGAGGCGGCGCTGCTGGCTCTGGGCGCCGGGGTGGTCACGGATCTCGACCCTTTGCGTGCCCCCCTCACCGAGGCAGAGATCGCAAAGCGCCGCCCCGACAGGTTGACCCCGCGCCAGCGTGAGTTGCTGTCGGCCTGGGGCTATCCTTTTGTGATGGAGGAGTTCCGTTTCCATCTGACGCTTTCTGACAACCTGCCGGAATCCGAGGCGGCTGAACTGGCCGCGCGGCTGGATCCCTGGCTCGCCCCCGATCTGCCACGTCCCTTTGCCATCGAGGATCTGTGCCTCTTTGGCGAGGATGCGGCGGGGCGGTTTCACCTGCTGGAGCGTCATGCGCTGACCGGCTGAAGCGCGTCGAGAAAACGGGCGATGCCGGTCTCGGGGCTGGCATCGTTCATCACCGTGATCACGCTGAGGCCACCCGAAAGCCCCTCGGGCCAGGGCTGCCCGGCGCGGGCGACCCGCGCGGCGATGTCCAGAGCGCTTTCGCGTCCACGTGCCATCAGCCGCGCCGCCAGCACCTGGGGCGGTGCGGTGACATGGATCACGCGCAGCCCCGGCCAAAGCAGGGCGGCGCGTTCAAGCCCCTGGCGCGAGCCATTGAACAGAAGATCCGCGCCATTCGCCAGCGGCGCCAGCGCGGCGGCCGGGATGCCGTAGCACAGCCCATGTGCCTGCCAGTCCAGTGCGAATTCCCCCGCCGCCTGGCGCTCTGCAAATTCTGCAGCCGTCACGCCCTCGAAATCCTCGCCACCGGCATCCGTGGGCCTTGTGATGACGCGGCGTATGACATGAAGATCAGGTCTCGCCGCCAGCGCGCCCTGGATCAGCGTGTCCTTCCCGGCCCCCGAGGGGCCGACAATGGCGAAAAGCCGTCCCGTCATGGCGCGAGCCTCCTCATGCTGCCAGACCCGGGGTGAAGCCGGTCACATCCAGCAGCCGGTCGCAGACCCGGGCGCGGGCCTCTTCGTCATGGAAGATCCCGAGGATCGCCGCGCCGCGCGCCTTGGCCTCGGCTATCAGCCCCAGCACCACCTCGCGATTGGTGGCGTCAAGGCTGGCGGTCGGCTCGTCCAGCAGCATCGCGGGGTAGGGATGGATGAAGCCGCGCGCGATGTTCACCCGCTGCTGCTCGCCGCCCGAGAATGTGGTGGGCGAGAGCGACCAGAGGCGTTCGGGCAGGTTCAGCCGCGACAGCAGCGCCGCCGCCCGGTCGCGGGCCTCGTCTGCGGCAGTGCCGAGGGTCAGGAGCGGTTCCGCCACCACATCGATCGTCGGGACACGCGGCACGACGCGCAGGAACTGGCTGACATAGCCCAGAACCTCGCGCCGCAATGCCAGGATCTCGCGCGGGCTGGCCTTTGCGACATCAAGGTCGCCGACGAGGATCGCACCCGAAGCGGCAAGGTAATTGCCGTGGATCATCCGCATCAGCGTGGATTTTCCTGCACCCGAGCGCCCGGTCAGCGCCACGCATTCTCCGGGTGCGACCGAGAGGCTGACGCCGGCCATAACCGGGATCACGGCACCATCCTGCCCGCCGCCCTGATTGTGCAGCGTAAAGGTCTTTGAAACGTCTTTCAGCATAATCATGGGGTCAGACCTGCAAAACCGAGGAAACAAGAAGCTGGGTATAGGCATGTTGCGGATCATCAAGAACCTGATCAGTCAGGCCCTGTTCAACCACATGGCCCGATTTCATCACCATAAGCCGATGCGCCAGCAGCCGCACCACGGCAAGGTCATGGGTGACCAGCACCACCGACAGCCCAAGATCGCGCACCAGACCCCGCAAGAGATCCAGAAGCCGCGCCTGGACCGAGACGTCAAGGCCACCGGTCGGCTCGTCCATAAAGACCAGACGCGGCGCAGTGACGAGGTTGCGCGCAATCTGCAACCTTTGCTGCATACCCCCGGAAAAGGCGGATGGCCGGTCGTCGATCCGCGCCCCGTCAATTTCGACCCGGCCAAGCCAGTCGAGTGCCGTCTCGCGGATGGCGCCGTAATTCCGCCCGCCCACCGCCATCAGCCGCTCGCCAATATTGCCGCCGGCGGAAACGCCCATCCGCAGCCCGTCCCGCGGGCTCTGATGCACAAAGGCCTGTTCACTCCGCGCGAGCCTCCGCCGCTCCGGTTCTGCCATGGTGATCATGTCACGCCCGTCAAACAGGATCCGCCCCTCCTCCGGCGCCTGATGCCCGGCGAGGCAGGAGAGCAGGGTCGATTTTCCGGACCCGCTCTCTCCGACGATCCCCAGCACCTCGCCGGGAAACAGATCAAAGGAGACATCGGCGCAGCCGATCCGGCTGCCGTAGAATTTCGACAGCCCCCTGACCGAGAGCAAAGGCCCGGCCTCTTTCACCTTTGCATAAATGTTCATCTCAGCCCCATCCATCAGCTGCGCTCCGTTTCCAGGGCCGCGCTGCGGCTGCTACAGAAGTCAGTGTCCGAACAGACGAACATCCGTCCGCCCTGGTCATCGGTGATCACCTCGTCCAGATAGCTCTCGCGCGATCCACAGATCTCGCATTCATGATCCGCTTTTGACGCAACGAACGGGTGATCCTCGAAATCGAGGCTGACCACCTTCGTGTAGGGCGGCAGCGCATGGATCCGAGCCTCGCGCCCGGCCCCGAAAAGCTGCACGGCGGGGCTGTCCGAAAGCTTCGGATTGTCGAATTTCGGGATAGGCGAAGGCGTCATCACATAGCGGTCATGCGCCATCACCGGCCAGGCATAGGAATTGGTGATCTCGCCATGCCGGGCAATATCTTCGTAAAGCTTGACATGCATGAGGCCATATTCCTCCAGCGCATGCATCCGCCGCGTCTCGGTCTCGCGCGGTTCCAGAAAGCGCAGGGGTTCGGGGATCGGCACCTGATAGACCAGGATCTGATCCTCGGTCAGCGGCGTTTCCGGGATGCGGTGGCGGGTCTGGATCAGGGTTGCCTCTGTGGTCGCTTCGGTCACCGCGACCCCGGCCGTGCGCTGAAAGAACTTGCGGATCGAGACGGCATTGGTCGTGTCATCCGCACCCTGGTCGATCACTTTCAGGCGGTCCGCCGGCACCAGACAGGCGGCAGAGACCTGGACCCCGCCGGTTCCCCAGCCATAAGGCATCGGCATCTCGCGGCTGGCAAAGGGCACCTGATAGCCCGGCACCGCCAGCGCTTTCAGAATGGCCCGACGCAACATGCGTTTGGTCTGTTCGTCGAGATAGGCAAAATTGTAGCTTTCGGCCTCGACGGGGGGGATGGCGGCGGTCATTTTCGCGCTCCCGAAGGCCGGGCACCGCCTGGGTTGCGGGCGCCGGCAAGGGTGATCAGCAGAGCGGCGGCGATCTGGACGGGCATCATTCTTCCTCCTGTGCGGAAAGGGCGGCGCTGCGCAGCCGGCGGATCAGCTCCAGCTCGGACTGGAAATCGACGTAATGCGGCAGCTTGATATGTTCGAGGAACCCGGTGGCCTGGATATTGTCGCAATGCGACAGCACGAATTCCTCATCGCGGGCGGGGGCCGGATTGTGGCTTTCCCCCAGTTCCTTCCAGCGCAAAGCCCGGTCAACAAGGCTCATCGACAGCGATTTGCGCTCGCTCTGGCCAAAGACCAGACCATAGCCGCGGGTGAATTGCGGCGGCTCGGTTTTCGATCCGCCAAACTGGTTCACCGTCTCGCATTCCGAAAGCTCGATCTCGCCGATCTCGATGCTGAAACCCAGCTCGGGGATCTCGGCCGCGATGGTGACCTGGCCGATGCGCAGCTCGCCGACAAAGGCATGGGTATTGCCGTAGCCGCGCTGCGTCGAATAGGCGAGCGACAGGAGAAACCCCTCATCGCCACGCGCCAGTGCCTGAAGACGCAGCGCCCGGGTCGCGGGCAGTTCCAGCGCTTCGCGGGTCAGATCGGGGGGGGTGTCGGTGCCGGTGCCGGCCTCTTCGATCAGCCCTTCGCGGTTCAGAAAGCCCATCACATGCGGCACCGCATCCAGCCCCTCCGGGCTGGCGCTCGCTGCTTCTGGCGGGGTGATCCCTTCGGCGGCCAGCGCGAAATCCAGCAGGCGATGCGTGTAATCGAAGGTCGGCCCGAGGATCTGGCCGCCCGGCACATCGCGGAACGTGGCAGAGACGCGCCGGATCACCGCCATCGTGGCGGTTTCGACCGGCAGCGTGGCGCCGAAACGCGGCAGGGTTGTGCGATAGGCGCGGATCAGGAAAATCGCCTCGATCAGATCGCCCCGCGCCTGTTTGATCGCCAGCGCGGCGAGGTCGGGGTCGAAAAGCGAGCCCTCCGCCATCACCCGGTCGACCGAGAGTTTCAGCTGCTCGCGGATCTGCGCGATAGACAGCTCGGCGATGCCCGTGTCGCCCCGGCGTTCTTCGGCGAGCCAGGCATGGGCGTTGTCGATGGCGCGCTCTCCGCCTTTGACGGCAACATACATCAGATATCCTCCAGCCTCGTTGAGCGCGGCAGACCGGCGATCTGGTCCCCGGCGGTCAGGAAAGTGTCAAACCCCAGCGGGTACAGCGCGTTATTGGCCTGGAAAGCGGCGATTTCCGGCAGGGAAAGCCGGGCGCTGTCCTGAATGCCCGGCCCGGTCAGGCGGGCGCCGCGCGCCTCAAGCGCCGGCATTTCGACGATCAGCGTGGCGGCGCGGTCGGGATAATCTGGCGTGCCGGTGGCAAAGCGCGAGACCGGCGCCAGCGCCTCCCAGCTGCCGATCACGAAATGCGCGGCCTCAGCCGTGGTGAAGGGCGCGGCTGTGTGAAATGTCAGCCAGGCGCGCAGCCCGGCACTGTCATGCGAAGGGGCGATCCAGACCGGCGTCGTCTGATCCATCAGTACCAGCGCCAGCGTCCCCGCCGCAACCGAGAGCGGCGCGGGCGGCAGCGCGCCGGTGATCTGCTGGATGCGACCGGGGCGGGCCAGGGCCTGCATCGCGGCACGGAAAGCACGGGCGGCGTCATGCGCCGGATGGGCGAAACCGCCGGCGAGCGAAGGCGTGACCGGGGCAGGTTGGACGGGCGCGTTCATTTGTCATCTCCGCGTACAAGGGTGAAGAATTCGACGCGGGTGGCGGCGGCTTTGGCAGCGCGCGCCTTGCGGCGGGCGGCCTCGGCCTCGGTCAGGGGCATGAGGATGGTTGCACGGATGCGCTCTGCCGCATCGGTCTGCATAAGCGCATCGACCAGGGCGGCATGGCGGGCATGGGCGCGGTCGCGCCCCTGGACCAGCGCATGGCCGGTGGTGCCATCCGGGAGATGCAGCGTGGCGCGGGTCACGGTGACCTCGCCCAACGAAAACGGCGCGCCGCTGCCGCCGATGCGGCCCTGGACCATCATCGTGCCGGTCTCGGGCGCGCGCAGGTCGTGATGGTCGGGCAGCGGCATCGGCAAAAGCGCGGCAAGCGCCTCGGGCCGCGCGCGGGCGAGGGTGCCCATCCAGGCGCGGCGCGCCCCGGTGAGATCTTTGGCAGGGGAAGGTCCGGTGTGATTCATAGCAGACATCTTTTCTGACTTGTCTGTTGTACTAGACAACTATACAAGTAAGCGGCGGGCGACAGGTGACGTCAATGCGAATATTTTGCGAAACTTCGGTAACGGGGGCAGGGAATGGCGCGCACGGCTTTGTGGAAGGGAATCGCCGGGACACTGGCGGCTGAAGTCGCGCAGGGCCATTTTCCCATCGGCGCGCGGTTGCCAAGCGAAGCGGAGCTGTCGGTCCGGTTTGGCGTCAACCGCCATACTGTGCGCCATGCGCTGGCCGATCTGGCGGAACGCGGCCTGGTCCATGCGCGGCGCGGTGCCGGGGTTTTTGTGCTGGGACGGCCCACGGATTACCCGCTCGGGCGGCGTGTGCGCTTTCATCAGGCGATGGAATCGGGAGGGCGGCTGCCATCGAAACAGCTGACACGGCGCGAGACGCGGCCCTCGGATGCGAAGGAGGCGCAGGCGCTCGGGCTGGCGACGGCGGATGCTGTGCTTGTGGTTGAGGGGCTTTCCTCGGCCGATGGGCAACCGCTTGCGGTGTTCCGCTCGGTCTTCCCGGTGGCGCGCCTGCCGGGTCTCGCGGCGGCTTTTGAGGGCGAAAGCTCGATCACGCGCGCGTTGGCGGCGGTGGGGGTGGCGGATTACACCCGCGCCTCAACGCGGCTCTCGGCCAGGGCCGCCAGCACCATGGTGGCGCTGGCGCTGCGGATCCCCGAAGGCGCGCCGGTTCTGCGCACGACTTCCGTCAATGTGGACGGGGCGGGGGTGCCGGTTGAGTTCGGCATCACCTGGTTCGCGGGGGACCGGGTGACGCTGACGGTAACGCCGGAAGGGGTTTAGCCCTCGTATTTCTCAAGGAAAGCCTCGGCGGGGAGCTTGCGGAAGTCGGGCAGGACGTCGCGCAGGCGGGAATGATCCCAGTCCCACCAGGCGAGTGCCATGAGCCGGTTGATCACAGAGTCGGAAAAGCGCATCCGGATCAGTCTTGCCGGGCTGCCGCCGACGATGGCGAATGGGGGGACGTCTTTGGTCACCACCGCGCCCGAAGCGACGATGGCACCGGCGCCGAGGGTGATCTCGGGTTTGATGATGGCGCCATGGCCGATCCAGCAATCGGGACCGAGCACCGTGCGGCGGGCGGCGCGGGCGGCGAAGAAGTCCGGGTCATCTTCGGCATCGTCAAAATACCAGGAGGAGCGGTAGAGGAAATGGTGTTGCGCCGCATTGGCGAAAGGGTGGTCGGTCGGGCCGATCCTGGTCAGGGCGGCGATATTGGCGAATTTGCCGACCGTGGTATTTGCGATGTCGGAAAGGCGTTCGGCATAGGCGTAATCTTCGAAGGTTGAGTTCAACACGCGGGTGCCTTCGCCGACCTCGCAGTAAGCGCCGAAGGTGGAATTGGCGATATGGGTGTTGGGGTGCAGGAAGGGCGCAATCGGCGAGAGGCGGGGCATTTTCCGGGGCTTTCAGGGGAGTGGTCCGCCGGTTGGCTGATGGGGGAGCCTCCGGCGGGGATATTTATGGACAGATGAAAGGGGCTTATTCGCCCTTGATCAGTTTTCGGCGGATCCAGCCGGAGAGGCTGTCGAGCGCCATGACCATCAGCACGATCAGGATCATGTAATAGGCGACATCCTCCCAGTCTTTCTGGGTGATGATGGCCTGGGTGAGCAGGAGCCCGATGCCGCCGCCGGTGATGGCGCCGATGACGGTGGCGGAGCGGGTGTTCGACTCAAAGAGGTAGAGCACCTGCGACATGAGGACGGGTGTGACCTGCGGCAGCACGCCGAACCGCGCGCGCTGCAGGGTGGTGGCGCCGGTGGAGCGGACGCCTTCGACCTGCTTTTCGTCGATGTTTTCAAGGGCTTCGGAGTAAAGTTTGCCGAAGGTGCCGGTATCGGTGATCAGGATCGCCAAGGCGCCGGTCATCGGGCCGGGGCCGAAAGCGCGGGCCAGCACGATGGTCCAGATCAGCGCATCGACGCCGCGGATGAAGTCGAAGATGCGGCGCATCACAAAGCGCAGCGGCCCCAGCGGGTTGAAGTTCCGCGCTGCCATGAAGGCCAGCGGCAGGGCCACGAGGGCTGCGAGGAAGGTGCCGATGAAGGCCATCAGCAGGGTCTCGAACAGGGCCCAGGCGACCTCGCCATGGTGCCACATTTTGTTAGTCCAGAATTCTGACGCCATATAGCTGATATTGGACCGCGCCGGGTCGATGCGGTCACCGGAGAAGGCGAGCGATGCGAGGTCCCAGGGGGATTTCTGGAAGAAGGGGCTGTCGGCGGTGAAGAAAAACAGCGCCCAGCCGGCCTGGTAGCGGAAGGTCTCGACCTTGGAGCGCGAATAGTTGAAGCGGCCCGCCGGGGTGGTGACGGTAATCAGCCGGTCTGAGGCGTTGATCCAGGAGGGCAGCGGCTCTGGCGCGTCGAGGATGAGCGACTGGCCATCGGCGGAGGGACGGATGTCGATGGTGCCGTAGCCGGGGACGACATAGCGCGCGCCCTGATCATCATAGGTCACGATATTGCCGGAGCCGAGGTCGATGGTGGTGACACCATCGGTGACGCTGACCCAGTCGGGCAACAGGCCGGGTGGGTAGGCACCACGGTTTTCGCCATCCTTCGAGATTGAAAGCGCGCCGCTGCGATTGTCGCGGGTGACATGGGTTTTATGCGCCCAGAAATCGGTCAGGAGTATGGCGGCATTGTCGGTTTTGGCGCGCGCGGCGATGCCCGGGATGTCGAAGGCAAAGAAGATCCAGGTCAGATAGGCGAGGATGATCCCCGGGACGATGAAAGACATCCGCATCCGTTTGCGGAATGTGGCGATCAGGGATTCGGTGGTGTGGGTGGCCGGGACATTCAGGCTGATGGTCATGGCTCAGGCCCTCGTCTTCTGGATCGCGCCCCGGACGAGGCGGGTGCGGTAAAAATCGGTGACCTGGTCGATCAGCACGATGGTGAGGAACAGCAGAAGGAAAATCGCGACCACCTGGTCATATTTCCCCGCGCCCCATTGCATGGCGAGTTTCAGGTCATAGCCGATGCCGCCGGAACCGACGAAGCCAAGGATCGCCGAGGCGCGGACATTAATCTCGAACCGCAGCATCAGGTAGCTGAGCCAGTTCGGCGCAACCTGGGGAATGACGCCGAGCCACATCCGTTGCAGCCAGCCCGCGCCGACCGAGGTCAGGCCCTCGACCGGTTTTACATCGGCGTTTTCAGCGACTTCGGAGAAGAGTTTCCCCAGGGCCCCCGCCGTATGCAGGCTGATTGCGATCATTGCGGGCACCGGGCCGCCGCCGAGGATGAAGATCAGCATCAGGGCGATCACGATTTCGGGGATCGAGCGCGTCAGGTCCATCATTCGGCGGAACAAGGGCGTCAGGCGCGGCCAGCGGGCGAGGCCGCGCGTGGCCAGCAGCGCCAGCAGCGCCGCCGTGAGGCCGCCGATCAGGGTCGAGACGGCGGCGATATTCACAGTTTCCATCAGCGATGGCAGGAATTGCAGGAAGAGGCCGGGGATATTGGCGCGTTTCTCCCAGGCTTCAGAAATCACCTCGGAGGGGAAAGCGAAGATCTGCGGCAAGCCGTTGATGAGCCCGCCCGCATTGCGGCTTTCGGCAAGCTGGAAGCCCGCGATCATCAGCGCAACAAACAGCGCCAGAATGATGCCGCTGTAGAGACGGCGGCGGCGGACCATGTCGAGATAGGCTTCGGTTGTGTCCAGGCTGGTGCCCGGTTTTCGGTCCGGTCCAGACCCGTTTCCCGGCCCGTAAGCGATATCGACCATGCTGCCTCCGCGTAAAAAGAGGCCGGGCCTTCGATTGGCGAAGGCCCGGCTTTGGATCAGGTGAGATTACTGGCTGTCTTGCAGCTTGCGGGCTTCGACGATGCCGATATAGGCCTCGTGGGTGACCGGCACGAAGTCCAGCGCCTCGCCTGCGGCGACGCCGTAAGCGCATTCCTTGTTGGTCTCATGCAGGTCGGCGGTCAGCTTGATAACCTTGTCTTTGACGTCCTGGGGCAGGGCCTTGCGGACGACCATCGGGCCTTCGGGGATCAGGGCCGAGCGCCAGATTTCCTGGATGTCGTTCATATTGACGAGGCCGGCATCGGCCGATTTGCGGAAGGCGCCCGAATTGTAGCCGTCTTCCCATTCGCCAAGGCCATCAGCCCAGGCGACAGCGGCGTCGAAATCGCCATTGGCGACGCCGACGATGGATTGCTCATGACCGCCCGAGAAACGGACTTCCGAGAAATACTGCTCCAGCGGGCCGAATTTTGCGACCATTTCGGCGCCGGGAACCAGGTAGCCCGAGGTCGAGTTCGGCTCGGCAAAGGCGAATTTCTTGCCCTTGGCGTCTTCGAGCGTCTTGATGCCGGAATCGGTGCGGGCAAAGGCGATCGAATAATAGCCGGTCGATCCGTCCATGTTTTGCTTGGTCAGAACAGCCTCAACCGATTCCGGGTCGGTGATATAGGCTTTGGCGTAACCGCTCGCGCCCATCCAGGCGAGGTCGATGGTGCCGCCAAGCAGGCCCTGGATCACGCCGTCATAATCGGCGGGGGTGAAGACTTTGACCGGAACGCCAAGCGCTTCTTCGATGGCGGCGCGGTAGCACTCGTTCGAGGTCATGCGGTCCTGTGCGTTCTCGCCGCCGAGGATGCCGAGGTTGAACTGTTTGATTTCCTGGGCCTGCGCCATGCCGGTCAGGGCGGTGGTCACGGCCAGAGCCAGTGCGATCTTTTTCATGGTCTTCTCCATGGAGGGGTAAAGAAAAACCCCGGCACGCGGGCGCGTCCGGGGAATGGGTTACGACATCAGCGTGTCGGCGTAAGAGCGGTCGGCGCCGGTGTCAGACGGGATTGCGGTCGAGGTCGCAGCTTCGTTGAAGCTTTCATCCGCGCCGTAAATGTCACGCGCCACGCCGGTCGAAAGCTGGTCAGGCGTGCCGTCGAACACCACGCGGCCATCGCGCATCCCGATCACCCGGTCACAGTAACGGCGGGCGGTGTCGAGCGTGTGCAGGTTCGCGATCACCATGCGGCCGTCTTCGACATTGATCGCTTTCAGCGTATCCATCACGACCTGAGCGTTCATCGGGTCCAAAGACGCGATTGGTTCGTCGGCGAGGATGATTTTCGGGTCCTGCATCAGCGCGCGGGCAATCGCGACGCGTTGCTGCTGGCCGCCGGACAGCGCTTCGGCGCGTTTCGGGGCCTGTTCCTGGATTCCGAGCCGGTCGAGGATTTCCAGCGCTTTCAGGATATCGGTTCGCGACCAGATGTTGAACAAAGTCTGCAAGGACGAACGGCGGTTCAGGATGCCATGCAGCACATTCGAGGCCACATCCATGCGCGGCACCAGATTGAACTGCTGGAAGATCATCGCGCACTGGCTTTGCCAGGCGCGGGCCTCGCGACCCTTCAGCGCCAGCACATTGCGACCATCAACCAGGATCTCGCCCGAAGACGCGTCCAGCAGGCGGTTCATCATCCTGAGGAAGGTGGATTTACCCGCCCCCGACCGCCCGATGATGCCCACAAAACCCGGGCCGTCGATGCGGAAACTGACATTGTCCACGGCCGCTTTCTGGCCAAACATCCGGGTAACGGATTTTACTTCCAGCATGAGGGTCCGCCTCTGATTTCCTCAGGCGGACCTATTGGGCTTTTGTGACATCGGGTTCTCTCCGATGTGAAACTTGCGTAACGGCGGCGGGCCTTGGCCCCCGTTTACCTTGCGGGAATGACCTTGCCGGGGTTCATCAGCCCTGAAGGATCCAGCGCCGATTTCACCGCCCGCATCACATCCAGCGCCACCGGATCCTTTCTGCGCCGCATCGAGGCCAGTTTCGAAAGACCGATGCCATGTTCGGCCGAGAAGGAGCCGCCGAGTTCTGCGACCATGTCCTCGATGCAGTTCATCACCTGATCCTCATGGCCCTCTGCCGCCGGATAGACCGAGAAATGCAGATTGCCATCGCCCAGATGGCCGACAGTGATCGTTCCCGCGCCGGGCGAGATCGCTTCAAGCCGGGCAACGATGCCGGTCAGGAAAGTGTCCACCCGGTCCACCGGCAGGCAGATATCGGTATCCACAAACGGGTGGAGGCCGTGGCAGATTTCGGCGGCGGCCTCACGCCGGGCCCAGATCGCCATGCGCTGCGCCTCGGATTGCGCGATGATGGCGTCTTCGATCAGCCCCTCTTCGAGCATCGCGCCCAGGACAGATTCCAGCTTTGCGACCAGGGGCACCTGGCCATCAGGGCCCGGATCGGCCTCTTCGGCGGATGTTGTCGCGGCCTCGATCAGCAGCGTCACGGGGGGGATGGTTGCGAAGGGCTGGCCGAGATCCGGGCGCGCTTTCGACAGCTGGCGCGAATAATCCTCTGGCATCAGCTCAAAGGCCTCGACGCGGCCGCCGGTCGCCTCCTGCATCCGATTGAGCAAACCAAGCGCCTTTGGCAGGCTGTCTGCCGCCACGACGGCGGTGGCATGGGCGCGGGGCGCCGGGACCAGCTTCATCACCGCGGCCGTAATGATGCCCAGAGTGCCCTCGGCGCCGATGAACAGCTGTTTCAGATCATAGCCGGAATTGTCTTTATGCAGCTCGCTCATCAGGTTCAGCACCCGGCCATCGGCCAGCACCACCTCAATCCCGAGACAAAGCCCGCGCGTCGAGCCATAGCGCAGCACGTTTGAGCCGCCTGCATTGGTCGACAGCGCGCCGCCAAGCATCGCCGAGCCGCGCGCGCCGAACCAGAGCGGGAAGTAAAGCCCTTCCGCCTCGGCGGCCTCATGGATCTTTTGCAGGATAACGCCGGCCTCGGCGATCACAAGGCGCGCGCCCGCGCGCAGCTCGCGGATGCGGTTCATCCGGTCAAGGCTGATCATCACGCCGCCCACAGCCATCGTGCCGCCGACAAGGCCGGTATTGCCGCCGACCGGGACCACAGTCACCCCGGCCTCTGCCGCCACGCGCAGGCAGGCTGCCACTTCTGCGGTGGAGCCGGGCCGTAGCACCGCGACCGGTGTGCCGTGGTAATGGCCCATCCAGTCATCGGCATATTTGCGCGTGTCGTCGCCGGTCAGCACATAGGCCGCGCCTATCGCGGCCTGCAATTCCGTCAGCACCCTGTCCATCCGGCTTTCTCCTGATTTCCGTCAGGGGAGTATCTGCGCGCCGCCGCCACCGGGATCAAGCAAGATCAGAAGATCACGACGTCGCTATGGGGCAGCGCCATTAGTCGTGCCGGCCTGGAAGGCCGCAGCGGCAGGGGGTTCGGTGGTCAGATTGTCGCGCGGCAGGTCATTGCTGCCGCGCCCGTGCCGCCAGTTGCATGTTTCACGACGTTTAGCGCCCCGTCGGTCTCACTGCCGGTGACGGCACCTCCGTTCAGAAAATTTCCCTGCCTCCCGAAGGATGAAAGCCCCATTCAGCCCCCGCCCCTGGCGGTCGGCGGCGCGCAAAAGAAAACCGCTGACACCCGGATGGGGTGCCAGCGGTGTTTTCGGGTGACGTCAGCGATCTCAGTCGATGATTGCGTTCAACGTCCTGGATGGGCGCATCACAGCAGCGGTTTTTGCGGCATCGCCATGATAATAGCCGCCAAGATCAACCGGCTTGCCACGATCAGCGCGCAGTTCGGCGGTGATGGTGGCCTCGCCTTCGGACAGGGCTTTCGCGATGGGGGCGAATTCCGCAGCCAGTTCGGCGTCGGAATTCTGTTTCGCCAGCGCGTCGGCCCAATAAAGTGCGAACCAGAAATGGCTGTCGCGATTGTCGGGCTGGCCGGCCTTGCGGCCCGGGCTGCGGTCATGGTCCAGGATGCCCTGGGTCGCCTGATCCACGGCTGCGCCAAGGACGCGCGCCTTCTCATTGCCGGTCGCTTCCGCGAGGAAGCTGAGGCTTTCGCCAAGTGCGCAGAATTCACCGAGGCTGTCCCAGCGGAGGTGGTTTTCCTCCATCAGCTGCTGCACATGTTTCGGGGCCGAACCGCCGGCGCCGGTCTCGAACATGCCGCCGCCCTGCATCAGTTTCACGATGGAAAGCATCTTGGCCGAGGTGCCCAGTTCCAGGATCGGGAAGAGGTCGGTCAGGTAGTCACGCAGCACATTGCCGGTGATCGCGATCGAATCTTTGCCCGCACGGATGGTCTCGAACGAAAGCCGGGTTGCCTCGCGCGGTGCCAGAACCTGGAATTTCGCCTCGACGCCTTTATCCTTCAGGATCGGGCGGACATAGGCCAGCAGTTCCCGGTCATGGGCGCGGGCCTCATCCAGCCAGAAGATCGCCTGGCAGCCTTCGAGCCGCTGGCGGTCGATGGCCAGCTGCACCCAGTCGAGGATCGCGGCTTTGCGGGTCGAACACAGGCGCCAGATATCGCCCTTTTCCACCTTATGCTCGTGCAGCACATCGCCATTCGCCGCGATGACGCGGACGGTGCCATCCTCGGGGATTTCGAAGGTGGTCGGGTGCGAGCCATATTCCTCGGCCTTTTGCGCCATCAGACCGATATTCTGCACCGTGCCTGCGGTCGCAGGATCCAGCGCGCCGGTCTCGATGAAATATTTCACGCTTTCATCATAGACGGGGGCGTAAGACGTATCCGGGATCACGCAGACCGTATCTGCCTCTTTGCCATCCGGACCCCAGCCCTTGCCGCCCGCGCGCAAAAGCGCCGGCATCGAGGCGTCGATGATCACATCCGAGGGCACATGCAGGTTGGTGATGCCCTTATCCGAATTCACCATGTAAAGCGGCGGGCGCGCCGCCATGGTCGCATCGATATCGGCGAGGATCGCCGCGCCATCCGGCAGCGACCTGATCTGTGCGAGCAGGCTGCCAAGCCCGCCATTCGCGTCGAGACCGGCCAGGTCCGGGTGTTTCTCGTAAACCGGTTTCAGCCAGGCCTTCACCACATGGCCGAAGATGATCGGGTCCGACACCTTCATCATCGTGGCTTTCAGATGGACCGAGAACAGGATGCCTTCGGCTTTGGTCTTTTCGATCTCATCCGCCAGAAACGCATCCAGCGCTTTCGCCGACATGAAGGTCGCGTCCACCACGGTGCCTTCGGGCAGGCTGTCGCCTTCTTTCAGCACAGTGACCTTGCCCGATGCGCCAGAGAGCTCGATCTTCACGGGGCCGGCCTGTGCAGCGCTCAGGGTGACCGAGGTCTCGTTCGAGAAGAAATCGCCGCCCGACATCGCAGCCACGCGGGTTTTGCTGTCCGCCGCCCATTTGCCCATCGAATGCGGATGCGCTTTGGCGTAATTCTTCACCGCTTTCGCGGCGCGGCGGTCGGAATTTCCTTCGCGCAACACCGGGTTCACGGCCGAGCCCTTGATCGCATCGTAGCGCGCGCGGATCTCTTTTTCCTCAGCCGTCGCGGGTTCCGCCGGGTAATCCGGCAGGGCGTAGCCCTGGCCCTGCAGTTCCTTGATCGCCGCCACCAGCTGCGGCACCGAGGCCGACACATTCGGCAGCTTGATCACATTGGCCTCGGGCGTCTTCACCCATTCGCCCAGACCCGCAAGATCATCGGCCTGTTTCTGTGCCGCGGTCAGACGTTCCGGGAAGGCCGAGATGATGCGGCCCGCCAGCGAAATGTCACGGGTCGCAACCGAGATCCCGGCCGCTTTCGCAAAACGCTGGACGATCGGCAGCAGCGAGTATGAGGCGAGTTCCGGTGCCTCATCCACTTTGGTGTAAACGATTGCGGGCATTCCCTTGTCGGCCATGGTCGGCTGATCCTCCGTTAGCGATTCACGTCATCCGCCCGGGGCTGAATGGGGCGGTCAATGCCGGGGCCCCGTGCCTTGGATGCAGCCCTGACGACCCCGCGCCGGCGCTGCCCTGCAAGGGGCAATTCAACTCTGTGCCTCTTCTGGGCGACAGTTGCCGCCGGTGCAACTGTGCAACCGCAGCAAAGGCTGATTTTTCCGTATTTTCGCCGGTTTTGCGGGGCCGGTAAGGCCCGTGAGGGCCTGATTGCCATAACCGGCGCGCGCCTTGCGCCAGAATGTGATCACAAGAGACGGCGCAGAGGGGCTTGTGCAAATCCCGACCGGGCCTGAAAATGGCTGAAACGGTTGTGAGGAGCCCGCCCGGATGCCCGATTCACAAGAAGCCGCCCGTTGGGTGATCACACCGCCGCCGCAGCCGGGCCTGCCGGTCCTGGGAACGGATGAGCGCTTTCCGGTCGGGCGCATTTTCTGCATCGGGCGCAATTATGCCGCCCATGCTGTCGAGATGGGCCATGACCCGGATCGTGAGCCGCCGTTCTTCTTCCTCAAAAGTGCGGACAGCATCCTGACCGGGGATACGATGCCTTACCCCGCTGCGACCAGCGATCTGCATCACGAGGTCGAGCTGGTGGTGGCACTGTCCAAAGGGGGGCGGGATATACCTGAAAGCGCGGCGCCGGATCATGTCTGGGGCTATGGTATCGGCCTCGACATGACGCGCCGCGACCTCCAGTCCGAGGCAAAAAAACTCGGCCGCCCCTGGGAGATCGCGAAAAGCTTTGAAAACTCTGCGCCCTGCGGACCGCTGGTGCCAGTGTCCCTGGTCGGTCACCCGGTATCCGGCGCCATCACGCTTGCCGTGAATGGTGACCGCCGGCAGGAGGGCGATCTGAACCAGATGATCTGGAAAGTGCCGGAAATCATCGCCGTGCTGTCGCGGTTCTTCACCCTTCGCCCCGGCGACATCATCATGACCGGCACCCCTGCAGGTGTCGGAGCGGTGGGGCGCGGTGATCTGCTGGTGGCCCATATCGACGGCATCGGGGATCTCACGCTGCGTCTTGTCTGAACGGCGCGAAGATCTGCACGGGCTTTTCTCTGCCGGCGCGGTGACCTATGCAGGGCGCATAATCATGAGGAGGCGCCCGTGATCCCCGATCTTGCAACCCTGTTGCCGCTGGTGGCGCTTTTGTTCGTGGTCGGCGCGCTTGCCGGGATCATTGCCGGGCTTCTGGGCGTTGGTGGCGGCATCGTGCTGGTGCCGGCCTTCTTTTACGTCTTCACCGCGCTTGGCTATGGCGGGCCGCAGGTCATGCAGGTCTGCCTCGCGACCTCGCTGGCGACGATCATCTTCACCTCGATCCGTTCGGTCATGGCGCATAACCGCAAGGGTGCTGTCGACTGGGAGGTGCTGAAGACCTGGGCGCCGGGGATTGTGATCGGCGCGATCCTTGGAATGCTGGCAGCAAGCCAGATGCGATCAGACGCGCTTCAGGCGATTTTCGGCGTGCTGGGAATGGTCGTAGGGCTTTACATGGCCTTTGGCAGGCAAAGCTGGCGCATCGCCGATACGATGCCGACCGGGCCGGTGCGTGCCGTGCAATCCTCGGTGCTGGGCTTTTTGTCCGTGCTGATGGGGATTGGCGGCGGATCCTTTGGCGTGCCGCTGATGACGCTTTACGGGGTGCCGATCCACCGCGCGGTGGCGACGGCTTCGGGCTTTGGCATCACCATCGCGGTGCCGTCGGTGATCGGGTTCCTGCTCATGCCGCTGGACCCGGCCACGCGCCCGCCGCTGACGCTCGGCGCGGTGAACCTGCCGGCCTTCGTCGTGGTGATCGGCATCACCATGGTCACCACCAGCTATGGGGTGAAGCTGGCCCATGCGATGGACCCCAAGCCGCTGAAACGCATTTTCGCGGTCTTCCTGATCTTCGTCGCGGCCAATATGCTGCGCAAGGCGCTTGGCTGGTAAGGGCAGAAACCTTCCCCCCGGGGTAAGCTGCCGCATTGCCAGGCCCTTGCGGATCGGGCATCTTGCCGCCCGATGACTCGGGACCTTATTCAGAAGCTGACCGGGGCGGTGACCGCCTGCCTCATGGTTCTTGCCATGACGGTAACGGCCTATGCGCATAAGGTGCCGGCGGGCGATGATCTCGCCATGCGCAATTTCATTATGGCGGGCGGCAATCTCAACGAGCTTTGCGGCGATGGTATCTTCGCGCCGGGCGACTGTCCGCTGTGCCGGCTGAGCGATACGGCCACGGTGCCCGAGCCGCCGGCGGGTCTGTCAGAAATCACCTATCGCTTTGTTCTGGCGCTGGAGCCGGTGCCTCCGGCCCCCATTCGCGCAGCGTTCGCCTGGTCGGTCCCCGAGGCGCGCGGCCCCCCATCCATCTGAGAGCGGATTTCTTGCCACCGGCAGATGCCGGTCACCCCTCTGATGGAAAACGGAACAGAATGATGAAAATTCTCAGCGCGGCTCTGGCTGCAATCATGATCTCGGGCGCGGCTTTCGCACATGGCTTCAAGGGCGGCGATCTTGAAATCGGGCACCCCTATATCCCGACCCCGCCCGCTGTGGCGAAAACTGCGGGGGGCTTTCTCAGGATCACCAATACCGGGACCGAACCCGACCGGCTGATCGGGGTCGAAAGCGATCTGGCCGAAAAGACCGAACTGCATGTGACAGAGCTGGATGCGAATGGCGTCACCACGATGAACCATGTGCCGGTGCTGGAAATCCCCGCCGGTGAGACCGTCGCGCTGGAACGCGGCGGCTATCACATCATGTTCATGGGGCTGAAGCAGAGCCTGAAAAAAGGCGAAATGGTTCCCGGCACCCTCGTCTTTGAACGGGCTGGCCGGATCGAGGTGGAATTCTCGATCGACGAACCGAAAGAGGCCGAGGATCATACCGGTCACTGACCGGAAGCCACGGATCGGCCCGGGCAAAAGAAAAAGGGCGGGTGCCATGCACCCGCCCTTTATCATCTGCGCAGAAGTGAGGGGTCAGGCGTGGATCGCGCCAAGACCGCAGGCCAGCGCCGCTTCGCGCACGGCTTCCGAATAGGTCGGGTGGGCGTGGCAGGTCAGCGCCAGATCCTGCGCCGAGGCGCCGAATTCCATCGCGACACAGACTTCATGGATCAGATCGCCGGCGCCCGGCCCGATGATATGGCAGCCGAGAATGCGATCGGTTTCCTTATCGGCCAGCAGCTTGACGAAACCATCGGCCTGGAACACGGCCTTGGCGCGGGCATTGCCCATGAAGGGGAACTTGCCCACTTTATAAGCGCGGCCTTCTTCTTTCAGCTGCTCTTCGGTTTTGCCCACGCTGGCGACTTCGGGGGTCGAATAGACAACGCCGGGGATCACGCCGTAATTCACATGGCCCGCCTTGCCGGCGATAACCTCGGCGACCGCCATGCCCTCATCCTCGGCTTTATGGGCGAGCATCGGGCCCGGCACCGCGTCGCCAATGGCATAGATGCCCGGGACCGAGGTCTGCCAGTGGTCATCGACTTTGATCTGACCGCGCGGCAGCATCTCGACGCCGAGGGCTTCGAGGCCCAGCCCGTCGGTAAAGGGTTTACGCCCGGTGGCGACGAGGACGACATCGGCCTCGATCTCGCCGGCCGAATCGTCCTTCTTCAGTTTCCAGGCGACTTTCGCGCCTTTCTTCGTGCGCTCCACCACCTGGACGGCGGCGCCGAGCACGAATTTGAACCCTTGTTTCGTTAGGATCTTCTGGAAGCTTTTCGCAACTTCGGCATCCATGCCGGGCGTGATCGCGTCGAGATATTCGACCACGGTCACTTCGGCGCCGAGACGGGCATAGACCGAGCCCATTTCCAGCCCGATGACGCCGGCGCCGATCACGACCATGCTCTTCGGGATCTTCGGCAGCGCAAGCGCGCCGGTCGAGGTGACAATGACCTGTTCGTCGATGGTGATGCCCGGCAGAACGGAGGGCACCGAGCCGGTGGCGATGATGATGTTTTTCGCGTTATGGGTTTCATCGCCGACCTTGACCTGACCGGCGGCAGGGATCGAGCCCCAGCCCTTCAGCCAGGTGATCTTGTTCTTTTTGAAGAGGAATTCGATCCCCTTCGTATTTCCGGTCACCACGTCATCCTTGTAGCGCAGCATCCGTTCCCAGTCGACTTTGGGATTGGCGCCCATCAGGCCCATTTTCTCAAAGTTCTCATGAACTTCGTGCAGCTGATGGGTGGCATTCAACAGCGCTTTCGACGGAATGCAGCCGATGTTCAGGCAGGTGCCGCCAAGGGTTTCGCGCCCTTCGACACAGGCGGTTTTCAGGCCAAGTTGTGCGGCATGGATCGCGGCCACATAGCCGCCTGGGCCGCCGCCGATCACGATAACGTCGAAATCTGCCATAGGTGGTTTCCTTGTGCTGGCGGAAAGCCGGGGCTGCCTGCCCCAGGCGAACATCGGTTTACCTGAACCGGTGGCGCAAACGATCCTCGCGCCCCGGAGATATTTGTAGGCGGGTGAAAGTCAGGCCAGGATCTGGATCAGCAGGGCGATCAGCGAGACCGGGTCAGAGCTTCCGAAGAAAAAGAGGAACGGGGGGGAGGCGACTTCCTGCATGGATGCGCTTTCACAAAGGGGCGGGGCCGAACAGGGCGACCCCGGCAAGCGTAAGCGTGGCAATCAGGCCGGCCAGCCAGATGAGCGAGCGCCAGGGCGCAAGGCCAAGCCCGTAAGCCGGGATATAGAGGATGCGGGCGGCGACATAGATCCAGGCGGCGGTGGCGGTCAGCGGCGAGGTCTTGCCCGCCAGCACCAGGATGAGCACCACAGGCGCGAACATCGCCAGCCCCTCGAACCCGTTTGTGACCGCGCGGCGCAACCGTCCCAGCAGCGGCGACATGTCCACCGGCTGATCGCGCGGGCCGGCATTGTAGCGCGGCCCGAGTTCGCGGTTCATCTGCGCCCCGGCAATACCGATGGCCACAACCTGCAGCAGCACGGCACATGTCAGGGCGCTGAGTTCGGGTGCCATCATGCTGTCCTGATGAATTCTGCCGAGGTGACATGGCCAAGCGCCTGCTGCGCCTTGAGCCATTCCCGGGCGGCGGTGGGATCATTGACCGAAAACAGGAAAAGGCGGCTGCCATCATTGCCTGCCCAGATCTGCAACTGGGTCAGCCCGGTATCACCGAAGGCAGGGTCATGCCCGGAAAAGCTCGCAAGGCCGGTGCGGACGAGGACTTGTTCCATTCTTGATCTCCATTCCCGAAAATGACGGCGTTGTGCCGAACGTGCTCAGGTATAGCGGGCAGAGCCGGGATCGGTTCCGCCCGCCGCAAGAGGATTATGCGGAGCCTGGCCCGGATCAGAGATCCATCAGCAGACGGCGCGGGTCTTCCAGCGCCTCTTTGACGCGGACGAGGAAGGTCACGGCGCCTTTGCCGTCGACGATGCGGTGATCATAGCTCAGCGCCAGATACATCATCGGGCGGATCACGATCTGGCCGCCGACCACGACCGGGCGGTCCTGGATCTTATGCATACCGAGGATCCCGGATTGCGGCGGGTTCAGGATCGGCGAGGACATCAGCGAGCCATAGACGCCGCCATTCGAGATGGTGAAAGAGCCGCCCTGCATCTCTGCCATGGTCAGCTTGCCGTCACGGGCACGCAGGCCAAGCTCGGCGATCTTTTTCTCGATCGCGGCAAAGCCCATCTGATCGGCGTCGCGCACCACCGGCACCACGAGACCAGAGGGCGTCCCGACCGCCACGCCCATATGGACGTAGTTTTTGTAGACGACATCGGTGCCGTCGATCTCGGCATTGACCTCGGGCACTTCTTTCAGCGCATGGGTGCAGGCCTTGACGAAGAAGGACATGAAGCCAAGCTTGACGCCGTGCTTCTTCTCGAACTGATCCTTGTATTCGTTCCGCAGCTGCATGATCCCCGACATATCCACCTCATTATAGGTGGTCAGCATGGCGGCGGTGTTCTGCGCGTCTTTCAGGCGGCGCGCGATGGTCTGGCGCAGGCGGGTCATCTTGACGCGCTCTTCACGGGCGGCGTCATCGGCGGGCACAGGCGCGCGCGGGATCGCGGCGGGGGTCGGGGCAGGCGCGACAGCGGCAGCGGCAGCCCCCGGGGCACCGGCCACGGCACGTGCCACGTCTTCTTTCATCACGCGGCCATCCTTGCCGGAGGCCTGGACCTGGTCGCGGGTGAGCCCGGCTTCGGCCATGGCCTTCTTGGCCGAGGGCGCATCTTCGACATCCTTGCCGGCCGGGGCGGCAGCTGCGGTTTTCGGGGCCTCGACTTTGGCGGCAGGTGCTGCGGGCGCGGCACCAGCTGCGCCTTCGCTTACGATGGCGAGACGGGCATTGGCGGCGACGGTTTCACCTTCCTGGGCGATGATCTCGACCAGAACGCCGGCGACGGGCGAGGGCACCTCGACCGAAACCTTGTCGGTTTCGAGTTCGCAAAGCATCTCGTCCTGGGCCACCGTGTCACCGACCTTTTTGAACCAGGTGGAAACGGTTGCCTCGGACACGGATTCGCCGAGTGCGGGGACCATTACGTCAGTCATCTTCTCAACTCCTTAGCCCCCGGGGTCTGGCGGGCATCAGTCAGATTTCGATTTCCCCGCGCGCGGCCCGCGCGGGGGGAAACTCATTCAGCAAGCGCGGCGGCGACCAGAGCGGTCTGTTCGGCTTTGTGGCGGGAGGCCAGACCGGTCGCGGGCGAGGCCGAGGCCACGCGGCCCGCATAGGACACGCGGGTCGTGGTGCCGCGCACGCGGGTCAGCAGCTGCTCCAGCTCCGGCTCGATAAAGGACCAGGCGCCCTGGTTCTTCGGCTCTTCCTGGCACCAGACGAAATCGGCATTGGCGAAACGTGCCAGTTCGATCTGCAGGGCCACGGTCGGGACCGGGTAGATCTGTTCCAGGCGCAGCAGATAGACGTCATCAAGACCGCGCGCATCGCGTTCCGCGAGCAGGTCATAATAGACCTTGCCCGACGAGATCACCACGCGGCGGATCTTGTCATCGGCCTGCAGTTTCGTTTCCGAATTGCCCTTCTGCGCGTCATCCCAGAGGACGCGGTGGAAGGTCGAGCCATCGGTGAAATCTTCGGCCTTCGAGATCGCCATCGGATGACGCAGCAGCGATTTCGGCGTCATCAGGATCAGCGGCTTTCTGAAATCGCGATGCAGCTGGCGGCGCAGGATGTGGAAATAGTTCGCGGGCGTGGTGCAGTTCGCGACGATCCAGTTTTCCTCGGCCGAAAGCTGGAGGAAGCGTTCCAGACGCGCGGAGGAGTGTTCCGGCCCCTGGCCCTCGAACCCATGCGGCAAGAGCACCACAAGGCCCGACATCCGCAGCCATTTCGATTCGCCCGAATTTACGAACTGGTCGAACATGATCTGCGCGCCATTGGCGAAATCGCCGAATTGCGCCTCCCAGAGCGTCAGGGCGTTCGGCTCTGACAGCGAGTACCCATATTCAAAGCCCAGGACCGCATATTCCGAGAGCATCGAGTCGATGACCTCATAGCGGGCCTGGCCAGCGCGGATATGGTTCAGCGGGTAGTGACGCTCTTCGGTCGTCTGATCGACGATGCCGGAATGGCGCTGCGAGAAGGTGCCGCGGGTACAATCCTGACCCGAAAGCCGGACCGGGAAGCCCTCGACCTGGAGCGAGCCAAAGGCAAGCGCCTCGGCGGTGGCCCAGTCAAAGCCCTCGCCGGTCTCGAACATCTTCTTCTTGGCCTCGAACAGGCGCGTGATCGTCTTATGGGCGTCAAAGCCCTCGGGCAGGCGGGTCAGCGCTGTGCCGATCTCCTGGAAGGTCTCGGGTTTGATCCAGGTCTCGCCGCGCTGGTAATTGTCGGCACCAGGCCGGCTCATGGATTTCCAGCGCCCGTCCAGCCAGTCGGCCTTGTTGGGCTTATACTCCTTACCGGCCTCGAATTCTTCATTCAGATGGGCCTGGAAGGCGGCTTTCATATCCTCGATCTCACCCTCGGGGATGAGGCCGTCTTTCACCAGCCGCTCGGTATAAAGCTGCAAAGTGGTCTTCTGTTTGCGGATGTTTTTATACATCGCCGGGTTGGTGAACATCGGCTCGTCGCCTTCGTTGTGACCAAAGCGGCGGTAGCAGAAGATGTCCAGAACCACGTCCTTGTGGAACTTCTGGCGGAATTCGGT
This sequence comes from Rhodobacter sp. 24-YEA-8, assembly GCF_900105075.1. Taxonomy (NCBI): domain Bacteria; kingdom Pseudomonadati; phylum Pseudomonadota; class Alphaproteobacteria; order Rhodobacterales; genus Rhodobacter; species Rhodobacter sp. 24-YEA-8. The sequence continues at coordinate 3,380,223 of NZ_FNSK01000001.1, forward strand.
CGCGATGCGCGCGGCATGGACCACGGCCTCGGGGTCATCCCCGTTGACGTGGAAGATCGGCGCCTCGACCATCAGCGCGATATCGGTCGGATAGGGCGAGGTGCGCGAGAAATGCGGCGCCGTGGTAAACCCGATCTGGTTGTTCACGATAATATGGATACAGCCGCCGGTGCGGTGGCCACGGATACCGGAAAGTTGGAGGCATTCCGCCACCACGCCCTGGCCCGCGAAAGCCGCGTCGCCATGGAGGAGGATCGGCAGCACGGCCACACGTTCTGCCACATCATTCAGCTGGTCTTGCTTGGCGCGGACCTTGCCGAGGACGACCGGGTTCACGGCCTCCAGGTGCGAGGGGTTCGCGGTCAGCGAGAGGTGGACGGTGTTGCCGTCAAACGTCCGGTCCGAGGAGGCACCGAGGTGATATTTCACATCGCCCGAGCCGTCGACATCTTCGGGCTTGAAGCTGCCGCCCTGGAATTCGTTGAAGATGGCGCGGTAGGGTTTCGCCAGCACATTGGCGAGAATGTTCAGACGTCCCCGATGCGGCATGCCGATGACAATGTCTTTCACACCCAGCTGACCACCGCGCTTGATGATCTGCTCCATCGCGGGGATCAGCGCCTCGCCGCCATCAAGGCCGAAGCGCTTGGTCCCCATATATTTCACATGGAGGAATTTCTCATAGCCCTCGGCCTCGACCAGCTTATTGAGGATGGCGCGGCGGCCCTCGCGGGTGAAGGCGATTTCTTTGCCGTAACCCTCGATCCGCTCTTTCAGCCAGGCCGATTCCTCTGGGTTCGAGATATGCATGTATTGCAGCGCGAAAGTGCCACAATAGGTGCGTTTCAGGATGTCGGTGATCTGGCGCATCGAGGCATGGGTCAGCCCGAGCACATTGTCGAGGAAGATCGGGCGGTCGAGATCAGCCTCGGAGAACCCGTAAGAGGCCGGGTCAAGCTCGGGATGGTTGCTCTCATCGCGCATGTTCAGCGGGTCGAGATCGGCGGCGAGGTGGCCGCGGATCCGGTAGGCGCGGATGATCATCAGCGCGCGGATCGAGTCGATCACGGCGCGTTGCAACTGGGCCTCGGTCAGATTGACGCCCTGATCCTGCGCCTTGGCCGCGATTTTTGATCCCGCAGCATTCGCGTCTTTCGCCTGAGGCGCCGGCCATTCGCCGGTCAGCGCGGCGGTCAGATCGTCCACCGGCTGCGGCGGCCAGTCGGCGCGCGCCCAGGACGGGCCGGCGGCGGCCTTTCTCGCATCGGCCTCGCTGTCACCAAGCGCGCGGAAGAATTCCGCCCAGGCGGCATCGACCGAATTCGGGTCAGCCGCATAACGCGCCTGAAGCTGGTCGACATAATCGGCATTGGCCCCGTCGAGGAAGGACGAGGCGTTGAAGGCAGCGGTCGGAGACTGGTCGGTCATGGCAGGATCCTCGATCCCAGGGACAACAAGGGGTGACAACGGGGCATGACAGCTACGCCCCGGCGGGTTTTGGAAAGCTGGTGAATACGAGCAGCGTCAGATTGCCCTTCGCTGTCGCGGTTGCGCCCTCGGGGCGCGGCAGTTCATTCCAGTCAAAGAAAACCGGGGTTTTCTCATCGAGCATGAAAACATCGACAGCATGAATGAAAGCCGACCAGGCGGGCGCCGGGCCTGGCCCCGCATCGGCCTGGGAAAGCCTGTCTGAGATGTCCTGAATTGCGGTTCCCGCGAATAAGCACGAGGCGGCAACCGTATCGGCCGTTTCGGTCACGAAAACCGCGGCGGCGTCATCGCCGCGCATGAGAAAAACAGCATCCTCGAAGTAGGGAGGGAAGCGATCGCCCTGAAAGGCCAATCCCGTCAGATCGCTGTTCTCGCCGAACAGTTTTTCATAGGCATCCGTGGTCATGGACGCACCGTTCAGGAAGGCCGAGACGCGCATCTTTTCGATAATCTGCCGCTGCGCGCGGGCGCGATTGTCCCCATCGGCATCTGACCAGCCTTCCCGACGCAGCGCGGCAGCATAGGCCTCGGCGCTGTCGCTGATCATGACGCAAGGTTTGCCCAGAGGTGCGATATCCCCAAAGGCAATTTCTGCGGCACTGATATCAGACGCCGTAAGGGCGGCGCTGAAAAGCGCCACCCCGGGCAGTGTCAGGAAGGTCTGTCGCCAGATGGCCACGTCACTCAGCCCTTGATCGCTTTCAGCACGGCTTCGCCCAGCGTTGCGGGGCTGTCTGCCACCACGATGCCTGCGCTCAGCATGGCTTCGATTTTCGATTCCGCATCGCCCTTGCCGCCTGCCACGATGGCACCGGCATGGCCCATGCGGCGGCCCGGAGGGGCGGTGCGCCCCGCGATGAAGCCGGCGGTCGGCTTCCAGCGGCCTTTTTTCTTCTCGTCTGCCAGGAATTGCGCAGCCTCTTCCTCGGCAGAGCCGCCGATTTCGCCGATCATGATGATCGAATGGGTCTCAGGATCCGCGAGGAACATTTCCAAAACATCAATATGCTCGGTGCCCTTGATCGGGTCGCCGCCGATGCCGACAGCCGAAGACTGGCCGAGGCCGACATCGGTGGTCTGCTTCACCGCTTCATAGGTAAGCGTGCCCGAACGCGAAACAACACCGACCGAGCCGACCGAGAAGATATTCCCGGGCATGATGCCGATTTTGCATTGCGACGGCGTCATGACGCCGGGGCAGTTCGGCCCGATCAGGCGCGATTTTGAATTAATCAGCGCGCGCTTGACCTTCATCATGTCGAGAACCGGGATGCCCTCGGTGATCGCGACGATCAGCGGGATCTCGGCATCGATGGCCTCGAGGATCGAATCTGCTGCGAAGGGCGGCGGCACATAGATCACGGTTGCATCGGCGCCGGTCTTTTCGACCGCATCATGCACCGAGTCGAAAACCGGCAGGCCGAGATGGCTTGATCCACCTTTGCCCGGGGTCACACCGCCGACCATTTTCGTGCCATAGGCAATCGCCTGCTCGGTGTGGAAGGTGCCCTGCGAGCCGGTGATGCCCTGGCAGATGACCTTGGTGGTATTGTTGATCAGAACGGCCATCCGGGCCTCCTTGAAGGTAACTTTTTGCAGATGTCGGCCTGGACGGGCCAGGATGACGCATGTTCTTCGCCTTTGCCCGACCCGCCTGAGGCCGGGATTACTTTGCGGTGCCGACCGCGATCATGGCGGCATTGCCCGCCTGATACATTTGGTATTTCGCATCATAGCTGTTGCCTGTGGCCGTGCGGCTGTCGCGGGTCGGGCAGGTGATGATGATCTCGCGCCCGTCGACACGGCCAGCCTTTGCCATCTCGGCCTGCTCCTGGCAGACGGTGATGGGGTCGTTCTCCGGCGTCGCGTAACCGCCGCTGCACGCCGCAAGGGCGGACAGAAGAACGAGAGCAGGCACGGTCAGTCTGATGCGCATCTGATTGCTTCCTTACTGTAAACGCATTCTGCGGGTCCTTACCCGCAGGGCCGCTATTCGGTCTGGGCCCACATGAAACTCACGCCACTGGTCTCCGCAGGCGTACAGACGGGGTCGTTGCCCGAAGAGGTGACCTCGGCCCGCAGGCCATCCTCCTGCAGGTCGAACGAGAGACAGCCGTCTTCGCCTGTTTCTTCCACTGCCGTCTGCCCCGCCGCTGCGATCACCGCTGACAAAAGCGCCGCCGCCCGGTCAGAACCGATGGTTTCGGATTGCACGAGGCAATAGCCGCCATCGCTCCAGGTCAGGGCATAGATTTCTTCGGGCCCGGCGATTTCAGAGAAACCGGCCTCGTCATCGGTTGCGACATCCCAGCCCGCAGCCCGGAATGCCTCGGTCGCCTGATTGCCGGCGCCGCCAAGCGAGAGGCAGGTGGCATAGGCGGCCTGCAAAAGATCCTCGCCCTGAGAGGTCGCGAGCGCCGCAGCGGGCGCCGTGTTTTCGGCCAGTGCAGGCCGGGCCACCGGGGCGAGAAGCAGTGTGAAAGCGAGGAGACAGCGGATCATGGCGGGGCTCATTCCTCCAGGTCGATTATGACGACAGACGCGCTGTCCGAGTTGCAGTCGGAATAATCCTCGCCGGAGATCACCTGAAGCGTCAGAGGGGATCCGGGCAGGGCGGATGTCACCCTGTCCTTGCCGCATTCGCCCTCTGCTCCGGGCGCGCCGGGCGTGACGGTGAACGCATCAGCCGCAAGCATTTCCCCGACAAGCGCGCCGACGACCCCGGTGCCGGTCGTCAGATCCACGACGCTGCAAGAGGGGTGATCCGCATAAAGCATCACCCAGAGTGTCTCAGCCTGGCCCGGAGGGCTGTAAGACCAGCTGCCCTCATCCTCATGGTCCTGCCGTTCCCAGCCCGCCTTGTCGAAACCGGCGATCAGCCTGGCCTGGTCGCGACCATAAAGGATACAGGCGGCATAGGCCGCGTCGCGTTCCTCGCCCGGATGGCCCGAGCCCATTTTGCCCAGCGATGCGTCCAGCGTGGCCCCGGCGAAAGCCGGGGCGCCGGCGCAGGCCGCGGCGCAAAGGGCAAGGTTACGGGCCATCACGCGCATCGGGATCAGCCTTTGACAGCCTTGACGATCTTTTCTGCGGCATCCGACAGATCATCGGCGGCGATCACATTGAGACCGCTGTCATTGATGATCTTCTTGCCGAGATCGACATTGGTGCCTTCAAGACGCACAACCAGCGGCACCTTCAGCCCGACTTCCTTCACAGCCGCGATCACGCCCTCGGCGATGATGTCGCAGCGCATGATGCCGCCGAAGATATTCACAAGGATGCCTTTGACGTTCGGATCCGAGGTGATGATCTTGAAGGCCTCGGTCACTTTCTCTTTGGTGGCGCCGCCGCCGACATCGAGGAAGTTCGCCGGTTCCGCGCCGTAAAGCTTGATGATGTCCATCGTCGCCATGGCAAGGCCTGCGCCATTCACCATGCAGCCGATTTCGCCATCCAGCGCGATATAGTTCAGGTCGAATTTCGACGCCTCAAGCTCTTTCGGATCTTCCTCGGATTCGTCGCGCAGCGCGGCGATATCGGCATGGCGGTAGATCGCATTGCCGTCAAAGCCCATCTTGGCATCAAGCAGCTTGAGATTGCCGTCGGTCATCACGACCAGCGGGTTGATCTCGAGCATATCCATGTCTTTGTCGATGAAGAGCTTATAGAGGTTCTTCACGATGCCGACGGCCTGCTTGACCTGGGCGCCCTTCAGGCCAAGCGCGAAGGCGACGCGGCGGCCGTGGAAATCCTGCAGTCCGGTGGCCGGATCGACGGTGATGGTGTGGATTTTTTCCGGGGTCGAATGCGCGACCTCTTCGATATCCATGCCGCCTTCGGTCGAGGCCACGATCGAAATGCGCGAGGTCTGGCGGTCGATCAGCAGCGCAAGATACAGCTCGCGCTCGATGTCAGAACCGTCTTCGATATAGATGCGGTTGACCTGTTTGCCGGCCGGGCCGGTCTGGATCGTGACCAGCGTGCGGCCCAGCATCTGACGCGCGAATTCAGCGGCTTCTTCCACCGATTTCGCAAGGCGCACACCGCCCTTGTCGCCGGCTTCCGGCTCCACGAATTTGCCCTTGCCGCGCCCGCCGGCATGGATCTGCGACTTCACGACCCAGAGCGGCCCGTCCAGCTCGCCTGCGGCGGTCTTGGCGTCTTCCGCTTTCAGGACGACACGCCCATCGGAAACCGGGATGCCATAGGACCGGAGAAGTGCCTTGGCCTGATATTCGTGGATGTTCATGGGGCCGTATTCCCGTATTCGGTGATGATCTGGCGCAGTTCTGGCACGGATCATCCGGCCTGGCCAATCCTATCCGCCCCGCATCCGGGATATAAGGCGAAAATCCGCGCTTTGTGATCACGAATTTTCTGGCTGTGATCACAGATTTTAAGCCGTGATCACACTTGTTGCAACTGGCAGGAATCAAGGGCGTGACAGAGCAGGAGGCCGCGTGATTCGTGTTAGCGGCATCAGTTGAACAGCACTGCGAAAAGCACGGCATCGCCCTGCATCAGCCGCTCAAAATCCGACCAGGCCTGGCCCGACATCACCACGCCTTTCTCAGCATAGGGCAGCAAAGCTTCGCCCTGGATCATCCCGATCAGATCCACTTTCGGCGGCGCCTCGAACAGCTTTTTCAGGCTGATCCCGGCCTCGGCCCCATAGCGCCAATGCGGCATCAGGATTTCGCCTTTCAGGAGCTTTTCGGCATCCGCCAGCACCGCCTGCCATTGTGCGCCGGTGCCTGGCGGCAACTGGAGCCCAAGCGCAGAGACCTGCTTTTCATTCGGGATCCATTCGCGGTCATTATCGGTCTCAGCTTCGACCAGCGACCAGAAGCGGCGGTTTTCTTCGATCATCGCGAGGAAATGGCCATGGGCTTTGGCGGCAAGGGCGGCATCCGGCTCCTGCGCCAGGGCCTGGAGGATGATCGTGACCCGGTCGACCTGCTTGCCAAACATCATATCCCAGGCGTTGGGCGGCGGGGTCTCTCCCCAAAGCGCATGCATGTCGCGGGTCGATTGCAGGATGCGGTCGATCGCCGGGCCGGGATCATAGGCCTGGAACACCGTGGCCGTCCCGGAAATCAGATGCGTATAGGCCGTGAGCCAGGCGGCATCGGAGCCGTCGAAACGGATGACGATCTGGCCGGGTTCGGGCGCCAAGCCCCACAGGCCAAGCGCCTCGACCGCGACATCCGCAATGGCTTCGCCGGGATCGCGCTGTCCATTCGCGTTGATGTCAAACCAGAGATCGGCAAGATCGATCTCGAGCCCGAAATCGCGGTTTCCGACCTGGCCAAGGGCAGCACGGGCCTCGTCCATTCCCGTGGTGACGCCGGCGATCAGAGCGGTGATGTCCTGGCCCTGCATCTCGCGCGCCTCCGGATTGGGCGGGATCGGCAGGCGCAGGATCGGAAGCTCCGACCAGTCCGCCTCGAGCCCCACCTGCCACCGGAGTTGCAGCGCCTGTTCGACCGCGCCGAGGAAGCGCAACCCGGCCAGAGCAAAAGCCTCTTCTCCGGTCGGCGCGTTCAGCGCCGCAAGCCGGGACTGCGTGGCCTGGAGCCCCTTGTCGCGGATCTCATGCGACAGATCGAGTGGCCCGGCAAAGGCGAGGCCGGGCATCAGCGAAAGCAGGGTGGCACAAAGAAAACGACGCATGGGACCCTCCGGTATGGCGGGGAAAGGATGCGGAGGGGGGAGGGGGCGGTCAAGAGGCGCTGCAGGCCACCCGGGGTGCGGAATTCCCAACGTTGTAAAGAGAGGGGGCCCGCCCCCTCGCGGCTATGCCGCTCACCCCGGGGATATTTAAGGACAGATGAAAACGCGAAGCGCGCATGCCGATTTCATCTGTCTTTAAATATCCCCGCCGGAGGCTTCCTCAGATGTCAGGAGCGGCGGGGTTCGAGCACTGCGAGCGCCTGGCCGCGGGGCAACAGGTCTTCCCGCCAGCGGATCGAGAAACCAGCCGCCTCAGCATCTGCTGCGATATCGGCGCTGCTGCGATGCCAGGGCGGGCGGTTTGGATGGGTTACCACGCCGTCGCGCTGGCGGAACGGGCCGGTGTGATTTTCGGGGGCGAGGAAGATGGTCAGCATAAGCTTGCGCAGCGCGGGGAAGCTATGCCGCAGGGATTTCAGCGCGGGCAGCAGGGGGGCGGCGGGCAAATGGGTAAAGACGCCCCAGCACAGCGCGAAGGTGATGGTTTCCGGCAGGCCCGGGAAGCAGAAGGCGCTGTCCTCAATCAGGTGTTCTTCGGGCAGGCGTGATCGGGCTTCGGGCGTCAGCTCGTCCGTATGGCCGCGCAACATCAGCGCGCGGGAAGCATCAGTGCCCCAGTAATGGCCGGGGTCGAGCCAGGGCACCAGCATATGACCAAGCCGCAGGCAACCGCAGCCGATATCAAGGAAATGGTCCTGCCGCGTGAGCCCCTCATCAAGGATCACCTGCATCTGATGCAGCGCGGTTTCTTCCCAGCGGCCGCCGACGATGTCGCGATGTTTGCCGCGCGTCAGCGCATCCTCGTAGAAACCGGGCTTAAGATAGGGCGAGGCGAGGGTCATGTGCCTGTGGCCGCGCGGGTGACGATGCCCTGCATCAGGGCGACGGCCTGCGCCATGTCCTGGAGGCTGACCCATTCGCGCGGCCCGTGGATTTCCTGCATTCCGGTGAAGAGATTGGGGCAGGGCAGGCCAAGCTCGGTCAGCCTTGAGCCATCGGTGCCGCCCCGGATCGGGACCGAGACCGGATCAAGGCCGATATCGCGGGCGGCGGAGCGGGCGAGATCGACAGGCGTCATGTCGGTCTCGAGCCAGTAGCGCATATTGCGGTATTGCGGGCTGATTTTACAGGTGATTTCCGCGCGGGGCTCGGTCAGCGCGAGGGCCTCGCAGGCGCGGGTCAGCATCTCGCCTTTGGCCGTCAGCCCGTCGCGTTCGAAATCGCGCAGGATGAAATGGATCACCATTTCCGAGGAGCCGCCGGTCATCCCGACCGCATGGATGAAGCCCTCTCGGCCTTCGGTCACTTCGGGCTGCATTGTCGCTTGCGGCAGGAAAGAGATCAGTTTCGCGGCAAGGTGGATCGCATTGACCATCTTACCTTTGGCCCAGCCGGGATGGATCGAGACGCCCTTGATCGTGACTTCGGCGCCATCGGCCGAGAAGCTTTCATATTCGATCTCGCCGGGATTGGCGCCATCGAAGGTGAAGGCGAAATCGGCACCGATGTCTTTCGGCAGGCGCGGATCGACGCCGCGGCCGATCTCTTCATCAGGGGTGAAGGTGAGGCGGATTTCGGGATGGGCGGGCCTGTCCGCCATCAGGCGGCGGGCAGCGGCCATGATGATGGCGATGCCGGCCTTGTCATCGGCGCCCAGCAGCGTGGTGCCCGAGGCGGTGACGATGTCATGGCCCTGGCGAGTGGCGAGGCCGGCCGAGGTTTCGGGCGAGAGGATCAGTGCCGGATTGTCGGGGAAGGTGATCTCGCCGCCATTATAGCCCCGGATGACGCGCGGTTTTACCCCGGTCGCGTTGAACTGGGGGGCGGTGTCCATATGGGCGAGGAAGGCAATCACCGGGCCGGGGGCGGTGGCCGGAATCGTCGCCAGCACGGCACCATATTCGGTGACGCGGATATCGGTTGCGCCGATCTCTGCGAGTTCGGCCTGAAGAAGCCGGGCCATGTTCAGCTGGATGGCGGTCGAGGGCTGCGAGGGGCTGGCCGGGTCGCTCTGGCTGTCGATGGCACAGTAGCGGGTCAGGCGGTGTTCAAGCTCGGTGATAAGGCTGGACATGCGGGTGCCTGGATCTGGCCGGGTGGGGGCGCTGCCCCCGACTGCCTCTGGCAGCCTCCCCCGGGATATTTAGGGACAGATGAAATTTCAGGTTTTTTTGCGGGCGGCAGCAGCGGATTTCATCCGCTCAAGCAGGGCAGCCTTCTTTTCGGCGGCGGCCTTGTCTTTCGGGGCGCCGCGACGGGGCAGGTCCAGGGCATGCTGGGTGTCTTTGGCGTTTTTGGGATTGCCGGATTTGGAATAGTCCATGGCGGGCTCCTTGTCGTTTCATGTGGCATGACGCAAAGGGGGCGGCGGGGCAAGAGGCGAGGTCGCAGCTGGTCAGGGCGCGCGCGGGATCCTGAGGCCGAGCCACACCGAAAGGACACGGATCGCGAAGGTGGCGGTCAGGGCCAGGGCGGTGGTGATCAAAGGCGGCCAGCCGAGATGATCGCCAAGGATCACGAGGCCCGCGCCGAGAATGGCGGCGACCGCGTAGATATCCTCGCGCAGCACGCGGGGGATCTCAGACACCAGGAGGTCGCGAATCACACCGCCTCCGACAGCGGTCAGCACGCCGATCATGCAGGCGCTTGCGGGGGGGAGGCCGAATATCAGGGCCTTCTGGGTGCCTGCTACTGTGAAGGTGCCAAGGCCAAGCGCGTCCAGCAGCATCACCGGTTTCGAGGCACGTTCGATCAGGCGGTGGAAGAAGAAAGCCGTCAGCCCCGCGATGAGGGTCACCACGAGATAGGACGGGTCGCGCAGCACCGCGGCCGGCTGGTCGCCGATGGCCATATCGCGGATTGCGCCGCCCGCCGTGGCGGCGGCCGTGGCCAGGACGATCACGCCGAAGAGATCAAGCTGGCGGCGCACGGCCAGCATGCCGCCGGACAGGCCGAAGACATAAGTGCCGGTCATATCGAGCCACCACAGAAGCGAGGCGTAATCCGCCGCCATCCAGTTCATCGCTGTCTCCGCCTTTGCTCTGGCGGTGATCCTGGCCTGATGCCCGCATAAAGAAAAGCGCGCGCCCCGATGAGGAGACGCGCGCGGGTGGAGTCACTGGTGAAGAACCTCAGTTCAGCGAGGGATCGATTCCCTTGCAGGCGGTCACGAGACCTTTGACCGCGTCGATGGATTTATCGAGCATCGCCTGCTCATCCGCGTTCAGCTTGATCTCGACCACTTTCTCGATGCCGCCGGCGCCGATCACGGTCGGCACGCCGACATAGATCCCGTCAAGCCCGTAGGCGCCTTTGACGAAGGCAGCGGCCGGGAGGACGCGCTTCTGGTCTTTCAGATAGGCTTCGGCCATTTCGATCGCCGAGGTGGCGGGCGCGTAGAAGGCCGATCCGGTTTTCAGCAGGCCAACGATTTCGGCGCCGCCGTCACGGGTGCGCTGTACGATGGCGTCGAGCTTTTCCTGGGTGGTCCAGCCCATGGCGACCAGATCCGGCAGCGGGATGCCCGCGACGGTCGAGTAACGGGTCAGCGGCACCATCGTGTCGCCATGGCCGCCCAGCACGAAGGCCGAAACGTCGCGCATCGAGACGTTGAATTCGAGCGAGAGGAAGTGGCGGAAGCGCGCCGAATCAAGGACGCCGGCCATGCCGACGACTTTCTCATGCGGCAGGCCCGAGAATTCGCGCAAAGCCCAGACCATCGCGTCCAGCGGGTTGGTGATGCAGATCACGAAGGCGTTGGGGGCGTATTTCGCGATGCCTTCGCCGACCGATTTCATGACTTTGAGGTTGATGCCCAGCAGGTCATCGCGCGACATGCCGGGCTTGCGCGGCACGCCTGCGGTCACGATGCAGACATCGGCGCCGACAATATCTTCGTAGGAATTCGCGCCTTTGAGCGCCACGTCAAAGCCAGCGACCGGGCCGCATTGTGCCAGATCAAGTGCTTTGCCCTGGGGGGTGCCTTCAGCGATGTCGAACAGGATGACGTCGCCGAGTTCCTTGGTGGCGACGAGATGGGCGAGGGTGCCGCCGATCTGGCCTGCACCGATAAGGGCAATCCTGGGTCGTGCCATTGGGATGGTCTCCGTTGATGGGGTCGCGGGAGGCGTAGTCCCTTAATGGGCATCTGTCCAGCGGCTCCGATTTGCAGTATGCCATTGTATGCCGAAAAATCGACGCTTCCGTCTGCCACGCCACGGGAGTAGCGGTCGGGTTAGCGGTAACGGGGTTTCGGGATGGAAGAACTTGGGTTCTGGCTGCTTGCGGTGACGGCCGCAGCGCTGGTCGGGCTGTCAAAAGGCGGGTTGCCGGCAATCGGGATTCTGGCGGTGCCGGTGATGGCGCTGCAGATCTCGCCGGTGCTGGCGGCGGGGATTCTACTGCCGGTCTATGTGGTCTCAGACATGTTCGGGCTCTGGGCGTATCGCCATGCCTTTGACCGCAAGGTGCTGCTTTATCTGCTGCCCGGTGCGATTGTGGGGGTCGCGGTTGGCGGGCTGACGGCCTCGCTGGTGCCGGAGGCGGCGGTGACAGCGCTGATCGGGGCGATTGGTCTTGTCTTCAGCCTTAATCTGCTGCTGCGGCGTCCGGCCGATGGCCCGCCGCGGGATCCAAAGCCGGGGCCAGGGCTGTTCTGGGGGCTGATCACCGGTTTCACCAGTTTCGTCAGCCATTCCGGTGCGCCGCCCTGGCAGGTCTATACCCTGCCCCTGCGGCTGGAAAAGGCGGTGTTTGCCGGCACCTCGACCATCGGATTCGCGGTGATCAATGCGGTGAAGCTGATTCCCTACGGGATGCTGGGCCAGCTGAACCCGGCCAATCTCAGGATTTCTGCGCTGCTGATGGCGCCGGCAGTGGGCTCGGTCTTTGTCGGGGTCTGGCTGGTCAGGATATTGCCGGCGAAAGCCTTTTTCCGCATCGTGACCTGGTCGCTGCTGCTGATCTCGCTGAAACTGCTCTGGGACGGCGCACGCGGGATCTTCTGAGCTGCAAAATGTGATGCCCGGAACGAAAACAGGGCCGCCAGACGGCGACCCTGTGTTTTTGCGCGTATCGGAGCCCGTATCAGTCAGGGCCTGTCCGCAAGGTCAGGTCAGGCCTTGTCGACCGCCTTCTTCACTGCGTCTTTCGTCTTGCCAAGCGCCTGCTGCGCTTCGCCTTTCAATTCCTGGGCGGCACCTTCAGCCTGCAGCCGGTCATTGCCGGTTGCCTTGCCCACGGCCTGTTTCACATTTCCCACCGCTTCATTGGTGAGACCTTTGATCTTGTCACCGGTGCTGCTCATACTGAACTCCTTTGACTGGGTGTAACCTGAGCGTCTCAGTGCAGGGAAAACACGCGACGCTGCCTCTGGTTCCCCCAGACCAGGTTCACACAAGGTCACTGCGGCGTGTTTTCGCCAGGGCATGAGAACAGAAGGCCGTGGCAGAAACCGGTGCCGGAGATCTGAAGATGCAGAAATAGTTTCTGCGATGCGGCATTTCATGGCTTGCTGAATGTGCCAATTTTGTGCTTTGACACGCAAGATTATTGCCATGGAGGCCCGCCATGTCCCGCTCGCATCCGGCTCAGCCCTGCCGTTCGGTTCTTTATATCCCTGCCTCGCGCGAGCGGGCGCTGGAAAAGGCGCGGGATCTGGCCTGTGACGCGATCATCTTCGATCTGGAGGATGCAGTCGCGCCTGAGGAAAAGCCCGCCGCGCGCGACCTGCTGGCGCGGGTGCTGGCGGAGGCCGACTATGGCACCCGGCTGAAACTCGTGCGGATCAACGGGTTCGACACCGAATGGGGGCGTGAAGATGCGGCGGCTATGGCGCGCGCAATCGCGGCCGGGGCGAAGATCGACGCGCTGCTGGTGCCAAAAGTCAGCACGCCTGCCGATCTTGATGCGGTGGCTGCCGTCGCACCGGGTGTCAGCCTCTGGGCGATGATGGAGACTTGTGCGGGTATGCTGAACGCGGCGGCGATTGCGGCGCATCCGCAATTGCGCGGCATGGTGATGGGCACCAATGACCTTGCAAAAGAGCTCGGAAGCCGTTTCCGCCCCGACCGTCTGCCGATGCAGGCGGGGCTGGGGCTTTGCCTGCTGGCCGCGCGCGCCTATGGGCTGGCCATCGTCGATGGCGTCTATAATGCGTTCAGGGATGACGAAGGCCTGCGGGCGGAATGCGAGCAGGGCCGTGATATGGGCTTTGATGGCAAGACGCTGATCCATCCGGCGCAGCTCGACATCGCCAATGCCGCTTTCGCGCCGTCAGAGGCCGAACTTGATCTTGCCCGACGCCAGATCGCGGCCTTTGACGAGGTCATGGCCGCGGGTGGCGGCGTTGCGGTGGTCGATGGCCGCATCGTCGAGAACCTGCATATCGTGACCGCGCGGACGCTTCTGGAGAAGGACGCCGCAATCAGGGCTGCGGCGATCGGGGCGCTGGCGCTTGCCGGCTGATCGGGCGAAACCTGCCTGACCCTTTTATTGCCAGCCGAATCGGAGCCCGCGCCATGATCATCCTTACCCTCGGAGTGCTTTTGTGGAGTCTCGCCCATCTTATGGGCCGGGTCGCGCCGGGCCTGCGGGACCGGCTTGGTGGCAGGGCCGGGATGGGGCTGATCTCATTGACCGCGACGGCGCTGATGGTCTTTGGCTACCGCGCGGCGGAGGGTGAGTTTTACTGGGGTCGTGACCCGATGACGACCGGGATCAACAACCTCCTGATGCTGGTCTCGGTCTATCTCTTCGCAGCAGCGGGGATGAAGACGAAAGTCGGGCGGATGATCCGGCATCCGATGCTCTGGGGCGTGGTGATCTGGACCTTCGCGCATATCCTCGTGAATGGCGACACGCCGTCTTTCGTGCTGTTTGGCGGCATCGGGATCTGGGCGCTGTTGCAGATGCTGGCGATCAACCGGATGGGGCCATGGCAGCGGCCGGAGCCCCGCCCCGGCAAAAGCCCTGCGCGCATGGAGGTGATTGCCATTCTCGGCACTCTGGTGGTCTATGGCGCGATTGCCGCGGCGCATTACGCGCTCGGCTATGCTGTATTCGGGTGATCTGATGAGACTTTACCGCTTTCTGACCGGCGATGACACTTCCGCTTTTTGCCACAAGGTTTCGGCCGCGCTGGCGAAAGGCTGGGAGCTTTATGGCGAGCCGAGCTATGCGTTTGACGCCTCGAACGGGGTGATGCGCTGTGGCCAGGCGGTGATCAAAGAGGTGCCGGGGGAATATTCGCCGGATCTGAAGCTCGGCGAGCAATAGAGACCGGGGAGGGGGCACTGCCCCCCGTCTGCCTCGGGCAGACTTCCCCGCAGTATTTTGGTCAGGAAGAAGGGCCTTAGCGCCTTTCTTGCGGCATTGGGGGAAGAGGCATGAAGACCAATCCGGGGCGGTTTTTCGAGGATTACCGTATGGGCGAGGTGATCCGCCATGCGGTGCCGCGCACGGTGTCGGGGGGCGAGCGGGCGCTCTATCACGCGCTCTATCCGGCGCGGGGCGCGCTTTATTCCTCGGATGAATTTGCGCGGGATTCGGGGCTGGCGGCGAGCCCGCTGGATGATCTGATCGCGTTTCATACGGTCTTCGGCAAGACGGTGCCCGATATCTCGCTGAATGCGGTGGCCAATCTGGGCTATGCCGAGGGGCGCTGGCTGTTGCCGGTCTGGCCGGGCGATACGATCAGGTCCGAATCCGAAGTGATCGGACTGAAGGAGAATTCCAACGGCAAGTCCGGCGTGGTCTATGTGCGCACGCGCGGGCAGAACCAACGTGGCGAGGTGGTCCTGGACTATGTCCGCTGGGTGATGGTGAAAAAGGCGCGGGATGTGCCTGCGCCCGAGCCGGTGGTCCCGGATTTGCGCAAGGTGGTGCCGGCCGCGGAATTGGTGGTGCCGGCCGGGCTTGATTTCAGCCGCTACGATTTTGGTCTGGCGGGCGAGCCGCATCGCTGGGGAGATTACGCGGTCGGCGAGAAGATCGACCATGTCGACGGCGTCACTGTCGAAGAGGCCGAGCATATGCTCGCGACGCGTCTCTGGCAGAACACCGCGAAAGTGCATTTCGATGCGACCAATCGTGAAGACGGGCGGCGGCTGATCTATGGCGGGCATGTGATCAGCCTGGCGCGGGCGCTTTCGTTCAACGGGCTCGCCAATGCCCAGATGATCGTGGCGCTGAATGCCGGCGCCCATGCGAATCCGTGTTTCTCGGGCGATACGGTCAGGGCCTGGTCCGAGGTGCTCGACCGGGCGGAAACTTCTGCACCGGGGGTCGGGGCGCTCCGGCTGCGTCTTGTCGCCGTAAAACAGGGCGCGGCTCCTTTCGCGCTGAAAGGCGAGGACGGCAAATACCAGCCCGAGGTGTTGCTCGATCTGGATTACTGGGCGCTGGTGCCGCTCTGACGCAATTGACTGTGGCACAGCCGCCCGAAAACCGGGCTGCTGTGCCCTGTTATACACTTGTTCAGTTTCTTGTTGTACGGTTGTAAAACAAGTCTTGCATGAAAGGTGCAAGCGATTCCAGGCTGTGAGGGCAAGCTCAAGCAAGGAGTGATGACGATGTCGGAACGCGTTATTGATGGCCCGGGGAAACTCGCAGGGGCCGCATGTTTTTGTCTGTGTCTTTTCACCACTGCAGCTGCCGCGCAGGATCTGTCGCTCTACAGCGGCACCGCGCTGCAATATTACACCAAGAATGATGACGGCCCGTCGAAATCCGATCTGAACGCCTATCTCGAACTGGATTACAGTGGCGCTTATGCGGGGATCTGGGCCGAGGTCACCAACTGGGAAGATTACAACGAGGTCGATCTTTATCTCGGCTATCGCGGCGAGGCCGGGCGGCTGAGCTATGATGCCAACTATTATTACTACATCTACCCGGATGTGGATGATGCCGATTATGGCGAGCTGGGCCTCGTTCTCGACTATGCGCTGACGGATACATTCTCCATCGGCACCGAGCTTTACACCCAGCCGGAGAGCGGCAATGGCAGCGCCTATCTGACGGCGGCACTGGCGGCGGGGGACCGCTTTGGCTTTGACGTCTCCTGGGGCAAAAATGACGAAGGTTTCGGCACTTATGCCGAATGGGAGATCGGCGGATCCTATGCGATCAGCGATGAGGTCAGCCTTGGCCTGCGCTACTATAACGGTGAGGCCTATGATAATTACTTCCGGCTGGAACTGGCCTGGAATACGACGCTCCTGACCCGCTGATACCAGGCGCGGCAGCGAGAGACGGCAGGATGAGACGGCGGGGGCCAGCGACGGCCCCCCTTAAAGGCTTGCCCATAATATCTGAATAAAACACCAGGTTATTCCCCGTGATCACTGATGTGATCACGGTTTTCAAAATCGTGATCACAAACTCGCGAAAAACTTGTGGGGTTAGCGGGAACAGGACGCGTTTGCAGCATTGCCCCCGGTGACTTGGGTGATAAAAGCGATATGACGATTGGCATATCGAAGCGCGCTCCATCGCGAAACCCGCCTCCGACCGGGTCCCGTGCGGGGCAAGCCAGCGACGAAGGGACAAGCGATGTCTGCACCGAAACAGGTCCAGCGACCTCTTTCTCCGTTCATGATCGGCCCGTATTACCGGCCGCAGATGACCTCGATTTCCTCGATCATGGTGCGGATCACCGGCATCGCGACGCTGGGGACGATCTTTCTGGTCGTGGCCTGGCTGGTGGCGGCGGTGACCTCGCCTGCGGCTTTTGACTGTGTCAACTGGCTCCTGACCTCGGTGATCGGCGATATCATCATGACGCTGGCGGCCTGGGCGATCTGGTATCACGCGCTTGGCCGCCTGCGCCATGTGATCTGGGATCTGGGCTATTTCATCGAGGTGAAGGCCAATGAGATCATGGGCTGGTCGATGTTCATCGGGGCCACGATCCTGACCATCGTCACCGTGCTTGTGGTCTGAGGGAGGACAAGAGATGCGTTTCATCACCGACCGCAAAGCCGCTGATGGCCTTGGATCCGCCCGGGCCGGCACCCATCATCACTGGAATATGCTGATCAGCTCGGTGTTGCTGGTCGTGCTGGTGCCGCTGTTTGTGTTCACCTTCGGCTATGGCCTTGGCCGCACGCATGAAGGCGTCCTGGCCTATTTCTCGCGGCCCTGGCCTGCGATCATCACCGGGCTGACGCTGATCGTGGTGACGTTGCATTGCAAGGCCGAGGCCGAAGAGGCGATCATTGACTATGTGCATGGCGCAAAGGCGAAACTGGCGCTGGTCGCGGTGACGGGCCTCGCCTGGGCGCTGATTGTGGTGGGGCTTTTCGCTCTGGTTAAACTGGCGCTGTAAGCGGCTGCCCGGATGGGGCTGCCCTGCAAGAGATGCGGTAAGGAAAGACGGAAATGACGGCTGCATACCAATACGAGACGCATGAATATGACGTCGTGGTTGTCGGTGCCGGTGGCGCGGGCCTGCGCGCAACGCTTGGCATGGCCGAGCAGGGGCTGCACACCGCCTGCGTGACCAAGGTCTTCCCGACGCGGTCTCACACCGTCGCGGCCCAGGGCGGGATCGCTGCGTCTTTGGCCAATATGGGCCCCGACAACTGGCAGTGGCATATGTATGACACCGTCAAGGGATCGGACTGGCTGGGCGATACCGATGCGATGGAATATCTCGCGCGCGAAGCCCCCAAGGCGGTTTATGAGCTGGAACATTACGGCGTGCCGTTTTCCCGCACGGAAGAGGGCAAGATCTATCAGCGTCCCTTCGGCGGTCACACGACCGAATTCGGCGAAGGCCCGCCCGTGCAGCGCACCTGTGCCGCCGCTGACCGCACCGGCCACGCGATCCTGCACACGCTTTATGGCCGGTCGCTGAAGGAGCAGGCCGAGTTCTATATCGAATATTTCGCGCTTGATCTGATCATCACCGACGGGCGCTGCACCGGCGTGCTGTGCTGGAAGCTTGATGACGGCACCATGCATGTCTTCAACGCCAAGATGGTGGTGCTGGCGACCGGCGGCTACGGGCGTGCCTATTTCTCGGCGACCTCGGCCCATACCTGCACCGGCGATGGTGGCGGCATGGTGGCCCGCGCCGGCCTCGCCCTTCAGGATATGGAATTCGTGCAGTTCCACCCGACCGGCATCTATGGCTCGGGCTGTCTGATCACAGAGGGCGCGCGCGGCGAGGGCGGCTATCTGACCAACTCGAATGGCGAGCGGTTCATGGAGCGTTATGCGCCCCATTACAAAGATCTCGCGCCGCGCGACTATGTCTCGCGCTGCATGACGATGGAGATCCGCGAGGGCCGGGGTGTCGGCGCCGACAAGGATCACATCTTCCTCCACCTGAACCACCTGCCACCCGCGACCCTGCATGAGCGTCTGCCGGGGATTTCGGAATCGGCAAAGATCTTCGCCGGGGTCGATCTGAACAAAGAACCGATCCCGGTTCTGCCGACCGTTCACTATAATATGGGCGGTATCCCGACGAATTACTGGGGCGAGGTACTGAACCCGACGCCCGAGAACCCCGATGCGATCTTCCCCGGTCTGATGGCTGTGGGAGAGGCGGGCTGTGCAAGCGTGCATGGCGCGAACCGTCTGGGCTCGAACTCGCTGATCGATCTTGTGGTCTTTGGTCGTGCCGCCGCGATCCGCGCAGGCCAGGTGGTCGACCCGAAATCCGCCGTGCCGCCTACGAACAAAGCCAGCGTCGACCAGGCGCTCGCGCGGTTCGATGCGCTGCGTCACGCCAATGGTGCTGTCGCGACCGCCGATCTGCGTCTCGAGATGCAGAAAACCATGCAGCGCGATGCCGCCGTCTTCCGCACCGAAAAGACCCTTGCCGAAGGCGAGGTCGCGATGACCGAAATCGCCGGCAAGATGTCGGATATCAAGGTCACTGACCGTTCGATGATCTGGAACAGCGACCTGATGGAGACGCTGGAACTGACGAACCTGATGCCCAATGCGCTGGCGACGATCTATGGCGCCCATGCCCGCACAGAAAGCCGCGGTGCCCATGCGCATGAGGATCACCCGACGCGTGATGACGCCAACTGGCGCAAGCACAGCCTCGCCCATGTTGACGGCAACAAAGTTACGCTCTCCTATCGTCCGGTTCATCTTGATCCGCTGACGGCAGAGGCCGATGGCGGGATCAGTCTGAAGAAGATTGCCCCGGCAGAACGGAAATTCTGATGCGTATTCGCGGTGGTGTATTGCTTGCCTCGCTGATGACCCTGGGCCTTGCGGCCTGCGGCGGCGGCTATAGTGATCCCGCGACATCGTGTATTTTTGCTGCGGGCCACGCCTATCCGGGCGAGGGCCAGAAAGCCGCGCGGGAGACGGCAACACGCGACTGCATTGACCGCGAGGTCCGCAAACAGGCGGCCGTGACCGGGACAGAGGTGAAGCGGATAGACGGCCCGAATGGCAGTACGACCTGGGTCAAAGCCGGATCGGCCGCCGATCGTGCCGCCTCCGGCAAGGCCATTCCGACGATCAACACGCGCCCGGGCAACACAGGCCCGGTTACTGTCGGGGCGCCGACAACTGCGGCCCCGTCAAGGGGCAGCGTGCAAGCGGTTGCACCTCTGGTCGGGCCGGATCAGACCTGCCGGAAAACCATGATCGGAGGGACTGGCTATGCCTGTATCGCGAACTAAATCCCTGTTGGCGATTGCCACGCTCGCGCTTTCCGGCTGCGTCGCCGGCGAGAGCATGATGCAGGAAACCACCCGCTCGCTGGCGCGTACTGCGGTGAACGGGGCGGCGAACCATTATTTGCCGGGCGTCAATGTCTCGCCCTATACCGATTGCGTCATCAACAATGCGCAGACGGGGGAACTCATGCAGCTGGCGCAATATGCCTCGGCTGGTGCCAATGGCGCGACTCAGGCCTGGCCGGTGGTGCGCACCATCGCAAGCCGCCCCGAGGCAACCCAATGCCTGATTCAGTCGCTGAGCGCGACGGATCTGCTGAAAGTCGGGGGGGCCTCGCTGTGATCCTCCGTTTTGCGCTGATCCCCGCCATGCTGCTGCTTGCCGCCTGCGATCCGCAGGCGCTGGCCGATAAGACCACCCGCAATATCGCGCATGGCGTGGTGTTGCCGGTGGTGTCGCGGGACCTGCCAGCAGGCCCGGCCGGTCAGGCGACGGAGTGCATTCTCAACGCGGCGTCAATGCCCGAGATCCGGGCACTTGCGCGCGATACCGGTGTCGAGGCCGGCAGCCTCACCCGCGAGAATGTCAGGAACATCGCGCTGCGCCCCGCCGCGCAAAGCTGCTTTGCCGCCCATAACATCCCGCAGGTGCGCTGATGCGTCCCCTCGCCCCGCTTGTTCTGCTCTTCCTTGCCGCCTGCGGCCCGGTTTCGGTTCATCGCGCCGAAGAAATGTGCCTCAAATCCGCGCGCGAGGCGAAGGGGCCGACCGGGACGGCAGGGATCGGCATCGTCTCCGGCCCCTCGGGCACCAGACCGCGCGGCGATCTGGAACTCAATATTTCGTCTGACTGGCTGATGCGCCGGGATCCGGCGGTGGTCTATGAGACCTGTGTGATGTCCAAATCGGGGCAGGCGCCAGGCCGCCCCTATCATATGCTGGTGCGGGGATAGGCAGGATGCAGGCGCGTCCGGGGCCGGGCCCCGCAACCAGAAACTGCGCCGGCCTGCCCGGTACCTTCATCGCCCGGCGCCCTGTGGCGCCCCGCGGATTTCATTACGGCGCCAAGCGCAAAGCCAGAGCCTGAGGAACAGCCATGGTCCAGTTTTCGCTCCCCAAGAACTCCAAGGTCCGTACCGGCAAGACCTGGCCAAAGCCCGCCGGTGCGAAGAACACCCGGGCCTTCCGCATCTATCGCTGGGATCCTGATACCGGCGAGAACCCGCGGGTCGACACCTATTATCTTGATATGGATAAATGCGGGCCGATGGTTCTGGACGCGCTGATCAAGATCAAAAACGAGATCGATCCGACGCTGACCTTCCGCCGCTCGTGCCGCGAAGGGATTTGCGGCTCCTGCGCGATGAATATCGATGGTGGCAACCATCTGGCCTGTATCTATGGGCTTGATGAGATCCGGGGGGATGTAAAGATTTACCCGCTGCCGCATATGTCGGTAATCAAGGACCTGATCCCGGATCTGACGCATTTCTACGCGCAGCATGCCTCGATTATGCCCTGGCTGGAGACGCGTTCGAACACGCCGGCGAAAGAATGGCGCCAGTCGATCGAGGATCGCAAAAAGCTCGACGGGCTTTATGAATGCGTGATGTGCGCCTCCTGCTCGACGTCCTGCCCGAGCTATTGGTGGAATTCCGAGAAATATCTCGGCCCGGCGGCGCTGCTGCATGCCTATCGCTGGATCGTCGATTCCCGCGATGAGATCACCGGCGAGCGTCTCGACGGGCTGGAAGATCCGTTCAAGCTTTATCGCTGCCATACAATCATGAACTGCGCCAAGACCTGCCCGAAGGGGCTTAACCCGGCAAAGGCGATTGCAGAAATCAAGAACCTGATGGTCGAGCGCGCCGTCTGAACCTGGCCGGGGAGAGGGGGCCAGCCCCCTCGCGCGTGCCGCGCTCACCCCCGGGATATTTAGAGACAGATGAAGGAGGCAGTGTTTTTCATCTGTCCTTAAATATCCCCGCCGGAGGCGCAGGCTGGCCAGGGGCACAGGTGCCGGAGTTGTTTCGCCATGATCCTGTTTCTCCCCATTGGCCTTGCTTTGCTCTTTTTCGGGCTGTGGTATTACAGGCGCGGGTCAACCCTGACCCGCGCCTGTCGCTGGCGGCTTGAACGCCATATTGGCCCCGATCATTACCGCTGCGCGGCCTGCGGGGCTGTGACCGATACCGGGCCGGGGCGAACGCCGAATGCCTGTCTTCGGCCAGGGCGCGGTCAGCAGTAACGCTCGACACCTGCCAGCTGGTGATCGCCGTAGCGGTCGCCTTCTGCAAAACCTGCGGGAAGCAACTGGTCGATCCGGGCTTGGTCTTCAGCCGTGAAGCTGATCTCGTCAGCTGCCAGCCAGTGCCGCAGATGCGCGGCGCTGCGGGTGCCGGGGATGGGCAGGATATGGTCGCCTTTTTGCAAGGTCCAGGCGAGGGCGGTGGCGGATGTGGTCCAGCCTCTCTCGCGGCAAAAGGCGCGGAAGCTTTCAATCTTTGCTGTATTGCGCGAGAAGGCCGGTTCGGTAAAGCGTGGATTGCGCCCGCGGAATCCGTCGGTCGGCGGCGCCAGCGCGGTCTCGCCCAGCATGCCGCGCGCCAGTGGCGAAAAGGCCACGAATGTAGTGCCAAGTTCAGCGCAGGCCTGGATCACGCCGAGCTCTGGCTGGCGGGTCCAGAGCGAATATTCATTCTGCACCGCCATACAGGGATGGATCGCATGGGCGCGGCGCAGAGTGGCGGGCGCAATCTCGGAGAGGCCGTAGCCGCCGATCTTTCCCTCCTCAATCAGCCGCGACAGGGTGCCGATCACCTCTTCCAGCGGGCGGTCTGCCTCGCGGCGGTGGATGTAGAAGAGATCGACGTGATCGCGGCCCAGGCGCTTCAGCGAGGCCTCCAGTTCGCTCCGCAGATAGGGTTCGGAATTGTCGATCCGGCGCGGGGTGCCATCGACGATTCCGGCTTTGGTGGCGATCACCGGGGAATGTCCGCGCGTCTTCAGCCATGTGCCGATCATGGTTTCCGAGATGCCCATGCCATAGATATTGGCGGTGTCGAAATGGGTGATGCCGGCTTCCCAGGCGGCATCCAGCGCGCTGAGGCTGGTTGCCTCATCGGTCGCGCCAAACATCCCGCCCAGGGACATCGCGCCAAATCCAATGGCGCCGACATCGTGGCGGCCGAGTTTACGGGTCTTCATGAGGAGGCTCCTGTCACGAGAGGGTGGCCATACAACAGGAGCGAATCGCTTCATGCAAGGGCGGAACAGCGACCCGCCATGCAAAAGGGGCGCAGCCTCGCAGCCACGCCCCTTGCTTTAACACATCCGGGAAGCCGTCCGGCCAGGATCAGATGACGCCGAGCGCCCGCATCGCTTCGGCCACTTTCACGAAGCCCGCGATATTCGCGCCCATCACGTAATCGCCCGGCGCGCCGAATTCTTCGGCCGTACCGGCGCAGGTGTCGTGGATGTTCTTCATGATCGTTGCGAGACGCGCTTCCGTCTGATCAAAGGTCCAGCTGTCGCGGCTGGCATTTTGCTGCATTTCGAGCGCCGAAGTGGCCACGCCACCAGCATTTGCCGCCTTGCCGGGAGCGAAGAGCACGCCTGCATCCTGGAAGATCCGTACGGCATCCGGGGTAGAGGGCATATTCGCGCCTTCGCCGACCGCGATCACGCCATTCTTCACCAGAGCCTTTGCATCCTTGCCGGTCAGCTCGTTCTGCGTGGCCGAAGGCATCGCCACGTCACAGGGCACGTCCCAGATCGAGCCTTCGCCCGCCTTGACGAACCAGACGCCTTTGCCCTCGCCCTTGATGCGCAGATATTCCGAGATCCGGGCGCGACGCACCTCTTTGATCTCCTGGATCAGGTCGAGATCGATGCCGTTCTCATCCACGATATAGCCCGAGCTGTCGGACATCGCGATGACCTTGCCGCCAAACGAAGTGACCTTCTCATGGCTGTAGATCGCCACGTTGCCGGAGCCGGAAATCACCACTTTCTTGCCGTCGAACGAGGTGCCTTTGGTCCCCAGCATCGATTGCACGAAATAGGTATTGCCGTAGCCGGTTGCCTCGGTGCGGGCGCGCGAGCCGCCGTAGAACAGCGCCTTGCCGGTCAGAACGCCTGCCTCGTAGCGGTTCGTCAGGCGCTTGTACTGGCCGAACATATAGCCGATCTCGCGGCCGCCGACGCCGATATCGCCTGCGGGAACGTCTGTATATTCTCCGATATGGCGGTGGAGTTCGAGCATGAACGACTGGCAGAAGCGCATGATTTCACGGTCGGATTTACCCTTGGGGTCGAAATCCGAGCCGCCTTTGCCGCCGCCGATCGGCATGCCGGTCAGCGCGTTCTTGAAGGTCTGTTCAAAGCCGAGGAACTTGATGATCCCGACATTCACCGAAGGGTGGAACCGGATGCCGCCCTTATAGGGGCCAAGCGCTGAATTGAATTGCACGCGGAAGGCGCGGTTGATGCGGACCTGGCCCGCATCATCAATCCACGGCACGCGGAAAATGATCTGGCGTTCTGGTTCGCAAATACGCTCGATCAGCGCGTCTTCGAGAAGGTCGGGGCGCTTGGCGACCACGCGACCAAGGCTTTCGAGAACCTCGCGCACCGCCTGGTGGAATTCGGGCTCGCCCTGGTTGCGCCGGATCACCTCGGCAAGGATGGATTCAAGTCTCTCGTCCAGATGAGGCATTCTTGTTCCGCCGATTCGCCTGAAGATTATTCACATTGGCGCGAAATAAAGCAGTTTGAGGACAGGCATAAGGGCAATACGGCATTCTGCCCGAAAATTTGCCAGAATACCGGCACTATGAGTGATGATTGGCGTAGATACCGTAATATATGCCGTATGTGCCGGTCAAATTGACTGACCTGATGGGGCAATCATCAATCTGCGAGACGGGCCGACAGGGGTGGTAATTCGCTATACCGCCCATGCAGACCGGGAGAACAGGTCGCGACCCCGGGCCGCGAATGCGGAAAAGCAGATGCTCACGCGGCCTCGGGCTCCGGGTCCACCAGGGTCACGATATCCATCATGATCCGGTTCAGCTCGAAATCCTTCGGCGTATAAACGGCGGCGACCCCCATGGCGCGCAGCTTTACCGCGTCATCCTCGGGGATGATGCCGCCCACGACAACCGGGACGGTCAGGCCCGCCGCCCGCATCCGCTCCATCATATCGGAGATCAGCGGGATATGGCTGCCGGAAAGGATCGAGAGGCCGACGACATGCACGTCCTGGTCGGCGGCGGCGGCGACGATCTCGGCAGGTGTCAGGCGGATGCCTTCGTAATGGATCTCCATGCCGCAATCGCGGGCGCGGGCCGCAATCTGTTCGGCGCCGTTCGAGTGGCCGTCGAGGCCGGGCTTGCCCACAAGGAAGGACAATTGCCGGCCCAGTCGGGCCGAGACGGCCGAGACCGCCTCGCGGATCGGCTCCAGCCCTTCGGTGCGGTTCGAGGGGTTCTTCGACACACCTGTAGGCCCGCGATACTGGCCAAAAGCTTTGCGGACGGTTTCGCCCCATTCGCCGGTGGTTGCGCCGGCTTTGGCCGCTTTGATCGAGGGCGGCATGATATTGCGGCCCTGGGCGGCTGCCTCGCGCAACTCTTCCAGGGCTTCGCGGACGCGTGCCTCGTCGCGTGCCTCGCGCCAGGCGCGCAGGCGGTCAAGCTGATCGGCCTCGGCCGCTTCATCGATGACCATGATCGCGCCATCACCGGTGGTCAGGGGCGAGGGTTCGGTTTCGCGCCAGCGGTTGACGCCGACGACGATGGTCTCCTGGGTCTCGATGCGGCCGATGCGTTCGGCATTGGCCTCGACCAGCCGCGATTTCATATATTCGATCGAGGCGACTGCGCCGCCCATGGCGTCGATCTGCGCCAGCTCGTCACGCGCGCCCTGTTTCAGCGCCTCGACCTTGCGGTCGATGGCGGGGTTCTCGTCAAACAGATCGTCATATTCCAGCAGGTCGGTTTCGTAAGCCAGGATCTGCTGCATACGGAGCGACCATTGCTGATCCCAGGGCCGCGGCAGGCCAAGCGCCTCATTCCAGGCGGGCAGCTGCACCGCCCGCGCCCGGGCCTTTTTCGACAAGGTCACTGCCAGCATCTCGATCAGGATGCGATAGACGTTGTTTTCCGGCTGCGGTTCGGTAAGGCCAAGGCTGTTCACCTGCACCCCATAGCGGAAACGCGAGTATTTCTCGTCAGTTATGCCATAGCGGTCGCGGCAGATTTCGGTCCAGAGATCGACAAAGGCGCGCATCTTGCACATCTCGGTCACAAAGCGGATACCCGCATTGACGAAGAAGGAAATCCGCCCGACCATCTTGGGGAAGTCCTTTTCCGCGACCTTTCCTTTCAGATCATCGAGCACCGCGCAGGCGGTCGCGAGGGCAAATGCCAGCTCCTGTTCCGGCGTCGCGCCGGCCTCTTGCAGATGGTAGGAACAGACATTCATCGGGTTCCATTTTGGCAGGTTCTTACCCGTCCAGGCGGCGACATCGGTGATCAGCCGCAGGCTTGGCTTTGGCGGGCAGATATAGGTTCCGCGCGAGAGATATTCCTTGATGATGTCATTCTGAACCGTGCCCTGGAGCTGGGAAATATCCGCGCCCTGTTCTTCGGCCACGGCAACATACAGCGCGAGCAGCCAGGGCGCCGTCGCGTTGATCGTCATCGAGGTGTTCATCTGTTCCAGCGGGATATCTTTGAACAGGGACCGCATATCGCCCAGATGGCAGACCGGCACGCCGACCTTGCCGACCTCACCGCGCGAAAGCTCATGATCGCTGTCATAGCCGGTCTGGGTCGGCAGATCGAAGGCAACCGAGAGACCCGTCTGCCCCTTGGCGAGGTTGCCGCGATAGAGCTCGTTCGAGGCGCTGGCGGTCGAATGGCCGGCATAGGTGCGAAAGAGCCAGGGCTTATCCTTCACCGGCTTTGCGCCTGTGCTGATCTCCGTGGGAGCTTTTGCTTCGGTCATGGTCGCCTCACCTGTCACGCGCCGAAAATTATGAATGCGCAATAATCTTTCGCATAAATAGAGGTATGGATTATTTAATGACAATGTCAATCGCTGCAATGCGGCGCTTGCGATGCAGGTGCAAAAGAACTCCGGCGCGCTGGCTTTGGCCCCGGAAAGCGCGTAATTCCCGGGCTGAAACCATGCCTGAGTTCCCAGACGCGCCCGGAGGCCAGATGTTCATCGCCACTTTGCTGACCAGCCCCGAGACCCCGATTCTGAACCGCGAAACGGTCGAGAGCCTGCGCAATGCCTGGGGTGGCGGCGATGCCCGCTGGCTGGATCCGGGTGTCGCGGCAGAGTTCCCTTTGGCGAATGTGCCGGACAATGTGGATCAGGTCTGGCACGATCTCCAGTCGCTGAAACTGGATCTGGCGGTTCAGCCCGGGGCGGGGCGGAAAAAACAGCTGCTGATTGCCGATATGGACAGCACGATGATCCGCCAGGAATGTATCGACGAGCTGGCCGATGAGGCCGGTGTGGGCGCGCATGTCGCGGGCATCACTGCGCGGGCGATGAATGGCGAGCTGGATTTCGAGGCGGCTTTGCGCGAGCGCGTGGGCCTGTTGAAAGGTCTGCCGGAAAGCGTGATCGCGGGCGTGATCCGGGACCGGATCACGCTGATGCCGGGCGGCACAGTGCTGTTGAACACCATGAAGGCGCAGGGCGCTTATACGGCGCTGGTCTCGGGCGGGTTTACCGCCTTTACTGCGGCCATTGCGGCGCGGCTCGGGTTCGATGAGAACCGCGCCAATACGCTGTTGGTTGCGGATGGGAAGCTGACCGGGATGGTTGCGGATCCGATCCTCGGGAAAGAGGCCAAGGTGACGGCACTGGAAGAAATCACCACCAGGCTCGGGATCGGCGCTGATCAGGTGATCGCGGTGGGCGACGGTGCCAATGACCTGCCGATGTTGCATCGCGCGGGGACCGGGGTCGCACTTCATGCCAAGCCGAAGGTTCAGGCCGAGGCGAAGATCCGGGTCAATCACGGGGATCTGACGGCTCTGCTGTATCTGCAGGGCTATGCGCGCGAAGAGTTCGCGGCATGATTATCCGCCGCGCCTTGCCCGCTGATGCACCCGCGATGACGGAATTGCAAAACCAGATCATCCGCGAGGGCGGTACCACCGCCTATGAGGACGAGCGCGAGGAGGCCGATATCCTCGCGCGCTATATCGCACCGGAAGATGGCATCTGCTGCCATGTCGCCGAGCTCGGGGGCCGGGTGATCGGCTTTCAGGTCGTCTCTCCCAACCCGGCGCTGCCGGAGGGCTGGGCCGAGATCGGGACCTTCGTTGCATCGGATGTCCAGGCGCGCGGCATCGGCCAGGCGCTTTTCGCGGCGACGGGAGCTGCCGCCCGCGCGGCGGGGGTGGCGGTTCTGAACGCGACGATCCGCGCCGATAACCGCCCGGGGCTGGCCTATTATGCGCGGCTTGGCTTTGTGGATTACAGTACCGATCCGGGCTGGGCGCTGAAAAGCGGCGCGGTTGTCGGGCGGGTGAGCCGGCGGCTCGGGCTCTGACATGTTTGAAATCGCGACGGATCTGGCGCTTTTCCTGATGCTCGCGGCCTTTGTGGCGGGGATGATCGATTCCATCGCCGGCGGCGGCGGTCTGATCACGGTGCCCGCTTTGCTGCTGGCCGGTGTTTCGCCGATCGAGGCGCTGGCCACCAATAAGCTGCAAGGCAGCTTCGGCTCTGGCACCGCCGCGCTGACCTATGCCAAAGCGGGCCATGTGCGCCTGTCAGAACAGCTGCCGATGGCGGTGATTTCGGCCCTGGCGGCGGCGGCGGGCGCAATGGTGGCCCATCTGCTCTCGGCCGATCTTCTGCGGATCATCATGCCGGTCGTGCTGATCGCGGTGGCGGGCTTTTTTGCCTTTCGCAAAGGGCTGAGCGATCAGGACCGGGTGCAGCGGATGAAGCCCGCGGTTTTCGCCTTTACCATCGTGCCTGCCATCGCGGCTTATGACGGGTTCTTTGGCCCCGGAACTGGCAGCTTCTTCATGATGGGTTTCGTGCTGCTGGCCGGATATGGGGTGCTGCGGGCCACCGCCCATACCAAGCTCCTGAATTTCGCGTCAAATCTCGGCTCGCTTGCGGTGTTCATACCTTCGGGAAATGTGCTCTGGCTGGTGGGGCTGGGTATGGCGCTGACCCAGACGCTCGGCGCCTGGATCGGGGCGAAGCTGGCCATGCGGATCGGGGCGCAGCTGATCCGGCCGCTGCTGGTCGTGACCTCGGGCGCTATGGCATTGCGTCTGATATGGCAGATATTCCACGGCTGACCCCCGGAGTCATACTGGCGGACCGGGGACCCGGAGGCACCTTATTCTGTACCGGGATCCCTGTGATCGGAGCCCCATGTCGCGTCCTGCATCTCGCGCAGCCGGCTCGCGGTGCGTTCGAATTCAAAGGCACCAGTGCCTTCGAGGTATAACCGCTCCGGCTCATCCGCTGCCGAGGCGATCAGCCGCACCTTTGCCTCGTAAAGCGCGTCGACCAGCGTCACAAAACGCTTTGCCTCATTATAGTTCGATGCCGAGAGCTGCGGGATATCTTCCAGAATCAGCACCCGGCAGGCGCTGGCGATGGCAAGGAAATCTGCGGCCCCCAGCGGGCGGGCGCAAAGATCGTAGAAGCCCGCGCGCCCGACACCGCTGGCAAATCGCGGCAACTCGACCTCGCGGCCATTGACCGGCAGCCGCAGCGCCGTGCCCGCCGCGCCGCCGGTAAGGTCGTTCCAGATCGCATCGATCCGGCCGTGATTGCTGCCGGCGGGCTGGAACCAGACCTGCGCCCCGGTCAGCCTGTGCTGGCGATAATCATTGGCGCTGACGATCTCATGGATCACCAGCTTTTCGCGCAGGATGTCGATGAACGGCAGGAAGAGCTGCCGGTTCAGCCCGTTCTTGTACAGATCCTCGGGCGGGCGGTTCGAGGTCACCACCACCACCAGGCCCGCCGCAAAGAATTTCTCGAACAGCCGCCCCACGATCATCGCATCGGTGATATCGGTGATCTGCATCTCGTCAAAGGCCAGCAACCGCAGCTCGCGCGTGATCTTTGCCGCCACCGGCGCCAGCGCATCCTCGACGCCGGTCTTGCGCGCCTCATGCATCCCGTGATGGATTTCCTGCATGAAGGCATGGAAATGCACGCGGCGTTTCGCCTCGATCGCCGTCATTTCGGTGAAAAGATCCATCAGCATCGACTTGCCACGCCCGACGCCGCCCCAGAGATAGAGCCCTTTCGGTGCCGCCGGAGGTGCCTTGCCGAACAGGCCCGACAGAAAGCCGCCTTTGCGCGGCGGATGGCTTTCGAGCCAGTCGCGCAGGCTCTCGAGCAGGGGCAATACATCGCGCTGTGCCGGGTCGGGGCGCAGGCTGCCATCGGCCACCCGGGCCTCGTAAATCTCGGAAAGGGTCTGTCGCATCCGCGCTTTATAGCCGGGAGACGCGGGGGCGGGAAGCACCAGACACGGTCGGTGGCCGGGGAATGCTGGCGGGCGCATGTGGGTCAGGGAATAATAGCAACAAATCGAATTACCCCCATTCCCACTAACCGAATCTATACCCGCTTGTCCGATTCTGCCGGGGCAACATGTCTGACCCCGGGGGTTTATCCAATGAATCGGCTGCGTTCACTCGGCCTCGTCACCAAGCTGACCGGCCTTTCGCTTGTCATGTTCCTGCTTGTGGGGGGGCTCGGCGTCTGGCTCGCCAGTCACAAAGTTTCGCAGGTGGTTGAGGAAAGACTGCAGACGCTGATCCTGATGGCCACGCGTATGACCGCCGAGATCACGCAGGACACTTTCTCGGGGCTCAGCTATCAGATTGATGCAAGCGGAAACGTGACCGACGCCGTCTGGGACGGGATCCCGACCTTCAGCAACCACACTATGGTGGATGAGGCGAAAAAGACCGCCGGCACGCATTTCTCGATCCTCCGCTGGGATGATGCGCGCGGCGATTTTTTCCGGATGACCACCAGCATCTTTGACGAGGCCGGGCGCCGCTGGGTGGACTCTCCGCTGGGCCTCGATCACCCGGCCAGGTCCTATATCCTGCGGGGCGAGCGCTATATGGGCCCGGCGGTGCTTTTCGGCGAAACCTATTCGGTCAACCTGATTCCGATCCGTGATCTGAGCGGAACAGTTATCGGGATCCTGTGTAATTTCGTGCCCGAGACGGTCTTGCGCGGAGATCTGCGTTCGGCCGAGATCCAGGGGATCATCGGGGTCGGCATCGCATCTCTGATCGGTGCCCTTATACTGTTCCTGGCCAATCGGGGGCTGCTGCGACCGCTTGGATCGCTTTCGCAGGTGCTGGAGCGGATTCGCAGTGGTGACTCCACGGTCGAGGTGCCCGCGCTGAGCCGTCAGGATGAGATCGGCACCTTTGCCCGCGGTTTTGAGGATTGGCGCCGGTCGGTGGTTGAGACCGAAGCGATGAGTGAGGAATCGACCCGTCGGGAGGCCGAGCAGAGCCGGGTCGTGCGGGACCTGTCGGATTCACTGGCGCGGCTGTCCGGGCTGGATCTGACGGCGGCGATCTCCAATCCGGCAGAGGATCCCTTCCCGGTCCGTTACGAAGAATTGCGACAGAATTTCAATGGTGTGGTCGATATGCTGGCGGAAACCATGGTGATGATCCGCCAGATTGCCGGCTCGATCGACAGCGGTGCGGCAGAGTTCAACACGATCTCGCAGGATATGTCGAACCGGACAGAAACCCAGGCCGCGACGCTGGAAGAGACCGCCGCCGCGTTGGATGAGCTGACGGCAAGCGTGCAGTCGACCGCCGAAAACGCCGCCAATGCCGATACGCAAATGGCCGAAAACGGGCGTCAGGCCGAGGAAAGCGGCCAGGTCGTTCACCGCGCGATCACCGCCATGGAGCAGATCGAACAAAGCTCGCGCCAGATCACCCGTATCACCGATGTGATTGACGATATCGCGTTCCAGACCAATCTTCTGGCGCTGAATGCCGGGGTCGAGGCTGCAAGGGCGGGCGAGGCAGGCAAGGGCTTTGCCGTTGTCGCATCCGAAGTCAGGTCGCTGGCGCAGCGTGCTTCCGAATCGGCGCGCGAGATCAAGCGTCTGATCAGCCAGTCGACCGAGCAGGTCGAGGCAGGTTCTGCCCTCGTGCATGAAACAGGATCTGCGCTGAACCGGATGATCGAGCGCATCCATTCGGTGACCACGCTGATCGCTGATATCGCGGCTTCGGCGCGGGAGCAGTCGCTTGGTCTTTCGGAAATCAATACCGGCGTGAAACAGCTGGACGAGGTCACGCAGCGCAATGCGGCTGTCGTGGTGCAGAGCACAACCTCTTCCGACGCGCTGCATAATGATGCGCAGAAACTGAGTGAAACGCTGCTGCGCTTTGTGGTGCCCGCAGCCAAAGAGGCGGCGAAACGGGCGCCGGAGATCCGTCTTGCCACCCCGGCCCGCACGCCCGAAGGGTTCCAGCCGATTCCGATCGCCCGTACCGGCACCCATGACAGCGCGCAGCAATGGGAAGACTTCTGATCTGATGTGGCCCTGTGCAGGTTCCGGCGGGGGGATGCCACGACATCTGGGCCAAGGCTCTTGGGGGGCGGCCGACTGGCATCCAACCCAGCGGCGGCTGACGGTCCATGACCGGGATCAGGTCGTCGGAGAGTTGTTGCCCTAGGAGAGGCCCATCGCTGCGAAGCTCTGCAAAGTCACCTGTCATCGGAGCGGGGTCGTTTGCAGGAACGAGATGGGCAGTCAGAGCGCGGAGCGATCCCAGCCCGGCAACCATTCTGTCGTCGTACAGCCGGCAAACCGCGCGAGCCGTTCCATTTCGGCACGAAGTCGCGCCTGCCGCCCGGTTCCGACCCGGATCCCAGCCTCAGGCCAGAACCCTGCGACCCGCAGGCACCCGTTGGAACGATGGGCCTTCACATCCATCCGGCCGATGATCCGGTCACCCTCCAGGACCGGAAAGACGTAATAGCCGTACTGCCGCTTTTCTTCCGGGACATAGATTTCAATGCGGTAGAAGAAGCCAAAGAGGAACTCTGCGCGTTTGCGATCCCGCAGGGCAGGGTCAAAGGGCGACAGGATCCTGATCCTACCCGGAGGTTCGGGCGGCCTTTCGATCAGCGTGTCTGGCCAGAGCAAGACCTCGCGGCTTTGCCCCTGCCAGCCCTCGATCTGCGCCTTTGCTATCTCGCCCCGGCGCAGTGCCGCCGCGCACCAGCTCTGTGCCTCTGCCGGGCTGATGGCCTTCCAATAGGCTGCAAGTTCGCCGCTGGTCGCAAAGCCAAGCCTGTCCAGTGCCGAACGACAGGCCCAGTCCACGGTTTCTTCCCGATCGGGCCTGTGATGATGGAGCGCGGCAGGGATGACCCGTTCCGCCAGATCATAGACCTTGCGAAAGGCATCGCGCCGGGCAATCGCCAATGCGCCCGACTGCCAGAGATATTCCAGCGCCGCCTTGGACGGATGCCAGTCCCACCAGCTGCCCTTTTCGCGCGGCGTGTCCTTGGTGAAATCCGAAGAACTGACGGGCCCGTGATCCGAAACATGTTGCAAGATCCGGTCGAATTCGGCCTCGAAACCGGGTTTTTGCCAGCCGGTCCAGCGCTTTACCAATGTCCGCCGGTTCTCGTCGAAACGGTGATGCCAATGTGGGAAGACCGAGACCGGCAGGATCGAGGCGTCATGGGTCCAGTGCTCCCACAAGAGCCGGTCACGCTCGATCAGCGGTTTCATCCCGTCCGGCCGGTAACTTTGTCGCCGCGCGTAAAGGATCATGTCATGTGCCCGCCCGACCGTGGCGATGCTGTCGATCTGGACAAAGCCGATGCGGTCGATCAGGGCCGCAAGGGCGGCGCCGGTGGCCGGGCCGGTTGGTGCCTCGGCAAGCGCATGGCGGTCAAGAAAGATCCGGCGGGCGGTCTGATTGGAGATCAAGGGCTGCGACATGTCACAGGCGTAGCAGGCCGAAGCCAGAGGTCAAGCGGCGCGCATGTGGCAAAGGCCGGGCAGGGGGCCCGGCCTTTGGAAGGAATGTAGCGCCCAAGGCGCCCGGCCCCGGGGGGCACGCCCCGGGGCCGAAACGGCTTCAGCGTGCTGCAAGCAGTTCCGGCACCGAGAGCAGGATGAACTCGTTATCCGCCGCGCGACCGATCTCACGCCCGCCCGAGAAGGGCAGGTTATTGTCATTGGCGACCAGGATATGGGTCTCATCCACCCGCGCCACATCCTCGATGGTGAAGAAGGGGAAGGTGAACGGCCCCTCTGCCGGTTTCAGCCCGGCCAGTGCCTTGCCGTCCGGATCCTGGATATCCATCAGGTCGATATGGCCGATGCGTCTGATGAAGCCATCCGCGTCAATCGCGGCGGTGTCGACCAGCACGATATTCTTCACCCGTGCCGGCTGCGGGTAGCAGCTGGCCATATCAGTCGCGCCCTCGGCACAGGCCAGCGCGGCGTCGCCTTCACCATTGTCGCGCTCGATCACCAAAGCGCGGGTCTCGTCGATGAAGTTGAGATCGCCGATGGCTTTTGCGCCTTCTGCCAGGCGGAATTTGAAGCTGTCGCCGGTCCAGTCGGCTTTGACCGTGTCAAAGGTGAAGACGCGCAGGAAATCGCCCTCGATCTCGCCGCCTTCGATCAGCAGCGGTTTTTCCAGCATACCCCACAGCAGATTGCTGCCGGGCTGCAGCCCCATACCCTCATAGCCGCCCGAGCGCTGGACGCGGTAATCGGTGCCGGGAACCGCAGGAACCACGGTGCCGGGCGTGTCGGGGCCGGTCAGGGCCACGCCATCCATCATGGTCTGATGCACCGATTTCACCACGCCATCGAGGCCGACGCGCAGGATGAAGGGGCCGAATTCCTCGCCGATCCAGATCTCGTCATTCAGGTACTGGATCGATTCCGGGTCGAAATCCGCGCCGGTCAGATATCGGCTTTCCGTGCCCTCATTCGCGATGCGGAAGGGGACGACATGGCCGGGATCCTTCAGGAACACCGTCTCCAGCCGTTCGACCTTGCCAGAGGTGAAATCGGGGGCCAGGCGGTGGAACATCAGCATCGCGTCGGGGGAATTCAGCTTTGAGCCGAACCCGTTATCGGTCAGCGTGAACCAGCTGCCATCTTCCGCGCGGTTCATCGCAAAGCCCGACAAGCCCTGCACCGGCTGGCCGATGAAGGGCAGCGAAATCCCGGTCGGATGCGCGCCATAGGCCTTGCCGACATCCCCCATCACGCTCATCGGCGCCTCATTGCGGGTCTTGCCGGTGAACTTCCCCGAGACCCAGAGGTCACGTGGCGCGTCGGCCGGTGGGGTCACCATGGTAAAGGCCGGCAGGAAAGCATGGCCGGCCAGACTGACGGGGAACTTCTCTTCCGCCATGGCGGGCAGGGCGATGAGGCCGGTCAGGGCAGTGGTCAAAGCAAGGGTGAAGCCGGGGCGCATGGGCGAACTCCTGTCGTCGCGTTTCATGGCGGGACAGGTAGCGGCGCTTTCTGACAGTCAGGTCTCAGCCCTGCGACATTACGGTTGCAATATCGCAGCCATCTCGGATTTCTCAGGCGCCTGCGGTTTCCGCTGCGATCTGTGCGCGGGATTTGCGCGCGCGTTCGGTCGCGGATTTCAGCTGACCACAGGCCGCCATAATATCCTCGCCACGCGGGGTGCGGATCGGCGAGGCATAGCCGGCCTTGTAGATGATATCGGCGAAAGCCTCGATCCGTTCCCAGTCCGAGCGTTCATAGGGCGAGCCCGGCCATTCGTTGAAGGGGATCAGGTTGATCTTGGCGGGGATGCCCTGGATCAGCTTCACCAGCCGGCGCGCATCGGCGTCGGAGTCGTTCACGCCCTTGAGCATCACATATTCAAAGGTGATGCGTTCCGAATTCGACAGGCGCGGATAGTCGCGCAGCGCGCCCAGCAGCGTCGCGAGGTTCCATTTCTTGTTGATCGGCACCAGTTTGTCACGCACCTCATCCGTGGTGGCGTGGAAGCTGATCGCAAGCTGGCAGCCGATTTCTTCGGCGCAGCGCGCAATCTCCGGCACCACGCCCGAGGTCGAAAGCGTGATGCGGCGGCGGCCCAAAGCGATGCCCTCATCATCGCGCACGATCAGCATCGCGTCACGGACGGAGTCGAAATTATAGAGCGGCTCGCCCATGCCCATCAGCACGATATTCGACAAAAGCCGCTCGCCGGTCGAGCCCTGGCCGGGTTCGGGCCATTCGCCGAGGTCGTCGCGCGCCAGCATGACCTGGCCGACGATTTCGCCCGCCGTCAGGTTGCGCACCAGTTTCTGCGTGCCGGTATGGCAGAAGGAACAGGTCAGCGTGCAGCCGACCTGGCTCGACACACAAAGCGTGCCGCGGCCTTCCTCGGGAATATAGACCGCCTCGACCTCATGGCCACCGGCGATGCGCAGAAGGTATTTGCGGGTGCCATCGGCCGAGACCTGGCGCGTCACGATCTCGGGCAGTGCAATCTCGAATTTCGCCGCCAGCAGCGCGCGGTAGTCTTTCGCGAGATTGGTCATCAGTGCGAAATCGCGCACGCCCCAATAGTAAACCCATTGCCAGACCTGGCCGACCCGCATCTTAGCCTGTTTCTCGGGCGTGCCGGCGGCGATCAGCGCGTCTTTCAGCTGGGCGCGGGTCAGGCCGACGAGATTGACCTTGTCCGTCTCCGGCAGTTTGCGCGGAATCGTCATCACATCTTGCGTGATCGGGGCATCAACCGCGCGGGCGGGGGTAAGGTCGTTCATCTGGCAGATCCTTCAGGATAGAGCCTTGCTACAGGCGATCTGGCTGTTGTCAGGGCGCGCTATATGCGATTGGCCCCGAAAATGAAAGTGGCGAAAATGAAAGCGCCCCGCCAAGGGCGGAGCGCGTAACATTTGCTGGTGAACCGGCTTATTTGCAGCGTGCAGCCGCGTCATCCATCGCGGCCGAGAAACCGCGCAGGCTGAACTTGTCGCGGGTCTGGGTGCCACGGCCCGAACGCGCCGTGATCACCGCATCGGCACCGCCGCGCAGCGCGCGGATCAGGGTGACATCGTCTTCGGCCGAACCCGACCAGGCCCATTCGCCATCCGAGAACAGATTAAAGGTCGAGCTGCCGACCGCGACCGTCACGGTCGAGCCGCTGGCAAAGGGGTAGCCACCGGTGAATGACACTTGCGGCGCCACACCCGGACGATAGGTCACGAAAAGCAGAACGTCACCACGCCGCACTGAAACCGGCTGGCCATCCTTGGTATTGACGGATTCCCGCGGTTTCGAGACGCCCCAGCATTCTTTCGGGTTGCCGTCCACAAAGACGTTCCAGTCCGTCATTGACGTGACGAGATTGGTCGATTCCTGAGCCGATGCCGCGAAGGGGGCGGCCAGGATGATTGCGCAGACGCCAATGGCGCGACGAAGGGCGATAGTCATATGTCTGACGCAGCCTCCAAGCTGTCTCTTGCCTCTGTTTACGCCTTGCCTCAGTCTTGCGGCCGTTCTGATAGGGGCCATTCTGATCTGGCAGGCGCTTTCTGAACCCGATATTGCAGAAATACTTAAAAATGGCAGGGGGTAAAAGCCCTCTGCGCAGAAAATCGCACATCTGTGAGGGACGGAATGGCGCGGAAAACAGGAAGTGACGGTCGCAGGGTCGATAGCGGAGCGGCTCCGCTGGCGGAACTCTGGCGCGGTGGCGTGCTGGAAAGCACCCATCTGGGGCATGCGGTGATCTGCGATGCCAAGGGGATCATCGAGGCATGGGGGAATCCGTCGGCGGTGATTTTTCCCCGCTCGTCGTGCAAGATGATCCAGGCTCTGCCTTTGATCGAAACCGGCGCGGCGGCGGATCGCGGGCTGGGGAGCGAGCATCTGGCACTGGCCTGCGCAAGCCATGAGGGCGCGCATCTGCATGTGTCAAAGACCGGGCGCTGGCTGGAAGATCTGGGACTTGTCGAGCCGGATCTGCGCTGTGGCGCGCATGAGCCCGCCGACCGCGAGGAGCGCAACCGGCTGATCCGCGAGGGAGAGGCGCCCTGCCAGCTGCACAATAATTGTTCGGGCAAACATTGCGGTTTCCTGACCGTGGTGCAGCATCAGGGCTGGGGCCCCGATTATCACGAGATCGACCATCCTTTGCAGCGTGCGATCCGCGAGGCGACCTCTGAGGTTGCGGGCGAGGAGATCTCGGGCTGGGGGATTGATGGCTGCTCGGCGCCGAATTTCGCGCTGAGCCTGGAAGGGCTTGGCCGCGCAATGGCCGGTTTTGCCAATGCGAAACCGGGGCAGGGCGCCAGGGCCGGGGCGATGGTTGCGCTGCGCGAGGCGATGATGGCGCATCCCGAACTGGTCGCGGGCGAAGGCCGCGCCTGTACCGGGCTGATGCGAGCCGCGAGTGGCCGCGCGGCGGTGAAGACCGGCGCCGAAGGGGTGTTTATCGGCATCCTGCCGGAACGGGGCATCGGCATCGCGATCAAGGCCGTCGACGGCAATCACCGCGCCTCTGAAGCCGCGATTGCTGCGCTGCTGGTGCGGCTGGGCGTGGTGGAGGCGGGCGATCCGCAGGTGTCGCGCTGGCTCAACCCGGTGCAAAAGAACTGGCGCGGGCTGGTGACCGGTGAGGTTCGCGCCGCCGCCGGATTGGCCTGAACCCGACGAACGGGCGAGGCCAGAGATGCGGCCTGAGACAGGGGTGGGACCCGGAGTGTAACCAGACTGTGTCGCGCAGCGCTTGATTTGTGGCAAAGCGGCGGGCAGACTGGTTGCATGAACATGGAAGCGCCCCTTCCCTTTCCGGCGGGTGGTAAAGAGCCGGAGATCGTCGCGTTTCAGCGGCAGGAACTCTCTGTAATCCTGCGGCTTTACGGGATGATGGTGGCCGCCGGCGAATGGCGGGATTACGGCATTTCGCATGGGCGGGAGGCGGCCGTTTTCTCGGTCTTCCGCCGCAGCGCCGAGACCCCGCTTTACCGCATCGAGAAGCGCCCGAAGCTGCGGCTGAAGCAGGGGATCTATGCCGTTCTCGGTGAGGGTGGCCAGGTGCTGCGGCGCGGGCATGAGCTGGAACAGGTGCTCAGAGTGCTGGAGCGCAAGCTGATCCGGCCCGTCGGCTGAGGGCTGAGAGGAACGATTTCAGCCTGGCTGCCGGATGGATGCCGGCCCCGCAGGACCCTTGCATGTTATTGCCGGGATAAATTGCCGCCGCGCAATGTTCCGACGGATCTGCTGTCAGGGGCGGCGGCGGGTGATGAGATCGCCCCCGTAGTGGGACTGAATTCTGGCGATGGCGGCCGTGAGGTCTTCATAGGCCACCGACATCGAATACCCATTGGCGTGGATCAGCCGGGTCGGGCTGACCATCAGCGCGACATGGCCTTTCCAGAACAAAAGGTCGCCGCGTTGCAGGGGCGCGCTGTCGGGGATGGCCTGGCCGATGCTCTGCTGCAGATCGCTGTCGCCCGGGCAGGCGAGGCCGGCGGCATGGAAGGCCAGTTGCACAAGGCCCGAACAATCGACTCCAGCGGCGGAATTGCCGCCCCAGAGATAGGGAGCGTGGAGGAGGGATTGCGCGACCGTGACCGGATCAGGCGCGACCTGGTCCAGCGCCGCGAGATGCGATTTCGGGAGAAAACCATCAGGGGTTTCCGCCCAGGCGCCGGTTTCGCCGGTCACCGTGACGCGGGCATTCAGCCAGAGGGGCATCAGCGGCGGGGCCTGGACGCGGGGCTCCGGGTAAAGATGGGTGGCCGGGCTTTGCACGCGGTGCGAGGCCGCGCGCGGCGTGGTGAGGCTGGTTTCCGCCACCCAGCCACAATAGTCGTCTTTCCCGGCCATCACGAAGACATGGCCCTCCCGCCGGTCGATCGTCGTGACCTCATCGCCAAAGATCAGCTGCCGGTCAATCGCCCCTGCCGGCGCGGCGAGAAGCGGCGCCAGCGGGGTTGCGATCCGCGCCGGCTCGCCCTCGGTCAGGGGTACATCCGCGATGCGGTTCAGGAGCGAGATATGGCCGATCCGGCCGGAAAACGGGGTCAGCCGGCGGTCCATGTCAGTGGCCCATCCTTAAAGACCCAGGATTTCGGGAAGGGCGTTCAGGATCGCGCGCGCGCCCTGGCCTGCGCCGCCTTTGGGCCGCGCCGGGGCGTCAGAGGGTGTATGGCCGTAGATGTCGAAATGCATATAGCGCGGGTGATCGGCAAAACGGCGCAGGAAAAGCGCCGCCGTGATCGCCCCGGCAAAGCCGAAGCCGGGCGCATTGTCGAGATCAGCGATCCCGGGTTCGATCACCGGCTCGTAAGCCTCGTGGAAGGGCAGCCGCCAGACCGGGTCGAAGCCGGATGTCGCGCCGCGTTCCAGGGCTGCGGCCATTGCGTCATCCTGCGCCCAATAGGGGGCGAGATCGGGGCCGACCGCGATCCGCGCGGCGCCGGTCAGCGTCGCCATGGTGATCAGCGCATCCGTCTCTTCCTCGGTCGCAAAGGCCAGCGCATCGGCGAGCACGAGGCGGCCTTCGGCATCGGTGTCATTGATCTCGACCGTCAGCCCCTTGCGGCTGGTCACGATGTCTTTCGGCTTTTGGGCATTGCCCGCGATCACGTTTTCCACCGCTGGCACCAGCAGCCGCAGCCGGATCGGCAGGTTCAGGGCCATGATCATCTTTGCAAGGCCCATGGTGGTGGCAGCCCCCCCCATGTCCTTTTTCATCAGGAGCATGCCGTTTGGCGGTTTGATATCGAGGCCGCCCGTGTCGAAACAGACGCCCTTGCCGACCAGGGTGAGGCGCGGGCCCGTGCTGCCCCAGCGAAGGTCAAGCAGGCGCGGTGCGCGCGGGCTGGCCTGGCCAACCGCATGAATCAGCGGAAAATTCTGCGTGATCAGATCATCACCCCGGATCACCTGCGTGGTGGCACCATATTCTGCGGCGAGCGCGAGGAAGGCGTTTTCCAGCTCGTCGGGGCCCATATCGCGGGCAGGGGTGTTGATCAGATCACGGGTGAGGAATTCGCCCGCCGCCATTGCTTCGATCCGCCGCGCATTGACGCCGGCGGGCACCACGAGTTGTGCAGGCCGCGCCGGGGCTTTGCCGGGGCGGTAGCGGTCGAACCGGTAGGAGGCCAGGAGCCAGCCGAGCGCCGCCTCAGAGGCGAGATCGGCGGCGAGATCGGTTGCGAAATGCCAGCTCGTGCCCTCGGGCAGGGCGCTTGCGGCTTTGGCCAGCACAAAGCGCTGCCGGGCCCGGGCGCGGTCTGTGCCCAACCCCGCAACCGCGCCCCTGATGCCATCTCCGCCGGGGAGCAACCGCAGT
Source organism: Rhodobacter sp. 24-YEA-8 (assembly GCF_900105075.1). Taxonomy (NCBI): domain Bacteria; kingdom Pseudomonadati; phylum Pseudomonadota; class Alphaproteobacteria; order Rhodobacterales; genus Rhodobacter; species Rhodobacter sp. 24-YEA-8. The sequence continues at coordinate 3,421,471 of NZ_FNSK01000001.1, forward strand.
TCGCCCGCCGCCGCCTCAAAGCCGCTGGCCTGCAGCCAGGGCGCGAATGCGGCGCCTTCTCCGGCCAGGAACTCCGGCAGGCCGGCAGGGGTGACGATATAGAGCGGCAGAGACTCCGCGCCTGGTTCGAGGAAACGGGGCTCTGCTCTGGTCTGCTCTGACATGATCGGGTCCGGTTCTATGTCGCCGCCAGGCCGGGGCCTGGTGCGCGCGGTCAGTGATTGCGCGAGACTGGCCTGGCGGGCTTCCGGCTGCAAGGGGCGCTCGCGAGAGGGGAACACACAGGTGATCCCGAGACCTTTCCCGGCCCGCAGCAGTGGCTACAGCGATCCATCGGCGAATTCCGGACCAGGGTTGAGCGAGCGCCGCGCGATCCGCAAAATCCGCGCCCAGACCGCGGCGAAAGCCGTGCCATCGCCCCGTCTCAGGCAAAGGCGCGCATCCGATACCGCGCGCTCCAGGCTCTGCATGCCGAGGTTTTCCGCCATGGCGCGGAGCTTTTGCAGCTGCCGGTCGGCGCTTTGCAATTCGTGATCGCGGATCTGACTGGCCAGACCCGCCAGCACCAGAGCCAGCTCTCCCAGTGCGCGGCTTACGACTTGATCGGCCGCAGCCGTGCCGAGGCTGCGATAGATCGACGCGATTACTTCGCCATCCTGCAAGATCCGCTCCTGCGGATGCAGCATCTGTATGGTCCCCATTGCCTTACCCCGTGGCCCCACCAGGCCAAACCCCCAAAACCACCGCCAGAGCGATCACAACGCGCGCCGCCCTGGCGGAAATTTCCCATTACCCACACAGATCTTTGCAGCGATTTGCTTTCGACTTCGCTAAACCTGCAGGGCTCGCATCGGTTTTGTGGCGATTTTGCCCCTCGCAATTTCTGCAAATGCGAAGTACTCAGAGCAACCAAGGAGCAAGCCCATGATCCAGGCCCGCATTCTTCCGCAGTACCTTGTCCAGCGCTTTCACGGCTGGCGTGCAACCAGCTATCAGAACAACCGGGCGTGGTATCGCCGCCTTGCGGAAAGCGGTCAGCATCCGCGCGCCATGGTGATTTCCTGCTGCGACAGCCGCGTCCATGTCACCTCGATTTTCGGCGCGGATGAGGGTGAGTTCTTCATTCACCGCAATATCGCGGGCCTCGTGCCCCCCTATACGCCCGATGGCAAGAATCACGGCACTTCGGCAGCGGTGGAATATGCGGTGACGGCGCTGAAGGTCGCGCATATCCTGGTGGTCGGCCATTCGAATTGCGGTGGCGTTAAGGGCTGCCATGACATGTGCACCGGCCATGCGCCCGAACTGGAAGAAAAGACCAGTTTTGTCGGCCGCTGGATGGATATTCTGCGCCCTGGCTTCGAGAAAGTCGCGCATCTGCCCGAAGATGTGATCCTGCCCGCGCTTGAGAAAGAGGCGGTGCTGGTCAGCCTTGAGAACCTGATGACCTTCCCCTTCGTGAAAAACGCGGTCGAGAATGACATGCTGACGCTGCACGGCATGTGGAACAATACCGGTGAGGGCGAGCTGGAACAGTTTGATCCCGAAAAGGGCGTGTTCGTTCCCGTCTGAGCCATTTCTGACCGGCTGTTCAGACGGGCCCCTCAGACGGGCCGGCCTGTCAGCAGTTTCGGAAGCTCGCCGCTCAGGCCCGCCGCCTGGCGGATGAAGCGGCGTCTGAGGCCTGGCGTGGCATTGATCGCTCCCAGCCCCAGATCGCGGCCCAGCCGCAGGATCGGATTATCGTTCGAGAAAAGCCGCGTCACCGCATCCATGCCAAGCGCCAGCAGCGTCGAATCAAACCGGCGCCAGCGCTGATATTCTTCCAGCGCAACACCGCCGCCTATGTCTTCGCCACGGCGCTGGGCCATGATCAGCACCTCGGTCAGGGCCGCCACATCGCGCAGGCCAAGGTTCAGCCCCTGGCCCGCCACGGGATGGACGCCATGGGCTGCGTCGCCGACCAGGGCCACACGGTCCGACACGAAATGCTCGGCCAGCGACAGCGACAGCGGATAGGTGAACCGTGCGCCGGCAAGGCTGATCTCGCCCAGGTAACCGCCGAAACGGGGCTTCAGTGCAGTCAGGAAATCCCCGTCATCCAGCGCGGCGATCCGGGCCGCAAGCCCGCTCTCCTCGCTCCAGACGATCGAGGAATGATGGCCGCCTGCCAAAGGCAGGATCGCCAGAGGCCCGCCCGGCATGAAGAATTGCTGCGCGCAGCCCTGATGATGGATCTCGTGGCGCACCGCCGTCACCAGCGCGGTCTGGCCGTAGCCTGCGCCCAGCCGGCGGATGCCTGCACGCGCCGCCACGCCCGAGCCGCGCCCGTCACAGCCCACGAGCAGCCGCGCCGCCAGGGTCTCGCCCGACCCAAGCGCCACGCCCACCCCCGCCGCGCCCGCCGACTGGTCTGTGACCGTCTCGCCCGAGATCAGCGTGACGCCCGGCGTCTCGCGCATCGCATCGAGAAAGGCTGCATAGAGGAAGCGGTCCTCGAGCATAAAGCCCATCGGGCCTTCTTCGATCTCATCCGCGTCGAAATTCAGGAAAAACGGCGCGGGGCCTTCGCCTGGCCGTCCGTCGCTGGCTTTGATGCGGTGGATCGGCTGCGATTTATCAGCGACCTGATCCCAGATCCCGATTGCGCTCAGGAGTCGTTTCGAGGCGATGGACAGCGCATAGGCGCGACCGTCAAACCCGACCTCGGCGCGCGCAGGCGCCGGGCGCTGATCGACCACCGTGACCGACAGCCCGCCTTGCGCCAAAGCCAGCGCCAGCGCCGGCCCGTTCAGCCCGCCGCCCGCAATCAGCACATCGCTGTGTTGGTTCCGCTTCGTCATAGGGCATGGCTAGACCCGGCGCGGCGGTTTGTCCATGCGCGGGATTGTCGCCCGCGCGACATGTCGCTAGCGTCGGCGCGAATGGTGGCGAGACTGGCGGAGAGACGGGCGACATGAGCGGCATCTGGTTCAATATGACGGCGGCGGATCTCGGGCGCAGCATCGGCGATGGCCGCATCCACCCGGTCGAACTGGCCGAGGCTTTCCTTGAGCAGATCGCGAACCACCCGCTGTCAAAGCGCATCTATGCCCGCGCGACCGAGGCGCGGGCGCGGTCCGAGGCGGTGGGTGCCGCCGACCGCGCGCGGACCGGTTTTCGCAAGGGGCCGCTCGACGGGGTTCCGGTCAGCTGGAAGGATAATTTCGACAGCGCCGGCACAGCGACCGAAGCCGGATCGGCGCTGCTGCGCGGCCGTGTGCCGGAGCGTGATGCGGAAACCCTTGAAATGGCAACGCTTTCCGGGCTGGTCTGTCTGGGCAAGACCCATATGTCGGAACTGGCTTTTTCCGGCCTGGGGCTGAACCCGGTCACCGCGACACCGCCTTGCCTGAATGACGAACGCGCCGTGCCCGGGGGCTCTTCTTCGGGGGCGGCGGCCTCGGTGGCTTTCGGGCTGGCACCGGCGGCGATCGGGTCGGATACCGGCGGATCGGTGCGCATCCCGGCGGCCTGGAATGATCTGACAGGGCTGAAAACCAGCCCGGGCCGGCTGTCGGGCCGGGGCGTGGTGCCTTTATGCGAGCGGTTCGACACGGTCGGCCCGCTGGCCCATTCGGTCGAGGATTGCGCGCTGCTGCTTGCCGCGCTGGAAGGGCGGCGCGCCCCTGATCTGACCGGCAGCGCGGTCGCTGGTATGCGCTTTGCGGTGCTGGAGACGGTGGCGCTGGACGATCTGCGCGAGGCGCCCGCCAAAGGCTTCCACGATGCCTGCACGTCGCTGACCCGGGCGCGGGCGCGGGTCGAGCGGGTGGACCTGCCGGAGCTGAAAGAGGCGATGGCGCTTTCGGGGATATTGTTCACCGGCGAGGCCTGGGGGATCTGGCGCGAAACCATCGAGGCGGCGCCTGGCAAGATGTATGCGCCGATCCTTGAGCGTTTCCGGTCGGGTTCTGCAATCACGGCGGCAGAGTATGTTGCGGCCTGGCGGCGGCTCGAGGAGATCCGCGCGCTCTGGCGTGACCGGATGGCGGGTTTTGACGCGATCCTGACGCCCACCGCGCCGATCCTGCCACCCGATGCGGAACGGCTGCAGACTGACCGCGATTACTATATCGGCGAGAACCTGCTGGCGCTCAGGAATACGCGGATCGGCAATCTGATGGGGCTTGCCGCGCTGACGCTGCCGACCTCGCAACCCTCTTGCGGCATTCAGTTTCTTGGCACCGCCATGGGCGAGGACCGGCTTCTCAGGGTAGGGTCGGCGGCAGAGCGCGCATTGGGCTGAACCGTGCCGGCAGTTTCACGGGCATAAAAGCCACAATCTATGCCCTTAACCCCCTGGGGATGGTTGATAAATTCTGGACCGCCGCAGGATAGGGCGTTATGCTGACCGTCAAACGGGGCGATCAACGACCCTGGGCAGAGGCAGTCTATGGCATTCCCTGAGCGGTTTTCGAACCTGCCGGATTACGCGTTTCCGCGCCTGCGGAAACTTCTCGATGCGCACGCTCCGGGCGGCGAACCGATTGCCATGTCCATCGGCGAGCCGAAGCATCCGATGCCCGATTTCGTCGCCGGGATCCTTGCGGCGAATGTCGGGGGATTTGCGGTCTATCCGCCGAATGACGGAACCCCCGGGCTGCTCGATGCGATTTCCGGCTGGATCCTGCGTCGCTACGGCGTTGAAATTACTGAAAACCGGCTGATGGCGCTGAACGGCACGCGGGAAGGGCTGTTCAACGCGGCTCTCGCGCTGGCACCCGAGGTTAAGGGTGGTAAACGCCCGGTCGTATTGATGCCGAACCCGTTCTACCAGGTTTACGCCGTGGCCGCATTGGCTGCGGGCGCCGAGCCGGTCTATGTGCCCGCCACCGCCGCCACCGGCTTTCTGCCCGATTATGCAGCGCTTCCGGCTGATGTCCTGGACCGCGCCGTGGTGGCCTGGATCTGTTCGCCCGCCAATCCGCAGGGCGCAGTGGCGCCGCGTGACTATCTCGCGGATCTGCTCGATCTTGCGGAGAAACACGATTTCCGCCTCTTCGCCGATGAATGTTATTCCGAGATCTGGCGCGAGGCACCGCCTCCGGGTCTGTTGGATGTGGCCGGTCAGAAGGGTGCCGATCCCGAGAAATACGCGGTCTTCCATTCGCTTTCCAAGCGTTCGAATATGCCCGGGCTGCGCTCGGGTTTCGTTGCGACCGGGCCGGAGTCTATGGCGCGGATCCGCCGGTTGCGGTCCTTTGCCGGCGCGCCTTTGCCGCTGCCCCTGCAGATGGTGGCCGAGGCCTGCTGGCGCGACGAGGCGCATGTCGCTGCGAGCCTCGCGCTTTACCAGAATAAATACCGCATGGCCGCCGAGGTGTTCGCCGGTCATCAGGGATTCCGGCTGCCCGATGGCGGCATGTTCCTGTGGCTGCCCGTGCAGGACGGCGAGGCGGCGACGCTGAAGCTCTGGCAACAGACCGGGGTGCGGGTGCTGCCCGGGGAATATCTCTCGCGCGATGTTGCGGGCGAGAACCCGGGCAAGGGCTATGTAAGGGTGGCGCTTGTTGCGCCCGAAGAAGAAACGCGGCGCGGGCTGGTTCAGCTTCGTGACTGCCTGTTCGGTTGAGGGGACGGCTAAAGCATGGCGAGCTTTCAGATGAGACAGCGAGACCCCCTTCTCGATCAGGGCACCCAGGCAATGCTGGAGCGTCGTGGCCGCGAGCTGATCGGCATTGCGCTGATCGTGACCGCTTTTCTGGTGATGCTGATGCTGTCGAGCTATTCGCCCGAGGATCCGGGCTGGATGGTTTCCACCCAGGAGCCGGCGCGCAATATTCTGGGACGTTTCGGGGCGGCTGTGGCGTCGACCCTGACGATCCTGATCGGGCAGGGCGCCTGGTCGATCCCGTTGATCCTTGGCCTGTGGGGCGGGCGCTTTATCCTGCATTGCGGCGCGGATCGGGTGATCGGCCGCATCGTCTTTGCGGCGGGTGGTGTGGCGCTGGCTTCGGCCTGGGCTTCGACCCTGACCGTGCCTGTGGGCTGGCCGCATTCCTTCGGTTATGGCGGGCTTTTCGGCGATACTGTGGTCGGTGCCCTGGTCGGCATCGTGCCCGGCTCGATTGAGTTTTCGCTGCGCGTGGTGTCTTTCCTCAGCTTTTTCGGCCTCATCGCGGCGCTTTTGTTCGTGACCGGCTTCAGCCGGGGCGAGCTGGTGACGATCCGCCTCGTGCTGATGCATGGCTCGGTCATGATTTATTCGATGCTGATGCAGCTGATGGGCAAGGGGGCGTCGGGCGCGCTTGACCGGGCGCGCAATGTGGCGGGCGATATGATGGAACGCCGCCGGATGGCAAAAGAGGCGCCGGTATCGCCGCGCCATGAACCCCGGCACGAGCCGCGCCAGGCCGCACAAAGTTCGGCTTACGGTGCGCCGCAGCCGATGCAGAGCCGCAATTCCGTGGTGCGCCGCGCCGATGTTGCGCGTGCAGAGATTGCCCGGGCGGAACCCGCGCTGATCGCCGATCCGGAACCGGCTCCGCTGGCGGCGGGTGCGGCCTGGAACGCGCCTGCGACCCTGCGCGCTGATCAGCGTTATTCCGCGCCGGTTGCGCCTGTTCAGGAGATGCCGAAGGAAAAGCTGGGCTTCCTTGCCCGGATGCGCCGCGTGGTCGACCCAGAGCCCGAACTGGTCGAACCGCATTCCCCGGCCGAGCAATATGACATTGCCGCCCCTGGCGATGACCGTATCCGCGCGCGGATTTCCGATGCGATCCGGGCGCGGGCCCGCGGCGCTGCCGGAAGTGCTGCAGCAGCCCCTGCCGGGCCGCCGATGACCCCGTTGCAGGCTGCGATTGCCGCGCGCCGGGCAGAGCCGCCGATGCTGCGCCCGCGCCGTCCGGCGCCGCTGATCGCCGATACCCGCCCGCGTATCCCGCAGGAACCGCGCGTCCTGCAGCAGATGTCCGAGCCGCCGCTCACCGCTGCCCAGGCGCTGGCCCAGGCCGATGAGATGGAAGAGACCGATGCTCTGACCTGGGATGAGGCGGCCGCAAACGGCTACGACTATTCCGAAGAGTATCGCGCTTACGGTCAGGACGAATTCAGTAACGAATTCAGCGATGATGACGCCTGGAGCGAGGAGAGCTGGGAAAAAGAGGCGCCTGCAATCGCACCGGTTCTGCCCGCCGCGGGCCGTGCCGAGCCGCCTTTGATGGCGCGCCGCGTGGCTGCGCCGCAGATGCCGGCACCTCAGGCATATGAGACACCGGTTGATGACTGGCAGCCCGATGAGGATTATGAGCCCGATTACGATCCGGCACCGGTGGCCGCGCCGCGCCTTGCGCCGGTGCTGGATCGCCGCCCGATCGTACAGGTGCCGGTGAAAAAGCCGGTTCCCCAGTCGGTCCGTGCCCAGGCCGAGGCGCAGCCCTCGCTCCGTTTCGACGAGACGCATCAGGATTTCGAACTGCCGCCGCTGGCCTTGCTGTCGGCGCCCTCGGGCACTTCCGGCCAGCAGCTTTCCGATGAGGCGCTGGAAGAAAACGCGCGGATGCTGGAATCGGTGCTGGATGATTACGGCGTCAAGGGCGAGATCGTCTCGGTCCGCCCCGGCCCGGTTGTGACGATGTATGAGCTGGAGCCGGCGCCGGGTCTGAAGGCCAGCCGTGTGATCGGTCTGGCCGATGACATCGCGCGCTCGATGTCTGCTTTGTCGGCACGGGTTTCGACCGTGCCGGGCCGCTCGGTCATCGGGATCGAACTGCCGAATGCTTACCGCGAAAAGGTCTTCCTGCGCGAGATCTTCGCCAGCCGCGAATTCGGCGACGGCCAGCAACGCCTGCCGCTGGCTTTGGGCAAAGACATCGGCGGTGCCCCGATTGTCGCGAACCTGGCCAAGATGCCCCACCTCCTGATCGCCGGGACCACGGGCTCGGGTAAGTCTGTCGCGATCAATACGATGATCCTGTCGCTC